>DATINO010000092.1:0-20848 GCA_035474195.1 Gaiellaceae bacterium
TCGCCGCGCACGACATCGCGCCCGAGCCGGAGGACGAGGACGAGCCCGTACTCGATCTTTCGATCGGCACCAGCCTCTACACAACCGATTCGTTCCAGATGTTCCTTAACGAGGCCGGCCGCTACCCGCTGCTCACCGCCGCGGAGGAGGTCGAGCTGGCGAAGCGCATCGAGAAGGGCGACCTGCAGGCGAAGGAGCGGATGATCAACTGCAACCTCCGCCTCGTCGTCTCGATCGCGAAGCGCTATCAGACGCAGGGCATCACGCTCGGCGACCTCGTGCAGGAGGGCGTCCTCGGCCTGATCCGCGCGGCTGAGAAGTTCGACTGGCGCAAGGGCTTCAAGTTCTCCACGTACGCGACGTGGTGGATCCGGCAGGCGGTTCAGCGTGGCGTCGCCAACAAGGCGCGCACGATCCGCATCCCGGTTCACGTCGTCGAGCGTGAGCAGAAGGTCGCACGTGCCCGCCGCGAGCTCGTGGCAACGCTCGAGCGCGACCCGACGCCCGAGGAGATCTCGACGCATTCGAAGCTGCCGCTGAACCATGTGCACGAGGTGCTCGCGGCCGCGCGCGCGGTCGCGTCCACCGACATGCCCGTCGGCGACGACGGCGACGCGTCGTTCGGCGACCTGATCGCCGGCACCGGCCCGTCGACCGAGGAGGAGGCTTCGGCCTCGCTCCGCGACCTGGCCGTCCGCCAGGCAGTCGCGATGCTGCCCGACCGCGAGCGCGACGTGATCGAGCTCCGGTTCGGTCTCGTCGGCGAAGGCCCCGCCTCGCTCGAGGCGATCGGCAAGCAGCTCGGCCTGACCCGCGAGCGCGTGCGTCAGATCGAGACCGAGGCCCTGCGCAAGCTCGCGCAGAACGAAGACCTCGCCGACGCTGCCTAACTAGAGAGAACTATCGTCGTGGGCGGTGCGCTTCACCGCCCACGACGAGCTCTCGCTCTTCTATCTCCTGCTCGCGCTCGGCGCGCTGCTCGTCGCCGCGGCGATGCGTCGGCTGCCCGTACCGCTGCTGTTGGTGTGCGGTGGGCTCCTCCTCGGCTTCCTCCCGGGCCTCCCGCGCATCGAGCTGCCGCCCGACCTGGTGCTCGTCGCGATCCTGCCGCCGCTTCTCTACTCGGCGGCGTTCTTCACCGGCCTGCGGGACCTGCGTCACAACCTGCGGCCGATCTCGCTGCTCGCCTTCGGGCTCGTGACCGTCACGACACTCGGTGTCGCCGTCGTCGCGCACCACGTGATCTCGGGCTTGAGCTGGGCCGGCGCATTCACGCTCGGCGCGATCGTGTCACCGACGGACGCACTTGCCGCCACCGAGGTTGCACGACGGCTGAGCCTGCCGAGGCGCGTCGTCTCCGTGCTCGAAGGAGAGAGCCTCTTCAACGACGGCCTCGCGCTCGTCCTCTACAAGTACGCGGTCGCTGCCGCGGTTGCCGGGACGTTCTCGCTGTGGGACGCCTCCTGGCATCTCGTCCTCAACGTGGTGGGCGGCATCGGCGTCGGGCTCGGTGTCGCGTTCGTCGTGCGGCAGGTGCGAAAGCGGGTCGACGACCCGCCGACCGAGGTGGCGATCGCGCTCCTCTCGGGCTACCTCGCGTACCTGCCTGCATCAGCGCTCGGCGTGTCCGGCGTGCTCGCCGCGGTGACGATCGGCGTCTACATGGGCTGGTACACGCCCGAGTTGACCAGCGTGCAAACGCGGTTGTCGGGCAATGCGTTCTGGGAGATCCTCGTCTTCCTCGTCAACGCGCTGCTGTTCGCGCTCGTCGGCCTGCAGCTGCACCTGATCGCGGCGCGGCTTGCGATCACGTCGACGCTGATCGGGGAGGCGGTCTTGGTCGTCGCGACGGTCGTCGTGATCCGGCTCGTCTGGGTGCCGATCTTCACGTACGTCCCGCGCTTCCTCTTTCGACGCATCCGCGAGCGCGACCCGTACCCGCCGTGGCAGGCGCCGGTCGTGATCGCGTGGGGCGGGGTCCGCGGCGCGGTGTCGCTCGCGGCGGCGCTCGCCCTCCCGACCGGATTCCCACAGCGCGACGTCATCGTGTTCGTCACGTTCGTCGTCATCCTCGTCTCGCTGATCGCGCCGATCGTCTCGCTGCCCGGGCTTGTGCGACTGATCGGGATCGAGGACGACGGGGGTGCGGAGCGCGAGGATTCCAAGGCGCGGATCAGGGCGGCTGAAGCGGCACTTGCGCGGATCGAGGAGATCGCCGAGGAAGGCTGGGCGAACGACGACTCGCTCGAGCGTGCTCGGGGGCAGTACCGGTTCCGCACGAATCGTTTCACCGCGCGGCTCACCGGCGACGACGACGACGGCGCCGAGGAGCGGTCAGTGCTCTACCAGCGTCTGCGGCGCGAACTGCTCGAGGCGGAGCGCATGGCCGTGAGCGCGCTCCGCAACGAGGGCCGAATCACCGAGGAAGTGGCGCAGCGCGTGCAGCGCGACATCGACCTCGAGGACTCGCGGCTCGACGCCTAGGCCGGCTGGAGGAGGAGCGGTCGCGACGAACGGTCGATCTGCAGCACGAGCCCCGACGCGAACAGGCACAGAGCCCGGCCAATCCGTTACGTCGTCAGGACGACCGGCCCGAGCCCGTCGCGACCGGGCCCTTGCGAGGTCACGACCCAGCCGTCGAAGTTCTTGAGGGCGTACGGCACCGACAGGCGGACGCGCGTCGTCTTCGCGTTGACGCGGAACGAGCCGCACGGCGCGACGGCCTTGCCGTTGTGCGTCAGCCAGAGCTCGTAGTACGACGACTTCGTCTGCTCCGGTAGCCCGCTCACCTCGACCTGCATGGGCCAGTTGCCGACCGAGTCCTTCTCGGCGATGTTGATCACGCCGTGCGACGCGCTCGACGTCGGCCCGTGCATCGCGACGGTCCGGATCGACGTGAACGCCGACGGCTTGCCCTTCGAGTGGCCGAACGCGTAGCCGCCGACGAACGCGGCCAGCGTCGCCGCGAGCGCGAGCACCAGCGCCCGCCCACGGCGGCGGCGAAGCAGGAACGCGACCTCGGGCGGGTCGGCCTCGTCGGTCGGGACGGGTGGCAGCGAGAGGTCCGGCGAGAGGTCGGGCGGCGGCCCGGCCGCGACGAGCAGCTCGTGCACGCGGCGGAGCTTCGCTTCCTCCTCAACCGAGAGGCCCTCGGTTCCGACGATGTCGTCAAAACTCATGGGAACTCGTCTCCGAGGATCTCCGCGAGGCGCGCCAGTGCGGCCCGCGTCCGGGTCTTGACCGTTCCGAGCGGGATGTCGAGGAACTCGGCGACCTCGCTCTGTGAGAGCCCGCTCCAGTACGCGAGCGAGATCACCTCACGCTCGCGCTCGTTCAGCTCCTCGAGCGCGCGGTGCACGCGCCACGACACCCATCCCTGTTCGGCGAGCTCCGCCGGGCCCGCCTCGCGGGCGGGCTCGTCCGGGATGTCGGCCGGGATCTCGGTGCGGTTCCGCGCCCGGTCGACGATCGCATTACGGGCGACGGCGTACAGCCAGGGTGCTCCCGGCCCGCGGTCGGGACGGTACGTGCCGGCGGAGCGCCAGATCGAGGCGAACGTCTCCTGCACCGCGTCCTCGGCGCGGCCGCGATCACCGAGTCGGCGCAGGGCGAGGCCGAACACGGGTCGTGCGTACCGCTGGTACAGGAGCTCGAACGCCGAGCGATCCCCGCCCGCCGCGCGCTGGATCAACTCACCGTCCGTTGTGCTCACGGGCAGCATCCTAGGCAGTGATAACGCCATCGCCACAAAAATGATCTACGAAGAAGACCGCCTCCCGGATTGCAGGAGCCGGCCTCCGTCGACGACCAGGGTCGTGCCGGTCACGAAGCCGGCTCCGGCGAGGTAGGAGACGGCCCCGGCGATGTCGTCCGGCGTCCCGATCCGGCCGAGCAGGGTCTCCGCGGCGCGCCGCTCCTCCTGGCCCTCGTCGACGGCCACCGGCCCGGGCGCGACCCCGCAAACCCGCACCTCCGGCGCGAGCGCCTTCGCGAGGAGGCGGGTGAGCATCGCCTGCGCCGCCTTGGCGGCGCAATGCGGGGCGAACGAGACCCACGGCTGGTAGGCGGCCACGTCCTCGACGACGATCAGCACGCCTCGGCTCTCCCGCAGGTGCGGCGCTGCGGCCTGCGCGAGGAAGAACGTCCCTTTCGCGGTCACGCCCGCCGCAGCATCCCAGTCGGCCTCCGTCACCTCCTCGACCCGTTTCGGGACGAACCCGTCCGACGCCGCGTCGACGACGAGGTCGAGACCGCCGAGCCGCTCGACCGCGGTCGCGACGAGCTCCCGCGCTCCCGCCACGGTCGCGAGGTCGCCGTCGGGCCGGCCGGCGGCGATGAGCCGCCAGCCTTCCGACTCGAGCCGCGCCGCGATCGCACGGCCGACCCGGCCCGTGCCGCCCGCGATCAGCGCCCGCTTGTTGTCCATCTGTAAAACCATGCTCGGCGCCAGTAAAACAGAGCGCGGTTCGCGTGACGGAAGCCGTCCCATGCGTCATAACACCGGCATGCGCACCTTCATCGCAGCCCTGGTGCTCGTCGCAGCCCTCGTCGGCGCCGGCCCCGCGAGTGCGGCGGCGACGAAGACCGTCAGGATCTACGGCTCCGCGTTCTCGCCGAAGTCGGTGACCGTCACCGCCGGCGACACGATCAAGTGGGTGAACAAGGACAACGACCACCATCAGGTCTATGCCGACAACGGCTCCTTCGTGTCGGCGATCCTGAAGACGAACCAGTCCTTCTCGTTCACGTTCAGGGCTGCGGGCACCTACACCTACAAGGACGAGCTGCACCCGAAGATCCGCGGCACGATCGTCGTGAAGGGCGCGCCGCCGACCCTGACGCTCACCTCCTCGGTGAAGTACGTGGTCGCCGGGGACAAGCTGACGCTCTCCGGCATCGTCTCGAACCACGCGGCCGGCGAGCAGGTCGCGATCTTCTACCAGCCGTATCCGATGCCGAACGCGATCCAGCGCGCGGTCGTCCTGACGACGACCGGCGGCGCGTTCTCGTTCGACGTCGCTCCCGGCATCCTCACGACGTATCAGGCGACCTGGAAGGGCGCGTTCGCGACGCCGACCACGGTGCAGGTGCAGCCGCGCCTCTCGCTCGGCCGCAACGGCGCCTGGATCATCCACGCCTACGGCGGGCACGGGCTCGCGGGGCGCGACGTCCAGTTCCAGCGCTGGAACACGGCGACCGGCCAGTGGGTGACGCTGAAGAAGGTGCAGCTGAACAGCCGTTCGGCCGCGCGCGTCGCACTGACCCTCCCGAAGGGGCTGAATCAGCTCCGGCTCGCGATGTCTGTGAACTCGGCCGGCGCCGGGCTGCTCGGCGGGATCTCGCCCGTCCTCAACTGGCGCCAGAAGTAACGCCTACCCGCGAGCCTCCTCGTAGCGGCGGCCGACCTCGTCCCAGTTGACGACGTCCCACCACGCTCCGAGATAGTCGGGACGGCGGTTCTGGTAGTGGAGGTAGTACGCGTGCTCCCAGACGTCGATGCCGAGGAGCGGCACGTGGCTCTGGAGCAGCGGGCTGTCCTGGTTCGCGGTCGAGTACACGGCGAGCCCCGTCCCGTCCCAGGCGAGCCACGTCCAGCCCGAGCCGAACCGCTTGACGCCGCCGTCGTTGATCGCCGCCTTCAGCTGGTCCGGGTCGCCGAACGTGTCGCCGATCGCCTCGCCGAGCGCGCCCGACGGGTCGCCGCCGCCGCCCGGCTTCATGATCTGCCAGAAGAGCGAGTGGTTCGCATGCCCGCCGCCGTTGTTCCGGACGGCCGCCTGCTTGTCGTCGGGGAGCGACGACAGGTTCGCCAGCACCTGCTCGAGGGGGCGCCCGTCCCACTCCGTCCCGTCCAGCGCCTTGTTCAGGTTGTCGACGTAGGCCTGGTGGTGCTTGCCGTGGTGGATCCGCATCGTCTGCTCGTCGATGGTCGGTTCGAGTGCGTCGTATGCGTACGGGAGCTCCGGAAGCTCGTATGGCACCGCGTACCTCCTCTGGTTACTGGTGCATGGAGGATATGCTCCGCGCCGCACCCGGGAATCACAGAACGAGGAGACCGATGGCCACCACCTACGAGCAGATCACTGCCCGCGCGCTGAAGCCGGCGCTCCTGGAGCTCGACGGAATCTCGCGGGAGACGATCGAAGCGCACTACAAGCTCTATGGAGGGTACGTCAACAAGCGGAACGAGATCCTGGAGAAGCTCGACGGCGTCGATCTCTCGAGTGCCAACCAGGTCTACTCGGACCTCCGCTCGCTGAAGGTCGACCTGACCTTCGCGATCGGCGGGATCAAGAACCACGAGATCTACTTCGAGCACCTCGGTGGCATCGGCGGCGACCCTGCCGGCCTCTTCGCCGACCTCGTGAAGCGTGACTTCGGCTCGGTCGATGCGTGGCGTGCCGACCTGAAGGCGACCGGCCTCGCGGGCCGCGGCTGGGCGTGGACGGCATACGACTGGGACGAGGGCCGGCTCTTCAACTACATCGGCGACGCCCAGAACGCCTTCCCGGTCTGGAACGCGACGGCGCTCGTCGCCCTCGACGTCTACGAGCACGCCTACTTCATCGACTTCAGCACCGACCGCGCGTCGTACATCGACAAGTTCTTCGACAACCTCGACTACGACGTGATCAACGACTGGGTGCAGAAGTACGGGATCCGCAAGTAGCGATACCCTGAGCCGCGAATGACCTTCGCGGCGGTCGTCGTGCTGGGTTACCTCCTCGGCTCCTGTCCGTGGGGGTACTGGCTCGTGCGGCTCATCCGCCACGAGGACATCCGCAAGGTCGGCTCGGGGAACATCGGCGCCACCAACGTCTGGCGGACGTACGGCCGGTGGCTCGGTGTCCCGGTCGTCCTGCTCGACGTGACGAAGGGATTCGTGCCCGCGCTCCTCGGGATGCTGTTCGTCTCGCACTTCGCCGGGATCTGCGCCGGTGCCGCGGCGATGCTCGGCCACTGGCGGCCGCTCTTCCTGCGGTTCGCCAAGGGCGGGAAGATGGTCGCGACCTGCGGCGGCGTCTTCTTCGGCGTCGCGGTGTGGGTCGCGCTGACCGCGCTGCTCGCGTGGCTCGTGACCTTCGTGCTCTTCCGCTACGCGTCCGTCGCGTCGATCGTCGCCGGCATCTCGCTGCCGGTGATGGCCGCTGCGTACGGCTATCCGACGTCGGTGGTCGTCTTCGGCGTGGGAGCCGCCGCGGCGATCCTGTATCTGCACCGAGGCAATCTGCGCCGCCTCCGCGCCGGCACCGAGCACCGGTTCCGGCTTCGGAGACCTGCGAGTGCGTAGGCTCCTCGTGCTTCTCGTCGTGGCGGGCGCGCTCTGGGGTGCGCCCGGGGCGTTTGCGGCCGGCTGGTGCGGCTCGGGCGAGTCCGCCGCCGATCGCCCGGACGCGACGACGGGAGCTCAGATCCACGCGATCTGGGCGGTGCCGACAGACGGTGCCGATACGTTCGCGGCCGGGGCGCCGAGGTTGGCGGACGACCTCGCGTCCATCTCTGGATGGTGGCTGGGCCAGGATCCGACTCGCGTGCCGCGTGTCGACACCGCGGTGTTCCCGGCCGGCGTGTGTGTCGACATCTCGTTCGCCAAGCTGCCGCAGCCGGCTTCGTCGTTCGTCGGGGCGAGCGCCGCCTTCCAGACGCTCACGACCGACTTGGAGACGATGGGATTCGCGAACCTCTTCAAGAAGTACGTCGTCTACTACGACGGTCCGTCCGTGGAGGCGGATGTCTGCGGTACCGGCGCCGGCAGCTTTTCGTCGGGTCCGTCGTACGCCGTGATGTGGCTCGCCGGCTGCCCGGATGTTCCTACCGACGCGATCATGGCCCACGAACTTCTCCACGCGCTCGGTGCGCTACCGGCCGGTGCGCCGAACGCGTGTACCGCCGCGAACAATCCGCTCGGCGCCGTTGCGGACCCCGGTCATCCGTGCGATTCGCCTCAGGACGTCCTGTACCCGGTCAGCTCCGGCGCTCCGCTCAGCCAGCTCGTCCTCGACGTCAATCACGACGATTACTACGGCCACTCGGGCAGCTGGGACGACATCCAAGACTCGTCGTGGCTGCACCTGATTGCCGCACCGGTGGTCGCACTCGCGGTGAAGATCGCCGGCGCCGGCGAAGTAACCAGCGTCGTCCCGGGAGTCGCCTGCACAGTGACGTGCACGACGCAGTGGGACGGCGGCTCGCAAACGTCGCTGCTCGCCACGGCTGCGCGAGGGAACCGCTTCGTCGGCTGGACGGGCGGCTGCATCGGTCGCGCCGATTGCGCTGTCACACTCGGCGATGCCGTCAACGTGACCGCGACGTTCGGGCCGGCGCGCGTTCCTGTCGCTGTCGGCAATCAAGGCAAGGGCACTGTCACGTGCGTGCCGAAGTGCTCCAAGACGTTCCCAGCCGGGTCGAGCTTGACGTTGCGCGCCGTCGCGGCGAGAGGATGGAAGTTCACGTCGTGGACAGGCGACTGCGCGAAGGTTCACGTCGCGACGTGCCGGCCGAAGACAAACTTCCACGTCAGCGCGCGGGCGATCTTTCGGAAGCGTTAGGCGCTGAGCCAGTCGCGCAGCTCGGTGTGCTGCGCCGCGACTTGCCCCGCGAGCTCCGCGCGCACCTCGCCGACGGTGCCCGTCCGCTCCGCCAGCACGTCGTGCCGGTGGATCGTCTCGAGGTTCAGCTGCTGGGCGAAGAGAAAGTCGGCGTCGGCCAGATCCAGGTACCGGTCGATCGTCGCCTTCAGCGCGAACCGCACCGAGTCCTCGACGAACCGCGGCTGCAGGTGCGCGTGCTCGACGACGAACAGCTCGTCGGGGCGCTTCAGCAGCTCGTAGACCGGTGAGCTCATCGAGCGCTCGACGATCTCGACGAGGTGCTCTGCGTTGATCTGCGTCTCGGTGCCGACGAGCAGCGTCCCCTTGCCGCGCTGGTTGTGCGTCGCGAGCGGTACGAGCTCGAGGATGCGCTCGATGTCGTCGTCGGCGAAGCCCGCCTCGAGCAGGCGGCCGGCCGCCGAGTTGCGGACGAGACCCTGCGCGCACGGACACGCGTTGATGCCCCATGCCTCGACGCCGACGACCCTCCGCACCCTCTGCGGCGATGCGGCGGCGATCCCGATCAGCTTCGCGATCTCCTGTGTGGGGAGGTCGGTGACTGGCGTGCGCCGCTCGAGCGGATACTGCGCCTCGATGCGCACCTCGGCGCGGAGCGCGCCCTGCCGCTCGACGATGTGCGCCGCGATGTGCTGAGCGAGCGTCTCGACGAGGAACGCCTCGCCGATCACGACCGCGTCGATCGCCTCCCCGAACAGCTCGGGGAACCGCGACATGTGGACGCCTTTCTGGGCGGGATCGAGATCGACCGTGCACGAGATCTCGGCCGCGAAGGTCTTCTCGTGGCCCTCGTGCCGGATGCGGATCGCCTTCTGGACGCCGGTCACGCCTGCCCGGGTCAGCCCGAGCTGGACGTCGGGCGTCGATGCCTGTAGGTCGAGGGTCAAGTCGGTCCGGGTTCCCGCCATCGGGTACAAACCGTAGCGCGCCGATGGACGACAGTCGCTTTCCCCGCATCGTCTCGCTCGCCTGCCACGACCTGCGCACGCCGCTCGCGACGATTTACGGCTTTGCGCGCACGCTGACGCGGATGGAGGAGCACGACGAGCGAACCGGCCGTTACCTCGGGATGATCGAGGAGGCGTCGCAGCAGATGACCGAGCTGCTGGACGAGCTGGGCGCCGCCGCGCGGATCGAGTCGGGCCGGTGGGAGCCCGCGCTGCGGGAGGTCGACACGGCGGAGCTCGCGCGCGGGGACGACGAGCGGGTCGTTGTCGCGGGGGAGGGGGAGGCGATCGAGACCGACGCGGATGCGGTTCGGGCGGCGCTGCGGTCGCTGGCGGCCGCTGCGCTCAGGCACGGACCGGTCGATCAGGTGCAGTGGGCCGTCGACGGCCGCGAGCTGTCGCTGGCGCCGGTGACAGCCGCCGCCGCGCCGATCGTCACGGGTGAGGAGGTGCGCGATCTCGGCGCGCTCGTCGCCGTGTCGGTCATCACGGCGCTCGGCGGCTCGTTCGACCTCGCCGGCGATACCCTCCGCGTTCGCCTGTAGCGCGGGGCCTCCGCGCGCTGAGTGCGTTGGTCTGACCACGAAACGACCTGCTCTACGGCCTGGTTGAGCGGGGCTCGCCGTTGGTCTGACCACTCTTGGTGTCTCGGTCGGCCACGTCCTGCGGGTTCAGAGGCGCCGCGCCTTGATGATCCGCTCGAGGAACTGCTGCGTCCGCGGCTCCTTCGGGCGCGTGAAGATCTCCTCGGGCGGCCCGACTTCGAGGATGCGGCCTTCGTCGAGGAAGCACACGCGGTTCGCGATGTCGCGCGCGAACGACATCTCGTGCGTCGCCAGCACCATCGTCATGCCGCCCTGCGCGAGCTCGCCGATCACCTGCAGCACCTCGGCGACGAGCTCCGGGTCGAGCGCGCTCGTCACCTCGTCGAGCAGCATCAGCTCGGGCTGCATCGCGAGCGCGCGCACGATCGCGACGCGTTGCTGCTGGCCTCCGGAGAGCCGGTCCGGATACTCGAGCCGCTTGTCGGCGAGGCCGAACCGCTCGAGCAGCTCGGTCGCCCGCGCTTCGGACTCCGCCTTCGACAGCCCGAGCACGTCGCGGGGCGCGAGCGTCACGTTGCGCATCACGTTCATGTGCGGAAAGAGGTTGAACGACTGGAAGACGATCCCGATCCGGCGGCGCACCGCGTTCACGTCGCGCGCACGGGTGATTTCCCGGTCGGCGAGGAAGATGCGACCCTTGTCGATCGCCTCGAGCAGGTTGATGCAGCGAAGGAGCGTCGACTTGCCCGAGCCCGACGCGCCGATCAACGCAACGACCTCGTGCTCGGCGACCTCGAGGTCGACGCCACGCAGCACGACGTGCTTGCCGAACGACTTCGTCAGTTCCTCCACCGCGAGTGCGCTCACGCCGTGCCTCCGGCGACGCGACGGCGGCGGTCGCGCAGCACGAGCCAGTCGGTGAACCGCGCGAGCGGGATCGTGATAGCGACGAACAGCACGGCAGCCGAGAGGTACGCGGTGAAGTTGAACGTCGCGTTGGTGTCGATCTGCGACTGCTGGAACGCTTCGATCGCGCCGAGCGTGCCGACGAGCGCGGTGTCCTTCTGCAGCCCGATGAAGTCGTTGAGCAATGGCGGGATGACTCGACGCACGGCCTGCGGCAGGATCACCCGTCGCAGCGTCTGCCCGTGCGAGAGGCCGAGCGAGCGCGCCGCCGCCTGCTGGCTCGGATGGATCGAGTCGATGCCGGCGCGGTACACCTCGCTGACGTAGGCGCTGTAGATGAGGACGAGCGAGACGATCCCCCAGAAGATCACCGACTTCGGCACCCAGCTGACGCCGAGGGCCGGGGCGCCGAAGCCGAGCATTGCGATCACCAGGATCGTCGGGATGCCGCGGAACAGGTCGGCGTAGACGATCGCGAGCGCTCGGAGTGGAAAGAACACCGGTCCCGGCAGGCTGCGGAGCACGGCGAGGAACAGCGCGAAGACGAGGATCAGCACCTCCGCGATCGAGAAGATCTTCACGTTGAGCAAGAACGCCCGCGCGACCTCGGGGAACGTCGCCTTGAACTGCCCCCAGTCGAAGAACTGGCTGCGCACCTCCGGCCACCCAGGGGCGTGCGTGATCGCCACGGCGACCACGACGAAGAACACCACGGTCGAGAGGAGTGCGATTGCCACGCTCCGGCGGCCGTCGCCGCCGGAGCGCAAGCTGTTGACCACCCTCGAGCGGCGGTCTACTTCAAGATCGGCGCGCCGGTCGCCTTCGCCAGCCACGTCTGCTGCAGCTTCTTCAGCGTGCCGTTGGCGCGCAGCGTCGTGATCGCGCGGTTCACGCACCCGAGGAGCGGATTGCCCTTCTGAAGCACGACGCCGAAGCGATCGGTCGTCTGTCCGGCGGTGTTCTCGAACTGGCCGAGGATCTTGCTGTTCGGCACCTGGACGGCCGTGACGTAGAACGCGGTCGGCAGGTCGACGACGAGGCCGTCGATCTGCTTGTTCTTCAACAGGAGGACCGCGGCTGCGTTCGAGCTGGGGACCGACGGCGTCTGCGTCGGCTTGATCCGGCTCTTGATGAACTGGTAGCTCGTCGTGCCGAGTTGGGCGCCGAGCTTGTACGAGCGCAGGCCGGCGACGCTACGCACCGCTGCGATCTTGGTGCCTTTGTTCACGACGATCGCCTGGTTCACGTCGTAGTACGACTTGCTGAACGCGACGACTTTCGCGCGGGCGGGGGTGTACGAGATCTGGTTGATGTCGAAGTCGAACGACTTCGCGCCCGGTGCGAACGCCTTGTTGAACGGCACGTACGTCCACGACACCTTCGCCCTCGTGTAGCCGAGCTTCCCGGCGATCGCGTAGGCGACGGCGGACTCATAGCCCTTGCCCGTCGACGGGTCGTTGATCTTCCACTTCGAGCTCTTGGCGCCGCCGGCGTACCACGGCGGATAGGCCGGGTTGTCGGTGCCGATCGTCAGCTGGCCGTCCTTGACGGTCGGGCACGAGGCGACGATTCGCGCCGCAGCGTGCTGCGTGCTCGCGAGCGCGGCGATCGCGGCCAGTGCCGCGACGAGGCTCGCGAGCAAAAGGGTCCTCTTGCTCATGGTCTCCGTCTCTCCTGAAGGGTGGGGAAGCTCAGCGTAACGATTCGGCAACCCACGACTGGAACGCGGCGAGGAGCGGCTCGGCGCTGCGCAGCAGGCGGCCGTGGTCGAGCACCCCCGACGCCATCCCGCGGTGCACGGACTCGACGAGCGCGGTGTCCTCGCGGCCGACCTGGTCGTCGAAGACGAAGAACTCCTCGCGCCACGCCGGGTCGACGTCGGGCGCGAAGAAGTAGTCGAGGTACCGCTCGGTGCGGCCGGTGCCGTTCGGCGAGATCGGGCCGATCGACAGGTTCGCGGGTCCGGGGAAGACGTTGAGGCCGGTGTTCGGGTACAGCAGGTGGAACTGGCCGCGCTCGCCGGTCGCCTTGGCGCTGCAGAACTGGGCGGAGAACGTCGGGTGTGCTTCGAGGAGGTAGCGGTCGGGGTGGACGTCGACTTCGGCGCTGAAGCCCGGGTGCGCGGTCGGGCAGTGGTAGCACTCGAGGAAGTTCTCGACTGCGATCTTCCAGTTCGCGTTCGAGCCGAAGTCGACCCGCGAGTGGAACGTGATCGCGTCGATATCGATGTCGCGCGCGAGGATCCCCGGCAGCTCGCCGAGGTGCTCCTCGAGGGTCGGCGCCTCCGGGTCCGGGTTCACGAACAGGAACGGCCCCCACGTGCCGACGCTTGCCGGCAGGAGCGACCAGTCGGCCGGGTCGAACTCGGGCTCACGCTCCGATCGCGGCGCCGCCCGTAGCGAGCCGTCGAGGTCGTAGGTCCACGCGTGGTAGTTGCACTGGATCGTCGTGCGCGTGCCGCAGCCGTCGGTGAGGACGGCGCCACGGTGCCGGCACACGTTGATGAACGCGCGCAGCTCGCCCGCGGTGTCGCGCGTCGCGAGCACCGGAATCCCGCCGACGTCTGCCGCGAGGAAGGAGCCCGGTGTCGAGACCTGCTCCGCGCGGCCGACGTACTGCCAGGAGCGCGCGAAGATGCGCGTGCGTTCACGGCGAAGCTGCTCCTCGTCGGAGTACCACGCGAACGGGAGCGTGACATCGCTTGCGGTCAGCTGAGCGCAGCCTCGAAGCGCGGGTCGTCGCGCACCGCGGTGAGGTCCGAGTCGGTGCGCGCCTGGTCGCGGAACGGCGGGAAGAGATCGACGGATCGCCGTAGGTGGTCGAATGTCTCGTCGCTCGTGTCGCCGGCGAGCGTCGCGAAGCAGGCGTAGTTGTAGTGCAGCCCAGGGTTGTCCGGCGAGAGCTCGAGACCCTCGCGAACCGCGGTGAGCGCGTCGGAGTACCGCTGCTCTCCGTACGCCGCCATCGACGCGGCCTGGAACTGCCACGCCTCTCCCCAGTCGATTCCCTGGTACGGCGTGCCGGGGGTGCCGCCGACCACGAGGACGGTGGCCTCGCCGGTCGCCTTTCGGCGCGCCTCGGGAGCGACGTACAGGTAGCTCCCGGCCGGCGCTTCCACGGTCTCGCCGTCGATCTCGAAGGTCGCGTTGCCGTCGAGCACGACGTAGAGCTCCTCCTGGCCTCCCGATTCGTCGTGCTCGTTGATCAGTAAACCGTCCTCGTTCTGCTTGAACGCGTTCACGCCGAACCCGTGAATCCCGAGGTGCTCGCGCACGGGAGTCGTCCTGCCGCGTGCCTCGATGTCGTCGAGACGCGCGATCTGCCACTTCTGATTCTCGGTCATTCCGTCCCCTCCGTTCGCGGATAGCCGCAGCCTAAGGGACGGCCGGTAGACGCTAGTGGCCGGGAGGCAGGGAAGCCCAGCTCGGCGGCCGCGTTCGCCGGAACCTCTCGACGCCCACGTACGCCTGCCGCCAGTCGGAGGTTGCCTCTGCCACGCTCGCGCCGTGTTGCGCCGCGCGCTCCGACACGGGGTACTGCACCCCCGGGTCCCGGCGCGCGCCGGCCATCAGGATCACGCACCGGCCGGTTCCGCCGACGAACGCGTGCTCGGTCCACGCGGGGCAATGGAAGAAGTCCCAGGGCCGCAGTTGCCGCTCCTCGTTCTCGACGATCAGCGTGCACTCACCCGAGAGCACGAGAAACGCCTCCTGGTTCGCCTCCGCGTGGTACAGGGTCGTCTGTCCTGCATCCAGGACGGTGAGGTTGATCCCGAGCTGGTCGAATTCGACCGGCGGGTTTCCGTACTCGTTCTCGAATGCGCAACGTGCGCCTCGGCTGTCGGCGAACCACCACTCGGCGTCGCGGGCGTTGACGACGAACCACCCGTCGGTGACCGGCGCCAGTCCCGAGCCGAAGTCTTCGAGCCGTGCTTCCCGCACCAGAGGATTCTGCTCGATTTCGCCGAGCGGACGGCTTGCCTAGCCCAGTGGGACGCCGAACGCTGCGTACATGGCATGAAATGCCCACACACCGAGTGCGAACAGCGCCGCGATCGCCGCGGTCGTCGTGAGAGCAGTTGCCCAGCGGCGGCCGGGAATCCTCGTCACGAGCCACGCGCCGAGTAGCGAGATCGCGCCGATAGCCGGGAGGTAGAACCTGACGACCTGAACCGTGACGCTCGTCGGGTCGGTCGTCCAGTCGTACGCGGAGTAGAGGCCCCAGATTGCGATCCAGGACGTCCCGAGCGCGAGGCACACCCAGAGATCGCGACGAACGCGTGGGCCGTCTGGGCCGCCAACCGTGCGCAGTGCGAGGCGCCGCGCCACGATCCAGACCAGCGCGATCACGGCGAGTACGAGCATCGGCATGGCCCGGAGCAGATGCGCGGGCATGATCCGCAGATTCGGCCCGATCGCTCCGAGGCTGAACGTCACCTCGCCGGGCTGGTACCCGGTCGTCAGCGGGCCGCCGTAGACGAGATCGTCGAAGGTGGCGAGGCCGACACCGAACGCGGCCGCTGAGACGAGCCACCAAGTCAGCGTGCGCCGAGAGAGCCCCGCCGCCCGTGAGGCAGCAAGCACGGCCACGACGGCGCAGCCGAGGATCACGACGTTGGTGTAGCGGACGAAGGTCGCGGCCTCGAGGGCGAGAAACCCCGCGAGGCCGGCCGAGGCGCGGCGCCGGGAATGCGCTTCGGTTGCGAGCATCGCCCACAACAGGCCACCGGACCCGGCCGCGACGAGCGATGCGTCCGTAAACGTCGGCATGTAGTCGCGCCACGCGAAGGCCAGAGCGGCTCCGGACGAGCAGAACAACCCCGTTGCGGCGAGGCCGCCGTACTGCCCGAGCCAGCGCCGGGCGCCGGCGAACAGCCCGAGGCAGGCAAGCGCGCCGTAGAACAGCGGTGCCCACCGGATGATCCCGAGCGTCTCGAAGGGCGCTGCGAGGAACGGGTAGCCGGGATCCTTCTCGCTGATGTACCGGCCGTCGTCGAGCTCGACCCACTGGTTCGGCGGCGCGGCCGGGTTGTCGCCCAGCTTCCGCGCCAGGGTCTCTGCCTGTGCAGTCGACAGCGTCAGGAAATGCCCCTCGGTCATCGCCACGATCGATGCGCGGTAGGCGCCGTCGTCCGGCTCTGCAGCTCGAGCTGCGACGGCCAGGACTGCGACGCACAACGCTGCGAACGCGACAGCGGCGAGCCCCGCTTCGGCCCATCCGTCGCCGGCCATAGGCCGAGTTCTACGCCCCTTCGGATGACACCAGCGCTACAGAGGATGTCGAGCGGATGTCACATCGACCGGCGCATACTTGGCGGATGCGGGTGTTGGTGGTCGAGGACCATGTGACCCTGGCCGGCCGGATCGCTCAAGGGCTTCGTCAGGCGGGGATGGCCGTCGACGCCGCGTACGACGGCGCTGCGGCGCTGGAGGCCACGGCGGGGACGGCGTATGACGTGATCGTGCTCGACCGCGACCTGCCTACGGTGCACGGTGACCAGGTGTGCCGCAGGCTCGCCGGATCCGGTCCGAGGATTCTCATGCTCACCGCGGCCGGCGACGCCGACGACCGGGTCGACGGGCTCGAGCTCGGTGCTGACGATTACCTGGGGAAGCCGTTCGTGTTCGCCGAACTCGTCGCTCGCGTGCGTGCTCTCGCTCGCCGACAGGCGTCCGCGTCGCCGGTCGTGCACAGGGGCGACCTCACCGTCGATCGCGCACGGCATCGCGTCGATCGCGGCTCGCGTCCGCTGTCCCTGACGCGCAAGGAGTTCGGGATCCTGGAAATGCTGGTTGCCGCCGACGGCGCAGTGGTGAGCGCGGAAGAGCTGCTCGAGCACGTATGGGACGCGGACGTCGATCCGTTCAGCAACGTCGTCTCGGTCACGATGGCTCGTCTGCGACGCAAGCTCGGTGAACCGCCGCTGATCGAGACCGTGATCGGCAAGGGATATCGGATGTGAGCCGCCGCCCGCGACTGACTGTTCGCGCCCGCCTCACGTTGCTCTACACCGGGCTCTTCGCCGTGTGCGGAGCGATCGTCGTGGCGGTGAGCTACATCCTCGTGGCGCGGCTCGAGCCGCAGGGGCAGAGCCAGCGCGCTCCAGCGATCTTCCTCGCGCGGTGCCGGTCCGAGCAACTCAGATCGCATCCGAACGACCGACTCCTTGCGAAATGCAACGCGTACTTCCAACTTCAGGGCGCGCGGCACCAGCGCGATGTCACCCTGGCGCACCTCCTGCAGTACTCGCTGATCACGATCGCGGTGGTCATCGTCCTCGCCGCTGTTCTCGGCTGGTTCGCTGCGGGGCGGGTTCTACGTCCGGTGCACCGGATCACCGCAGCCGCCCGCGCCGCATCGGAACGCAACCTGTCGGCGCGCGTCGGATCGCGGGGACCTCGCGACGAGCTCCAGGAGCTCGCGGAGACGTTCGACGAGATGCTCGACCGGCTTCAAGCCGCCTTCGAGGGACAGAACCGGTTCATCGCCAACGCCTCCCACGAGTTGCGCACACCGCTCGCCGTGATGCGCGCAACGGCCGACGTCGTTCTCGATAACCCCAGCAGTACTCGCGAGGAGCTTCGTTGCATGGCGGCGGATATTCGAACCGCTGTCGATCATGCCGAGCGGCTCGTCGCGACGCTTCTGCTGCTCGCCCGCAACGAGCGCGGCCTCACCGCCCGCGACGAGGTCGATCTCGCCACCGTTGTCGAAGACGTCCTCGACACCGGACAGCTCGGCGACCGGAACGTCCATCAGACCCTCGAGCCGGCGGTCGTCTTGGGTGACGCGATGCTCGTCGAACGGCTGGTCGCGAACCTCGTCGACAACGCAGTCCGCTACAACATCGCAGCCGGTGACATCTGGGTCAGCACCAGCAGCGGCGTCGGCACGAGTCACCTCGCGGTGGCGAACACAGGCCAGCCCATCAGCGCAGCGGACGCCGAGCGAATCTTTCAGCCTTTCCAGCGGCTGAACGACCGCGCGTCTCACGACGGTTTCGGGCTCGGCCTCACGATCGTCGCATCCATCGCTGCAGTCCACGGAGGCACGTCGGTTGTCCGCCCCCGCGAGGACGGCGGTTTGTCGATCGCTTTCACATTCCCATCGGCCGACGCGGGTGGGCGTGGTGACGATGCGTCCTAGACGCCGAATCGTGACCGGCGCTCGGCCTCGATGACGATGGCGTTCATGGACGAACGAACCGCCGTCTCCCACGAGCGCGCCACGAGGTTCCCCCACCGTGCGCCGAGCGCACCGTAGTCCGTCCCCAACTCGCCTTCCCAGGTCAGGGTCGAGCCGCCTTCGGTGGCCTCGAGGACGAAGGACTCGCGGACGTGGGGAACCGGCCCGCGGACGAGGCGAAAGTCGATCCGCTCGGGTCGCTCGAACCGGACGGTCTCGAGCGTGGTCGTGACCCCGCACTTGACCTTCGTGTGATGAGCGGCGAGGACCATGTCCGTGCCGCGTTCCCAAACGTCGAGGTGATCCTTCATCGAACGCGGCGTCTTCACGAGGTACGGGGCCGCGATCACGTCAAACACGGTTTCGCGCTCGGCTGTGATCTCCCAGGTCAGAGGCCCGAGCTCACGAACGCGCCTGCCGACACCGCTGTCGATCGTGACAGCACCGCTCGTGTAGAACCGATAGGCGCGCCTGCCGCACACGAAGAGGGCGACTCCGAGAAGCACGCGACGCACGCACGGAGGCTAGTCGCACGCAACTCAGCCTGCTGAACGCTTTTTGCGCCGGCTGCTGCGGTCCAGACGCGACTAGCCGGCGAGCGCGACCTGAGCGCCAGCTACCGCGACGGCGTCCGCCCCGGGGGGTTGATCGTTGTCGAGGTGAGACCGAGGCACCATGACTCGAAGTGCTCGGCCGTGAACGGTTCTGCCATCGACCATTACGCGGCCGATCCGCAGGTGTCCTGGACGCTCTCAACGCCGTATACTCGCCGCATGGCAGTGGCTGATGTTGCCGTTGCGATGGGGCCGCGCAACCAGCGTCGGGTACGGAACGCAGCGCTCGCCGCCGTCGTCGTCATCGCGCTACTTGGATTGGGCTTCTTCCTGACTCATCACTCATCGAGCGGGTCAGGCGCTGCTTCGAAGGCTGCGAGGCAAGGTGCATCGATTTCGAGGGCAACCCACCTCGTTTACGGGATGACGCCTCAACAGGTGCAGCACTTCGCGGGCCGCGCTCAGTCAGTGCGGGGTGGCTGTTGGTACTACATGCCGATGCTCGCCAAGGATGGGGCAACGCGGGTTGGCGCATTGACGGTTGGCTTCCCCGGCACGCCTTCGATGTCTTCGAACCAGATCAAGTTGTGCTTCTACTCGGGCGTCCTTAGTTTCGAGTACACCCACGTCATCGTGCCCGGCAAGGGCCGTGAGTGGGTTCAGACGAAATTCTAAGTCCGCACGCCTGACCACGCCATCGACTGTTTCAGCGAGTGACTGCGTGGGGTAGGAAGGCCCGCCACTCGGTCATGGGGAAGGTCAACGAGAACGTGAACCGATGTCGCGACCTTCGTACAACCATCGAGCTTCAACATGCAGACGTACGAATCCCTTGCGAGTACACGTTGTTCGATTGAGTCGCTTCCGCTGGGTCAGCTAGCCAATCGTGAGGCCGCTGAGTCAGCGCTGTTCGCCCGCGAGTCGAGATCACGTCGAGTGTTCGGGAGTGACCTCAGAGTGTGGCGCTAGGGCCAATCTGCGGCCTCCCACGCCTCGCGTACTCGCTGCGCCAGCACTTGCCGTTCGTCGCTCGGAGCGATCGGAACTTCCTCGCCTGGCGGGAACGGTGCGTCTGCCGCCTTGGGGATGACGTGAAAGTGCACGTGCGGAACGGTCTGGAAGGCTCCCATGCCGTTGTGCTGCTGGACGAGAATCGCATCAGGATCGAACACGGCTGAAATCGCACGAGCGACCCGAGAGACGGCCTGCCCAAGCAATGCCGCTTCGTCGGCGCGCAGGTCGAGCACCGTCTCTACGTGTCGCCTCGGGAGGACAAGGACGTGCCCCGCCATCCCGCCCAGCGGCGCGGGAGCCATGATCACGTAGAGGCTCTCGTCCTCGTGTACGACGGCAGGCTCGCCGTGCCACGGGTGTCGACCGGCGAAATTCGCACAAATCGAACAGGGATAGTTTTCGGGCACGGCAATCGGCATCACGCGACCTGCGTCGAGCCTAACGCCCTCCTGCGCTGATTGTCCCTTTCCGCCCCGACAGTTCTCGGGACGAAGCCGAAGGTCGGTCAGCTAGCCAAGACCGACCGAGCGGCGGGCGCGCGGTCTTGACTCACGGAATGGCACGCTCTACAGCGCGCCTCGTACGAGTCGAGCGCGCCGACCTGGATCGTCTCGCCGCCGTACGGCGCCGGCCGGCCGTCGACCAGGCGCTGCGTCATCGTCGCCGGTCCGCCGCAGCGGTGGCACACGGCTTCGAGCTTGTCGACGAACTCCGCGATGCAGAGGAGCGTCGGCATCGAACCGAACGGCAGGCCGCGGAAGTCTTGCGCGAGACCGGCGGCGACCACGCGCGCGCCGTCGGACACCAACGCGTCGATCGCATCCACGACCGCGTCGTCGAAGAACTGCACCTCGTCGATGCCGATCGCGTCGTAGCCCGCCGCGAGGCGGCGCACCTCCTCGCCCGACGCGGCGGTAACCGCGCGCATCTTCGCCCCGGCGTGGGAGACGACATGGCCGACGTCGTAGCGGTCGTCGATCAACGGCTTCACGATCAACGCGCGCTGGCCCGCGATCTCTGCGCGGCGAAGGCGACGGATCAGCTCTTCGCTCTTCCCGCTGAACATCGGGCCGCAGACGACCTCGAGC
>DATINO010000093.1:0-8533 GCA_035474195.1 Gaiellaceae bacterium
TCGGCTCGAACATCGACGTGATCGCACCTGCGTCGTTCCTGTCGATGATCATCCCGCTGGGCGTGTTCTTCTCGTTCCAGCGGTACTTCGCGCAAGGGCTGCTCGCCGGCTCCGTCAAGTAGCCCGCCGTGCGCTGCGCGAGCGTCGGGAGCGGGCTGGCCGCGTTCGCGGCGTACGCGACGCTGCGCCACGCGGGTGTCGCCTCCGAGGAGATCGCGGTCTTCGGCACGCACGCCGACCCGACGTCGGTGTGGCGTGAGCGCGCCCTCTCGATCCACCAGCTGCGCATGCGCTCCGAGTCGGACGGCCATCTCGCCGCGCCCGCCTTCCCGGGTCTCGCCGCGCGCGAGGGCACAATCACCGCGATCGCGAAGTCGCTGACGAACCGCTACCACCCGACGGTGAAGCTGTTTCTCCGGCACGCGGACGAGGTGCGGCAGCGGAGCGGCTGGGACGCGAGCTTCACCGAGCGGCGCGTCGCCCACGTGCGCGGAAGCGAGGGCGGGTTCACGATCGACGGCGAAGGAACGTTCCCGCACGTGCTGGTCGCGACCGGTCATCCGGGGCTCGTCCACGTTCCCGGCGCGGTGCACGCGTACGAACCGCACGAGTACGCAGCGAAGGTCGCGGTCATCGGTGCGGGAATGGCCGCGGCGACCGAATGGCGGAACGCGCTCGCTGCCGGCTCGGAGGTCGTCTCGGTCCGGCGGCGCGAGCCGCTGC
The DNA here is from genome assembly GCA_035474195.1 of Gaiellaceae bacterium. Taxonomy (GTDB): domain Bacteria; phylum Actinomycetota; class Thermoleophilia; order Gaiellales; family Gaiellaceae; genus PALSA-600. Next base: position 724 of record DATINO010000093.1, read on the forward strand.
GCCGGCCGCTCAACGTCCCGCGCGCGTATTTCTCGAAGCGCGGTCTCGCCGGGTTCCATCGCCTCGCGCCGGCCGCGCGGGTCGGGGTGCTGCACGACCTCGGCCGGCCGTCGTACCCGCCCGGCCGCGAGTGGGACGTCGAGATCCCGGTCGCCGACGCCCCGCCGCCAGGATTCCAGGTAATCGCGGCAACCGGCTTCCGCAAGGGGTGGCGCGAGGACGCGCTGCTCGCCGACCTGGTCGCGGAGCACGACCTGGAGACGCATCACCGGTACCTCGCGCTTGCCCCCGACTCGACGGTTCCCGCCCTCACGGACGAGCGGCGCACGCTGTCGATTGCCGGCGTCGCCGGCCAGTGGTCGTTCCCTGCGGCCGACACGATCGCCGGGGCCAAGTACGCTGCTCGTGCGTTCACCCGCCGCGTATGTCGTACACGCTGACAGGCCGCATCCAGTCGCGCCTCGTCGCGACACTCCCACCGCTCCTCCTGGCGTTGGGTATCCACCGCTGGTGGGCGGTCGAGCTCGTCGCGCTCATGCTCCTGTTCGGCATCGCGCTCGACGTCTGTGTCTACGACCGCGTCTTCGAGTACCAGCCCGGTTGGCTCGCGCTCCCGCTCGGGGCGATCGAGCTCTGGCTGATCGTGCTGGCGATGCGCATGCCCGTGACCTGGTCGGCGCTCGGGCTCTTCGCCCTCGGCTGGGGGACGGCGCAGCTCTGCAGCCACGCGCTCTTCCCGCGCTTCCAGCTCGAGTACGCGGAGGGCGGCGGAGAGCTCGGCCGCCTCGGCGCGCTCCTCGCTGCCGGTGTCGCCGCCGTCACGCTCGCCGGGGTCGCCGGAGCGGTCGCGGTCATCCCGCCGACGGTTCACCTGCACGGCGTCCTGCGGGGCCCGCTCGTGATCAACCATGCGCAGACGCTCGTCGGCGGGACGGTGCGCGGCGGAATCGTCATCAACGCGAGCCACGTCACGCTGAAGGACGTCACCGTGATCGGCGGCGAGAATGGGATCGACGTCGAGAACGCCGAGCACGTGATGCTCGACGGCGTCCACGTCCTCGGCGTGACGATGGACGGAATCCACGTCCGCCGCGGTTCGGTGATGGTCGAGGACTGTCACATCTCCGCACCGCGCGGCCCCTGGGTGCAGGGGATCGACATCTCGTTCGCCATGGACAAGGACATGTCGATGATCGAGGGCTGCCGGATCTCCGGTGTGCGGGAGGGCATCGTCACGCACTGGGTGATGGCGGACATCACGCACAACCACGTGAGCAACACCGACCTCCGCGGGATCGACATGGGCGAGATGTCGATGGGGACGATCTCGCACAACACCGTCGTCGACTCGAAAGGGGTCGGCATCCTGTGCCTCGACCACTCCGAGTGCGATATCGCGCGCAACACCATCTCGCGCGCGCAACGACCGATCCAGGAGCAGTACTTCGCCCACGCGAAGCTGCACAAGAACACGATCGAGGAGTGATGGCGAGCTCGCATTTCCAGCTCGTCGCCCGGACCGGGCATCCGAGCTTCCTCGACCTGCCCTGGAACGAGCCGCTCGAGGAGTGGGACTCGCCGCGGTTCGTGAACCTGATTCGCGGCATCAGCCGCCACGTGGTGCGGTTCGTCGAGTACGACGGCGTCCTCTATGCGCTCAAGGAGCTGCCGGAGCGGCCCGCGCGGCGCGAGTGGACGCTGCTGCGCCGGTTGGAGGGACAGGAGCTGCCGGTCGTGGAGGCGGTCGGGATCGTGACCGACCGCGGCGACGATCTCGACGCGATCCTGATCACACGCCATCTCGAGTACTCGCTTCCCTATCGCGCGCTGTTCTCCGGCGCGGCGATCCCCGACCTCCGCACGCATCTGCTGAACGCGCTCGCCGAGCTGCTTGCGCGGCTGCACATCCGCGGCTTCTTCTGGGGCGATTGCTCACTCTCGAACGCGTTGTTCCGCCGCGACGCGGGCGCGCTGTCGGCCTACCTCGTCGACGCCGAGACGGGCGAGCTGCACGGTCAGCTGTCGGACGGGCAGCGCGCGTACGACCTCGACATCGCGCAGACCAACATCGTCGGCGAGCTCCTCGACGTCGACGCGGAGGTGGGGCTGCCGCCCGACCTCGATCCCGACGAGACGGCCGAGGAGACCGTGAGGCGCTACACGTCGCTCTGGCACGAGCTGACGCGCGAGGAGACGTTCGGGCCCGATGAGCGCTTCAAGCTCGACGAGCGGCTGCACTCGCTGAACGATCTCGGCTTCGACGTGGAGGAGATCCAGCTGGAGGCGACGCCGAGCGGCTACCGGTTGCGGCTCGACCCGCACGTCGTGGAGCCCGGCCACCACCGTCACCGGCTCCTGCGGCTCACCGGTCTCGACGCGCAGGAGAACCAGGCGCGGCGCATGCTGAACGACATCGCGCGCTTCCGCGACGCGATCCAGCGGCGCGACAGGCGACCGATCACGGAGGCGATCGCCGCCTCCCGGTGGCGGCAGGAGGCGTTCGAGCCGACGGTCGCCGCCGTTCCCGAGGAGCTCTGGGCGGCGCTGCCGGCTGCCGAGGTGTTCCACCAGGTCCTCGAGCACCGGTGGTTCCTGTCGGAGCGCGCCGGGAAAGACGTCGGGATCGACGAGGCCGTCCGCTCGTACGTCGAGCGCGAGCTGCCGTCGCGGCCGCCGGAGCGCGTCATCCTCGAGGTTCCGGAGCCGGAGTGAGCGACGTCTACCGCACGCCGGATTCCCGGTTCGAGAACCTGCCGGGGTGGGACCTCGAGCCGCACTACCTCGAACAGGACGGGCTGCGGATGCACTACGTCGACGCCGGCGGGGGCGACCCAGTGCTGCTGCTGCTGCACGGCGAGCCGACGTGGTCGTTCCTCTACCGCAAGGTGATCGGCGAGCTCGTCGGCTCTGCGCGATGTGTGGCCCCGGACTACTTCGGCTTCGGGCGGTCGGACAAGCCGACCGATCCGGGGTGGTACTCGTACGAGGCGCACGTCCGCTCGATCGAGCGGTTCGTCGAGGAGCTCGACCTGCGCGATCTGACGGTCGTGGTGCAGGACTGGGGCGGCCCGATCGGCTTCGGGCTCTGCGTCCGCCGGCCCGAGCGCGTCGCGCGGCTCGTCGTCCTGAACACCGGCATCGGCGCGCGGGCGCCGAACGAGGCGTGGCTTCGGTTCCAGGCGTTCATGCGCCGAGTCGGCACCACGATCGAAGCGGGGTCGCTCGTGCGGCAGACGCTCGTGCAACCGGCGACGGACGAGGTGATCGCCGCGTACAACGCGCCGTTCCCCGTGCCGGAGTCGCGCGTCGCGATCGTCCAGTTCCCGGAGCTCGTCGCCACGTCGTCGACCCACCCGTCGGCGCCGGCGATGCTCGACGTGCGCAAGCGCCTCGGCTCGTTCGAGCAGCCGGCGCTCGTGCTGTTCAGCGACAGCGACCCGATCTTCTCGCGGCGAGCCGCCGAGGTGATGGCCGAGCTCTTGCCGAACGCGGAGCTCGATCCGCCGGTCGAAGGCGCGGGGCACTTCCTGCAGGAGGATCGCGGCGAGGTGGTCGGCCGTCGGATCGCGGAGTGGCTCGCGGCCTAGATGAGGTTCAGCCGCGTCGCGTGCGTCGCGGCTCCGACGCGCGTCGACTGCGCGAGCTTGCGCAGGATGTTCGCGATATGACGATGCACGGTGTGCTCGCTGAGCACGAGGGTCGAGGCGATCTCGCGGTTCGACATACCGGTCGCGACGAGCCGCAGCACTTCGGTCTCGCGTGAGGTGAGCGGTGAGCCGGCGTCGACCTCCGGCGGCGGCGTGTCGTGCAGGAAGCCGGCGAGTGCGCGGAAGAGCTCGCGCTGGTCGTCCCTCCACGGCACGTGCGCGTCGCCGGCCAGCGGGACGAAGCGCGCATGCGGGAGCAGCGACGCGAGCTCGCGGCCGCGCGCGATCGGCACGGTGCGGTCGCCGCGGCGATGAAGGACGAGCGCAGGCACGGCGACCTGGGCGGCGACGTCGCGGAGGTCGGCATTGAGGTCGAGCTTGAGGAAGATCGACGCCGCCTCCGCGGTCGCCGCCTTGCGCTGCATGCGCGTGTACTTCTGCAGCTCGTCGCCGCCGGCGTGCGGGTCGAAGAGGCTCGCGAACATCTGTGCGGCGAGCCCCCAGTTGATCCGCGTGAACTGGACGAGCGACGCCCGCATCGCCTCCGGGATGTCGTTGCGGCTCGCGTACGCGCCGAAGAAGACGATCCGCTCGACCTTCAGCGGGTCGCGCACCGCGAGCTGCGAGGCCGCGAGGCAGCAGCACGACGACGCGAAGACCGCGGCGCGGCCGCCAACCGCATCGATCACGGCCTCGAGCTGGCGGCTCTCGGACTCGACCGTCGGGCGTGGATCGAGTACCCGGTCGCTGAGACCGCAGCCGAGCCGGTCGAAGCGGACGACCTGGTGCGTGCGCGCGAGCTGGAGGTAAAACGGCCGCTGGTCGGCGTCCGCCCACTCTTCTTCGAGGTGCGAGACCCAACGCGGGCCGACGAGAAGCGGCGGTCCTTCCCCGTAGGTCGAGTAGGCGAGCCGGCGACCGTCGAAGTCGAGGTACCGGGTCTCCTGCTCCATGGCCATATAGCGTAATGGCCTCATCGGGCCATCTTGCAAAGATGGCCCTTGCGGACGACGCGCAGGGCCATGTGCCGCAGGCAGGCTTGGTGCATGTACAGCGAATGGATCGACGGCGTGGTTCTTCGGCCGATGATGGATGCGGGCTACACCGCCTGGCGGGACGGCGAGCGACTCGGCGCCGGCTACCTGGTCGTGGACACGATCGAGGTGGAGGCCGACGACCCGAGCGTACGCGAGCTCCTGCACCAGCGGCTCGCCGCGGACGCCCGCGCTGCGGGCATCGCCCTTAGGATTGCGGCATCCGCGTCACTCTCGTCACCCTCGGAGTCTCGGATCTCGCGCGTGCCCGGGCGTTCTACGAAGCGCTCGGCTGGCGAACCGGAGCAGGACCAGACGACGACGTCGTCTTCTTCGACACGGGCGGCCTGATCGTCTCGCTCTGGTCGCGCGAGTCGCTGGCCGAGGACTCGGGCGTGCAGGACGGAGGCGGTTGGGGCGGCGTGACGTTCGCGAACAACGTCGGTTCTCCGGCGGAGGTCGATGCTGTGGTCGAGCGGGCACGTGCTGCCGGAGCGCGCATCGCGCGCGAGGCGGGCCAGACGTTCTGGGGCGGCTACTCGGGCGTGTTCGTCGATCCGGAGGGCCACCCGTGGGAGGTCGCGCACAACCCACACTGGTCGCTGCGCGACGACGGATCCGTCAGCCTCGGCTGAGAGACTTTCGCGATGGCGCATTCGGTCGGGCTGAAGATCGACCACGAGCTCCCGGTCGGGAACGTCGACATCAAGGTGATCGTCTTGGAGGACGGCGAGCGGCTCGGCCAGCTGAAGGTCAGCCGCGGCTCGATCGACTGGAAGCCGGGCAAGGCGAAGCGGACGTGGTCGCTCGAGTGGGAGCGGTTCGACCAGCTGATGCGCGAGTTCGGCCACCCGCCGCGCTAGAGGATCAAGCACTCCCAAGGTAGGAGCACGCGGCCGTTCCACAATCGGCGCGCGGCGGTCATGTTGATCACGCAGATCTTGTCGCCGCGGCGATACGCCCAGACCCACTGGTTCGTGCTCTCGTCGGTCTCGTAGGTGTCGTCGCTGAACGTCTTGCGCTCCTGGATCAGGTGCCTCGTCCAGTTGAGGATCGAGCTCGGGTCGTCTTCCTGATCCTCGACGTTGCGTGACGTATCGGTGAGCGGGAGCCATGGGTCCTGCCATTCGCGACCGTCGCGTGTCCACGGCATCGGCGTCCGCTCGTAGTCGCGCGAGGGGGTCGCGAGGTCGAGGATCCGGTCGTCCGGGACGTCGCCGTCCTCGAGGCCGATCTCGTCGCCCTGGTAGAGGATCGCCGTCCCGGGCAGCGTGAGCAGCAGGAAGAGGCCCGCCTTGTGCTTGTCGATGTTGCCGTTCGCCCAGCGCGTCGCCATGCGCGAGTGGTCGTGGTTCGAGGCGAACCAGACGGCCTGTCTGTTTGCCGGCAGCATCGTCATCGTGCGCTCGACGATCGGGCGAAGCTCGGAGAGTGCGAACTCGGCGTTCTGGAACGGGAAGTTCTGCACGAGGTCGAGGTGCTGCCAGAACGGCGGGAGCTCGTCGAGCGTGACGTAGGTCTCGCCCATCAGCACCGGCTTCGGGTCGTACCCCGCTGCGATCTGCTGCCAGCGTGCGAAGACGTCATGGACTGCCGGATCGCCGGAGAACTGCACGCCGTCGCGCAGCTCGCGGTCCTTGATGATCGCGTGCGCAACGTCGATGCGGAGCCCGCGTACGCCGCGGTCGAACCAGAAGCGAAGGATGTCGTCGAACTCCTGCCGCACGTCAGGGTTCCACCAATCGAGATCCGGCTGCCCCGGCGCGAACTGGTGGAGGTAGTAGCGCTTGCGATCGGTGTCGTACTCCCACGCCGAGCCGCCGGTGAACACGGACTTCCAATCGTTCGGCACGTCATCCGACCAGACGTAGTACTCGGGCCGTTCGGTGAACCAGGCGTGCTTGTTCGAGGTGTGGTTCGGGACGAGGTCGAGCCAGACGTCGATGCCGTAACCGCGCGCGTCGGAGACGAGCGCGTCGTAGTCCTCGAGCGTGCCGTAGTCGGGATGGACGGCGCGGTAGCCGGCGACGTCGTAGCCCCAGTCGACGTTCGGGCTCGGATGGATCGGGCTCAACCAGAGCGTGTCGATACCGAGCGACGCGACGTGCGCAAGATGCGCCCGAACGCCGCCGAACGAGCGGAGATAGACCTGGTACAGCGTCAGCTGATCGTCCAGGTATCGCCCGAGCCGACGAGCGCCTGCAAGCTCCCGTCGCCGATGGCATTCGCGAGCTGCGCCTGGACGAGCTCGTCGTACGAGTCGCGCTGCACGTCGCGGAACACGCCGAGCGGGATCGCGCCGTCCTTCTCCCACGTCAGCTGCGCGAGCGCGAAGGCCGTTGCGAAGTCCGACTCGTCGTGCGTGATTCCGGTCGACGCGAACTCGGCGCCGTGCTCGAGATACGTCCGCGAGTCCTTGTCTTCGCGGATGTAGTCGAACTCGCCGTCATTGTAGATGTTGCAATTCTGGAAGACCTCGACGAACGCGGCGCCCTCGTGCGCGGCCGCCCGGCGCAGGACGCTCGTCAGCCCGGGCTTGTCGATGTCGAGCGCACGCGCGACGAACGTCGCACCCGCGCCGAGCGCCAGCGCGAGCGGGTTGAACGGATAGTCGACGCTCCCCATCGGCGTCGAGCCCGTCACCTTGCCCTGGCCGCTCGTCGGCGAGTACTGTCCCTTCGTCAGGCCGTAGATCCGGTTGTTGAACATCAGGATCTTCACGTTGACGTTGCGCCGAAGCGCGTGGATCAGGTGATTGCCGCCGATCGAGAGCGCGTCGCCGTCGCCCGTCACGACCCACACCGAGAGATCTCGCCGCGACACCGCGAGGCCCGTCGCGATCGCCGGCGCGCGGCCGTGGATCGAGTGCATGCCGTACGTCTGCATGTAGTACGGGAAGCGCGCCGCGCAGCCGATCCCGGAAATGAAGACGATGTTCTCGCGCGGGATACCGAGCTCCGGCATGAAAGCCTGCACCGCGGCCAGGATCGCGTAGTCACCGCAGCCCGGGCACCAGCGGACCTCCTGATCCGACTTGAAGTCCTTCAGCGTCAGCTTCGGCTCAGCCGCCACCGCTCACCCCCGCGGTCTGGATCGCGTCCGCGATCTCGCCGGCCTTGAACGGCTTGC
>DATINO010000094.1:0-32218 GCA_035474195.1 Gaiellaceae bacterium
GTCTGCCGAGGAAGTCCGCGAGCTTGCCGCCGACGAGCATGAACGCGGCGAACGTCAGCGCGTAGCCGGCGACCACCCATTCGAGCTCGGACAACGACATGTGCAGCGACTGCCGCATCGACGGCAGCGCCACGTTCACGACGGTGTTGTCGAGCATGATCATGAACAGCCCCACCGACACGGCGGCGAGCGTCCACCACTTCTTGTTCTCGGGCGTCACGAGACGCGCTCTCATCCGATCACCTTCCCTGAAAGTTAGTGCGCGCTAAGTTAGCAAATGCTAACCGCGGCTCGCAAGTACGCTAGCCCGGTGGCAGAGGTGGTCTGGCGGCCAGATGAGGCGACGATCGAGCACGCGAACGCGACGCGGTTGCTGCGCCGCTCCGGGGCGTCGAGCTGGGCAGACCTCCAGCGCCGGTCGTGGCAGGAACCGGAGTGGTTCTGGCCGCTCTGCATCGACGACATGGGACTCGAGTTCTCGGCGCCGTGGGAGCAGGTCGTCGACGAGTCGCGCGGCCCGCAATGGGCGACGTGGTTCGACGGCGGCAAGGTGTCGATCGCGCACAACTGCGTGCACCGCTGGGCCACGCGGCGTCCCGACGCGGTGGCGGCCGTGGGGCTCAGCGAGGACGGCACACGCCGCGCGCTGACGTTCGCCGAGCTCTCACGCGACGTCACGCGCCTCGCCGAGCAGCTCGTCGAGCTCGGCGTCGAGCCGGGCGACCGCGTCGGGATCTTCCTGCCGATGTCGCCGGACGTCGCGGTCGCCTCGAACGCGATCGCGCACATCGGCGCGGTCCAGGTGCCGATCTTCTCGGGCTTTGCGGGGCCGGCCGTTGCGCAGCGGCTCGAGGCAAGCGAAGCGAAGGTCGTGATCACCCAGCACGAGTCGTCGAGGCGCGGCAAGACGGTGCCGATGCTCTCGATCCTCGAGGAGGCGATCGACCTCGCCGGCTCGACCGCCGAGGTCGTCCTTGCGCCTTTCGACCTAGACGCGCAACCCGGCACGCTGCCCGCGCTCGACGTCGACAGCGAGCATCCGTACCTCCTCACCTACACGTCGGGGACGACCGGCAAGCCGAAGGGCGTCGTGCACGTGCAGGGCGGGTTCCTCGTCTCGATCGCGCGGGAGGTCGCCTACCAGGCCGACGTGCACGAGGGCGACATCGTGCACTTCGCCACCGACATGGGCTGGATCATGGGGCCGTGGACCGTCGTCGGCGTCGGCGCGCTCGGCGGCACGATCGTGTTCGCCGAAGGCGCGCCCGACTGGCCGACGCCCCAGCGCATCTGGGAGACGATCGAGAACGAGCGGGTCACGGCACTCGGCATCTCGCCGACACTGACGCGCGCGCTGCTCCCGCACGGTGACCCGACGAGCGACCTGTCGTCCCTGCGCACGCTCGTGACGACCGGCGAGCCGTGGAACCCCGACCCGTACCGCTGGTTGTTCGAGAACGTCGGCGGCTCGCGCGTCCCGATCATCAACTGCACCGGCGGGACCGAAGTCGGCGCGTGCTTTCTCTCGCCGACACCGATCGCGCCGATCAAGGCGTGCTCCGTCGGCGGGCCGGCACTCGGGATGGCGATGGACGTCGTGACCGACGACGGCACGTCGGTCGTCGGCAGCGGCGAGGTCGGAGAGCTCGTCTGCCGCGCGCCGTTCCCCGGGATGACGCGTGGCTTCTGGCGCGATCCCGACAAGTTCATCGAGACGTACTGGTCGCGCCTACCCGACGTCTGGGTGCACGGCGACTGGGCGTCCGTCGACGAGGACGGCTTTTGGTTCTTGCACGGCCGGTCAGACGACACGATGAACATCGCCGGCAAGCGGATCGGGCCCGCCGAGCTCGAGTCGGCCGCGGTCGGCCATCCCGCGGTGCGCGAGGCCGCGGCGATCGGCGTCCCGCACGAGGTGAAGGGTGAGACGGCATGGATCTTCTGCTGCCTGCTGCCGGGAGCCGCGGCGACCGAGGCCGAGGTCGCCGCTCACGTCGCCGGAGAGCTCGGCAAGGCGTTCAAGCCCGACCGCGTCTTCTTCGTCGACGCGCTGCCGAAGACGCGCTCGGCGAAGATCGTGCGGCGTGCGGTCAAGGCGACTGCGCTGGGGGCGGACCCCGGCGACCTGTCGTCCCTCGAGAACCCCGAGTCCCTCGATCAGATCGGAGCAGCAGTTGCCTGACGGAGTTGCAGTCATCACCGGCGGCGGGCGCGGCATCGGCGCGTCGATCGCGCGGTCGCTCGCGAGCGACGGCTGGTCGGTCGTCGTCTCCGCGCGGTCACGTGACCAGATCGACGAGGTTGCGAAAGAGACGGGCGGACGTGCCGTGCCGATGGACGTCGCGTCGAGCGACTCGGTCGCTGAAGCGTTCGGCGAGATCGGCCACGTCGACCTGCTGGTCGCGAACGCCGGCGTCGGCGGCGAGGCCGACTTCTGGCGCACGTTCGAGGTGAACGTCCTCGGCGTGCACCTGTGCTGCGAAGCTGCGATCGCCGCCGGCGCGTCGCGCATCGTCATCACCGGGAGCGGCTCGGCCTATCTTCCCGGTTCGTCGAACCCGGCCTACAGCGCATCGAAGGCGGCCGTCTGCCGCTACGCGGAGACGCTCGACAACAAGCTCGACATCCCGGTGTTCGTGTTCAGCCCGGGGCTCGTGCAGACGGAGATGACGTCGTCGTTCCCGGCGGACTTGCCGTGGACGCCGCCCGAGCTCGCGCCCGAGCTGGTGCGCAAGCTCGCGACCGGACGCTACGACGTGCTGGCCGGCCGGTACATCCACGCCGAGCACGACGACGTCGACGACCTGCTCGCACGCGCGGACGAGGTCCAGGAGCAGGACCTGAACGCGATCCGCCTGCGTCGATGAAGACCGTCGTCTGCTTCGGCGACTCGAACACGTGGGGCTATATCCCGGGGTCGGACGGCGAGCGCCACCCGCGCGACGTGCGCTGGCCGAGCCGGCTGCAACGCCTGCTCGGCGACGACTGGGAAGTGATCGCGGAAGGGCTCAACGGCCGCACGGCGACGTATGAGCGCGCCGACTCGGAAGGGCGCAACGGCCTGCCGTACCTCGTGCCGTGCCTTCTTTCGCACGCGCCTGTCGACGCCGTCGTCATCTTCCTCGGCACGAACGACGTGAACTTCATGGACGACGAGCGAGTCGCCCGCTGCGTCGGCCGGCTCGTCGAGATCGTGCGGCGTTGCGACGCGGAGCCGTATGTCGTCGTGCCGCCGCCGTTCGACGGGCACGCACTCGCGCCGTCGTTCGCAGACGAGCTCGATTGCCCGCTGATCGACCTCGACGGCGTCGCCTCGTATCCGGTCGTGAACGACGACGTCGAGCACCTGGATGCGGACGGTCATTCCGCAGTGGCCGAGGCAGTCGCGGCGCGTCTGCGCGCGTGAGCCGCGTCTTCACGTCGCGGCGGCGCATCAGCCTGTCCGACACGGATGCGACCGGCCGCCTGCGCCTCGATGCGATCGCGCGCTACCTGCAAGACGTGGCGTCCGAAGACTGGCTCGACGCCGGGTTCGACCACGACTCCCACGTGTGGGTGGTGCGTCGCACGGAGCTGAACGTGCTCGAGCCGTTTCGCCCGGAGGGCGAGGTCACGCTGCGAACGTGGTGCAGCGGCATCGCCGGCTCCGCCGCCGCGCGACGCTATTCGATCGCCGGCGAAGGCGGCGGCCGCGTCGAGGCGGAGAGCATCTGGATCCACCTCGACCACGACCTGCGGCCCCTGCGGCACGACGCGCGCTTCGTCGAGACGTACGGAACCTCCGCGGCGGGACGGAAAGCGCCCACGCGCTTCAGCCTCTCGGGGCCGTCCCGCGCGAACGGCACGCCGTGGTCGTTCCGCTCGACCGACATCGATCGCCTGGGGCACGTCAACAACGCCGCCTACTGGGTGCCGCTCGAAGACCGCTGGGCCCCGCGGCTGGGCGACCGCCCGCGGGCGACGCTCGAGTACCGGCAGCCGGTCGACCTGGGCGAACCGGTCGAGCTCGTGGACGAAGGCGACGGCGTGTGGCTCGTCGCCGGCGGCGAGGTGCGCTCAGCCGCGCGGCTCGATCCAGACGGCGCGCGCGAGCCCGAGCAGCTCCCCTGACGCGGTGAAGAGCGCGGTGACGGCCCCGTGCTTGCGACCCTCGCTGCCGTTGTGCCGTGCGACGACGACGCACTCTTCGCCGGCGGCCGGAACGCGGTCGATGCGAGCTGCGAGCTGTCCGAGCACGACGACGCCGCGGCCGGGAACGCCGGTCGCGTAGGCGCCAGGGCAGTCGAGCGCTGCCCACACGAACTCCGGCCCGACGGTGTCGGCGCCCGGCGTCCACGGCGCAGCGAACACCGCACGGCCCGCGACGGGGCCTGCGTGGATGTGCAGCCCATCGTCGCCGCGCGCGTGTCCGCACACGAAGCACTGCGGGAACGGCGAGTCGAGATCGGGCGCCGCCGCGGCGATCGCGTCTCCGATCGCGACCGCGTCGGGTGCCGAGACGCCGAGCTCGGCCTCGCGGACATCCGCAACGACCGCGTCGCCGTCCAGGATCCGTTCGCCGTCCAGCACGAGCGGCGTCTCGAGCGGCGGCGGCAGCCGGAGCGTCACCTCGACCACGTCGCCTCCGTGGGCGAGCGCGAACCGCCCCGCCGAGTAGCCGCCGTTCCCCGAGTCGTTCGGGCCGCGAAAACGGCGGTCGATCACGATGGCCATACTGCGGAGAATGCCTGCGAACACCCAGCGGCTGTGGCTGATTGCGGTCCTTGCCGTCGCCGCGGTGATCAGCGTCGTCGCGAACAAGGCGAACTCGCCGTGGATCGGCTGGGTCAGCTTTGCGCTGTTCCTCTGTGCGGTCGTCATGTACTTCCAGTGGCGCCGCACCGCCCGCGAAGAGCGCCGTGCTAGAGTTTTCGACCGAGAGGCGAAAACCGATGAGACTGGCCCTCGCTCAGATCAATAGCGTCGTCGGCGACGTCGACGGGAACGCAGGCCGCGTCGTCGAGTGGCTCGGCCGAGCCCGTGACGCGAACGCCGACCTCGTGCTCTTCCCGGAGCTCTGCGTCACCGGCTACCCGGCCGAGGACCTGCTCCTCCGCCCCGGCTTCGTGCGTGCCGCGAGGCACGCGGTCGAGGAGATCGCGAAGAAGACCCACGGCGTCACCGCCCTCGTCGGCGCACCGCATCTCGACACCGATCTGTTCAACGCGTGCTTCGTGCTGACACACGGCGAGGTTCGCTGCGTCTACCGCAAGCGCTACCTCCCGAACTACGGCGTCTTCGACGAGGACCGGTACTTCGCCCCCGGCGACGACCTCTATCTCCTGCGCTTCGGCGACGTGATCGTCGGCCCGACGATCTGCGAGGACGTGTGGCAGCCGGGGCCGCCCGCCACCGACCTCGCGCTGGCGGGCGCGCAATTGATCGCGAACATCTCGGCGTCGCCGTTCCACGTCGGCAAGGACCGCGAGCGCGAGGAGATGCTGCGCGTGCGCGCGCGCGACAACTCCTGCTTCTTCGCGCTGTGCAACGCGGTCGGCGGCCAGGACGAACTGATCTTCGACGGCCACTCGGTGGTGCTCGACGACGAGGGCGAGATCCTCGCGCGCGCGGCGGGCTTCGAGGAGGAGCTGCTCGTCGTCGACGTCGACCCGGTGGCGGCGATCGGGCGGCGGCTCCGCGACGTGCGGCGCCGCTCGCTCGCGCGGGCGCGGGCGCGCGTCGAGGCAATTAGCGTCGAGCTCGCGCCACCACGTGAGCAGTCCGACGTCGCGCACCCGACGCCTGCCGACCAGCTCGGCGATCTCGAGCAGATGCGCCTCGCGCTCGAACTCGGGCTGCGCGACTACGTCGACAAGAACGGCTTCCGCGACGTCGTGATCGCGATCTCCGGCGGCATCGACTCCGCGCTCACCGCAGCGCTGTGCGTCGAGGCGCTCGGGCCCGAGCGCGTGCACGGCGGGTCGATGCCGTCCCGGTACTCATCAGACGGCACCCGCGGTGACGCGCGGCGTCTCGCCGAGAGCCTCGGCATCGACTTTCGCGAGGTGGCGATCGAGCCCGTCGTCGACTCGTTCACCGCGGCGCTCGCGTCGTCGTTCGAAGGACGCGCGGCCGATCTCACCGAGGAGAACCTGCAGGCGCGCGTCCGCGGCACGCTCCTGATGGCGCTGTCGAACAAGTTCGGCTGGCTCGTGATCGCGACCGGCAACAAGTCGGAGCTGTCGGTCGGGTACTCGACGCTCTACGGCGACCTCGCCGGCGGGTTCGCGTTGATCAAGGACGTCTACAAGACGGACGTCTTTCGCCTCTCGAAGTGGCTCAACGAGCGCTCGGGTCGCGAGCTGATCCCGGCCTCGATCATCGAGCGGGCGCCGAGCGCGGAGCTGCGCGCGGAGCAGCTCGACGAGGACTCCCTACCGCCGTACCCGAAGCTCGATGCGGTGCTCGAGGCGTTCGTCGAGCTCGACCGCTCGCGCGAGGAGCTGTCGCAGGACGGGTTCGACCCCGACGTCGTCGAGCGCGCGCTGGCGATGGTCGACCGCGCGGAGTACAAGCGGCGCCAGGCCCCGCCGGGCGTGAAGCTCCGCCCGAAGGCATTCGGCCGCGACCGGCGCACGCCGATCACGAACCGCTGGCCCGGCTGACCCGCTGGACGCGTCTCGAAGCACCCCGTCAGGCACCGTTACAACTCCGTCTCAAGTCCGTGACGGCTCTGCAACTTCCTCTGCAAATGACGGATGCCCGTCGAGCCATGTCCGGTGCCAGGCACCTTTCGGCGAGCGGCTACTACACGAGTCGCGCCAGCACGACGCCGAGGATCGGCAGCGTCAACGTGAGCGAGTAGCTGATCCACCCGACGACGACGAGCGTTGGTCTCGTCGGCTGCTCCCCGCCCGCGCGCACCTCCGCCTGCACGCGGGGGCCGTAGACGAAGTTGTGCAGGTACGACGCGACGAGCAGCGCCACGAACACCACCGCCTTCACCGCGAGCACGACCTCGAATGACGTCGTCGACTGCCAGTCGCGCGCGGCGAGCACGACGCCCGTCGCCGCCGCGACGAGCAGCGCGCCGTAGCCGATCGGGCGCCAGCGCAGTCCCAGCTCCTTCATCGCGCGGCCGCGCGGCTCGCCCTCCAGGGTGCGGATCGCGGGCACACCGACGAACACGAGCGCAGTCGACCCTCCGAACCAGATGCCGGCCGCGACCAGATGGACGGTGACGAAGACCGCGGTCACTCAGGTCAGCCTACGCACCCGCTCAGGGAGATCCGACGGAGCAAACTGCTCCGTCGACGTCGAGAGCTCGTCGGCGCTCCACCAGCGGACATCGGCGACACCTTCGGGGTCGAGGTCGATCGTCGGCGCAGGCTCGTGGGCGTGGACGCGGACGAGGTACGTCGTGTTGTGCTGGTGGTACAGCACCTTCGCCCACGGGAACCGGCCGACGTGCTCGTAGAGCACCGGCCCGATCTCGAACTCCTCGAGACCGATCTCCTCACGCAACTCACGACGCAGCGCTACCTCGTGAGTCTCGCCCGGGTCGATGCCGCCGCCCGGTGACCCCCACCACGTGCGATCGCCGATCGGGCGCCGGAACTGGACCAGGAGCACGCGGTCGTCCGCGTCGAACACGAGCGCGCGGACCGCTTGCCGCTCGACGGGCACGAGCCACTCGCGCAACGCGGTGAACCACCGCAACCGCTCGGCATACGGCACCGCTGCATTGGCGGGCGACGTCGACGGCAGCACGAACAGGCCTGTGCGATGGATGGCACGAACCTGCGGGCCTAGCTCGGGCCGCTCGTTCCAGAGGCCGCGGTATGCCTCCTTGCCGACGAACGCGACCGCGCGCGGCGCGACCGCCTCGATCCGCGCCTCGAACTCGGCCTGGTCGAAGTCACCGCGGCGCAGATCGCCGGACCCGGGCGTCGTCCGGTAGGCGGCGTTCGTCAGGCCGTAGCCGAGCTCGGGCAGTTCGTGCTGCTCCTGCGGGTCGTAGAGACGCGGCGTGAAGCCGGCGTCGTGCAGGAGGCGCCAGAAGTCGTTGCGCGGGTTCGCGAAATGCGCCGCGGCGGCGGCGGACACCCGCCCCGGGTTGATCCCGCAGAAGACGCAGGCGAGATCCGGGACGAGAACGTCTGGGACGGAGCTAGGAAAACTTGCCACGCGGACGACAGCGTGGCATGCGCTGCGTCCACGTCGCCGTGCAGACCCACGAGCTCGGCAGCGGCGCCACCGGACGGCGGAGCGTCGTGGCCGGCGGCCGCCTGCGCGACGTCCACGTACGGCAGGTGCGCGTCACGCGGCTTCCATGCCGCGCTCGTCGAGGCGCTCCTCGAACAGGGCCCGCAGGTCTTCGCCGCGGATCGTCGTCCGCGGCACCGGCTTCGGGATCAGCCGCACCTGGCTGAACTGCTCACTCTGCTGCGCGCCGTAGCACCGCGCGTAGCACTCCGCCTCGGACAATGGCCTGAGCCTCATGGCCGCACCCTAGGACCCGGACCGGACGGATAGCGTTAGCGCGATGACAGTCGCCGCGAAGACGCTTGAGTACGCCGTCGAGCTCGACGAAGGCGGTCGCCTCACCGTCCCCGGCGGTGGTCAATTCGTGACGCCCGAGGGTTGGTCGGCCGACCATCTGCTGCTCGCCGCGCTCGTCCGCTGCTCGATCGACAGCTTCGCCTACCACGCCCGCCGGGCCGGCCACACGGTGACGGGCACGGGCTCGGCGCACGGCACGATCACGAAGTCCGGCGACGACGGTCGCTATCGCTTCGTCGCGATCGACGTGCGGCTCGACGTGCAGCTCACACCGCGCACGAGCGATCCTGCGCCGCTGACCATGAAGGCCGAGCGCGACTGCTTCGTCGGCGCATCTCTCACGGTGAAACCGGAGTACGAGTGGCACTTGTCCTGACGACCGTTGATGCGGTACGCGCACGGTTCACCGCGCTCCAGCGCGACCTCGCGTTCTTCGATGCGCCCGGCGGCACGCAGGTGCCCGACTCGGTGATCGACGCGATCGCCGGCTACCTTCGCTACGAGAACGCCAACCTCGGCGGGCCGTTCGCGACGTCGCGCCTCTCCGATGAGCTGATCACGCGGTCGCACGAAACCGCGGCGGCCTTCCTCAACGCGGCGAGCGACGAGGTCGTGTTCGGCGCGAACATGACGACACTCAACTTCGCGCTCTCACGCACGGCGGCGCGCGAGTGGCGCGAAGGCGACGAGGTCGTCTGCACGCAGCTCGACCACGACGGCAACATCGCTCCGTGGCTCGAGCTCGCGCACGACCGCGGCTTCAAGGTGCAGCTCGCGCGCGTCGACGACGACTGCCGGATCGACCTCGAGCATCTCCGCTCGCTCGTCAACGAGCGCACGCGGGTCGTCGCGTACCCGTTCGCGGCGAACGCCGTCGGCACGGTCACGCCCGTCGCCGAGATCGCCGCGATCGCGCACGACGCCGGCGCGCTCGCGTGGGTGGACGCCGTCCACTACGCGCCGCACGGCCCGATCGACGTCGCGGCTGCGGACGCGGACATCCTGCTCTGCTCGCCGTACAAGTTCTACGGGCCGCATCTCGGCCTGGCGTTCGGGCGGCGCGAGCTGCTCGAGTCCTGGCGGCCCTACAAGGTGCGGCCCGCGGACAGCCGCTATGAGACCGGCACGCTCGCGCACGAGTTGCTCGCCGGCTTCGTCGCCGCGGTCGAGTACCTCGACGACATCGGCTGGGACTTCGTCCTCGAGCACGAGCGCGAGCTCGGGCAGCGGTTCCTCGACGGGCTACCGGGCGGGTGGACGTTGCACGGTGTGCCGACGATGGACGGCCGTGTGCCGACGTTCGCGCTGACGCATCACACGCTCACGCCCGAAGTCGCCGCGACGCGGCTCGGCGAGCGCGGCTTCGCGGTCTGGCACGGCAACTACTACGCGGTCGAAATCATGAAGCGGCTCGGGCTGCCCGACGGCGCAGTACGCGTCGGGATCGTCCACTACAACACGGCGGGCGAGGTCGACCGGCTGCTCGTCGCGCTCGGCGAGATCGCTCAGTAGGGGTACGCCTCGCCGCCCGCCTCGGCCCACGGCGAGCCGGGCGTCCGGCGGATCGGGTCGGGATCGATCCCCCGAGCCTCGGCGACTGCGAGCGTAAGCAGGTGGAAGAAGACGACGTCGACGACCGGGTGCACCGTCGGGAGGAGATCGACCCGGCAGCCGAGCGTCTCGAGCGCTTTGACCGCCTCGGCCGCGCGCACCGCTGCGCGCCCTTCGCCTTCCAGCACGTAGGCGCGCACGGACCCGTCGACCGCGGCGAGATGCCCGTGCAGGATCGTCTCGGTCTGGTACGCGGTCGCGTCGACCCACGCACCCTCGCGGAGTTTCAGCGCGGCCTCCTGCGCGGTCGGCCACGCGCTGCCGGCGCCGACGAACAGCACGCGCGACTCCTCGAAGGGCTCGACCGTCTGCTGCAGCGCCTGCTCGACCGCCGCGGGCAGCTCGGAGATGTCCTCGCCGTGAAGCGCCGCGATCGCCGCGACCGCGGAGGTGTAGCTCGCGGTGTGGCACCACGAGCGTTCGATCTCCGGCGTGCAGACGATCACCTCGTCGACCTGACGGGCGAGCTCCGAGTCCGGGTTGCCGGTGACGAGCCACACGTCGCCGCCGAACATGCGCTCCGCCTCGATCGTCAGCTCGGTCCCGCCTTCGTGTGAGACGCAGACCATGATGTCCGCGTGCGGAGGGCGCAGCACGGCCTCGAGCGCTTGCACCGCGAAGCCGCCCGTCTGCGCCGCGTGGAACGACGTGCCGCAGCCGGTGTGGACGACGACCGCGTCCGCCGGCAGCCGCTTGTCGGCCGGAACCTGGCGCAGCCAGTCGGGCTGCGCGGCGACCGCACGTCTCGTCTCGCCTGCCATAGGTGTGTCTATACCATCGCCGCGGTGCCCGTCCGCGCGTTTCTCTTCGATTTCGACGGGCTGATCCTCGATACCGAGACCGCGTCACGCGCCGGCTGGCAGTGGCTCTATCGCGAGCTCGGCCACGAGCTGCCGCCCGACAAGTGGGCGCTGATGGTCGGCACCGTCGACGGCTGGGACATCTGGGGAAACCTCGAGGAGCTGCACGGGGAGCCGCTCGACCGTGCGAGCTGGAACGAGAAGCGGTACGCACACGAGCTGGCGTTGCTCGAGGCAGAGGAGCTTCGCCCCGGCATCGCCGACTACCTGTCGTATGCGGAGGAGCACGGGCTGAAGCGCGCGATCGTCTCGAGCGCGTCGCGGCGCTGGGTCGACATGCACCTCGCGCGGCTCGAGCGTGCGATCGGGTGGGACGCGATCGTCACCGCAGACCACGACCCGGTACGCGCGAAGCCGCGTCCTACGCTGTATCTCGAAGCGCTCGACGAGCTCGGCGTGCCGGCCGACGAAGCGGTCGCGTTCGAGGATTCGCCGAACGGCGCGCGTGCTGCCAAGGCCGCCGGCATCTATGTCGTCGGGATCCCGAACAGCGTCACGGCAGACCTCGGCCTGGACGATTCGGCCGACCTCGTCGTCGACTCGCTCGCGCACCTCCCGCCCGTCGACCTCGTGGCGAGGCGTGCATGACCTGGACGATCGCCGAGCGGGTGCGCTTCCGCGACTGCGACGCGATGGGCCACGTCAACAACGCGGTGTTCTCGACGTACCTCGAGCAGGCTCGCATCGCGCTCCTCGGCGGCCTCGACGCCTTCATCCTCGCCCGTGTCGAGATCGACTTCCGCGCGGAGCTTCGGGCCGGCGAGGAGATCGAGGTGCGGAGCCGCTGCACGCGGATCGGGACGAAGAGCTTCGACCTCGAGCACGAGATCTGGACCGGTGACCGGAAGGTCGCCGATGCGAAGAGCGTGCTCGTGGGCTACGACTATGCAGTCGGGGCGAGCGCCCCACTGACCGACGACCAGAGAAGGAGACTCGAAAGCGAATGAGCGTGTACGAGCGTCACACCCTGTCGAACGGCCTGCGCGTGTTGACCGCGCCACTCGGTCACGCGCAGTCGGTCGCGTGCTACGTGATGTTCGCCGCGGGGTCGCGGTACGAGAACGAGTCGAACCGCGGAATCGCGCACTTCGCCGAGCACATGTTCTTCAAGGGCACCGAAAGGCGGCCGACCGCGCGCGACATCGCGATGGAGGTCGACTCGATCGGCGGCGAGTTCAACGCATTCACCTCGAAGGAGTACACGGGCTATTACATCCGTTGCGCGGGCGAGCGGCGCGACCAGGCGTTCGACGTGCTGGCCGACATGCTGCGCAACTCGAAGTTCGACTCCGAGGAGCTCGAGCGCGAGAAGGGCGTGATCATCGAGGAGATGAACATGTACGTCGACACGCCGCGCGACTACATCGGCTCGGTGTATGAGGAGCTTCTGTTCGGGTCGAACCCGCTCGGCTGGGAGACGCTCGGGACGAAGGAGACGATCGAAGGCGCGTCACGGCAGACGTTCCTGGACTACCTCGGCGAGTGGTATCGGCCATCGCGCATGGTGGTCGGGTGCGCAGGTGCTGTCGGCGACGACCTCCTCTCGATGCTCGAAGGGCTCGTCGGCGACATCCCCTCCGGTGAGACCGGCGCGCCCGTCGCCGCCACGATCGAGGAGACGACCGAGCCGCGCGTGCGTGTTCACCGGAAGGACTCCGACCAGGCGAACGTGGCGCTCGGTGTCCCGTCGTACCCGATCGGCCACCCGGACCGGTACGCGCTGCAGCTGGTCGGCACCGTGCTCGGTACCGGCATGTCGTCGCGGCTCTTCCTCGAGGTGCGCGAGCGGCGTGGCCTCGCGTACTACGTGTTCGCGTTCAACAACTCGTTCACGGACGCGGGCACGCTCTACGCGCAGGCGGGCGTCGACCTGAAGCGCACCGAGGAAGCGGTCAAGGTGATCGCCGACGAGTTCAAGAAGCTCGCCCACGAGCAGGTGCCCGCGGAGGAGCTCGAGAAGGCGCGCGCCCTCGCGAAAGGCCGGTTCGTGCTGCAGACGGAGAGCCCGAATGGGCTGCTCGTCTCCGGCCTCCGCCGCGAGGTCCTCGAGGGCGAGGCGGCGGAGCCGACGGAGATCCTCGCGGGCCTCGACGCCGTCACGGCCGAGGACGTCCAGCGCGTCGCGCAGGACGTGATCGGCGGCTCGGGCCTGCGCTGCGCGGTGATCGGACCATTCGACGACGAGGACGCCTTCGCGGCGCTGCTCTAGCCGAGGCTGGTTGGGCCAACTCTCGTGGTCAGACCAACTGTTGCGTAACTGCAACATCCCTGCTTACAGGGGGCGGTCGCTGTGGAAAACGTGGTCAGACCACGAAGCGTCTGACGCCGCGGAAGTCAGACGTTCGCACCGGGACGATGCGCACTTCGCTGCGCGAGTTCGGAGCTTCGATCATCTTTCCGCCGCCGATGTACATCGCGACGTGGCCAACGACCGGATGCTCGTAGAACAGCAGATCGCCCGGCTTCATCTCCGTCAGCGAGACCGGGCGGCCGGCGGCGAATTGCGCGTCGGCATCGCGCGGGATCGTGATGCCGTGCGCGCGGTACGCGGCCCACGTGAGGCCGGAGCAATCGTAGCCCCAGCGTGAGAGCCCACCCCAGAGGTAGTGCAGGCCAAGGAAGTGCTCCGCCGTCCGCACGATCCCGGCGCGTGTCACCGGCAGCCTTCGCGTCGCGGCCGCAGGCAGCACGCCGGCCGGAACCTGCGAGCCGAAGCCGATCTGCGTTCCGTTCGGCAATTTCGCCACCTTCGTCGTGACGACGAGCGGCGCAACGAATGCTCGCCCCAGCTGCCACGACCGCACCCACCCGGGGTAGCCGCGCGCATCGAGCGGCGACGGCTGATCCGGGACGGCGATCTTCGTCCAGCCGCCCCGGCGCGTGAGGACGCGAACGCGCTCGCCGTACAGCACCTGCGTCGGCATGTGCCCGACGAGCGCAAGGCGCTGGGACAGCGTGACGGCTGCCGTCGGCCACACGTGCGGGTCGAGCGGCAAATGCCCCGCGTCCGGCGCTTCCCAGACGTTCGCGACCGGCACGCGCACCGTCGCGGCCTGCGTCGGCGCGGCGAGGACAAGCGCTGCAGCCAAGGCCCCTACCACTCGCCGCAGCGTAGTACCCCCGTCCGGGGCGGGCGATTCACATCGGCCCGAGCGAGGATGCTCGCGTCCTCCCGAAGGAGGACGCGAGATCAGTCTTCCTTGCCCGCCTCGGCCTGGCCGCGCGACCGAATCTCCTCGACGACCGTCGGGTCGGCGAGCGTCGTCGTGTCGCCGAGCGGACGGTTCTCGGCGACGTCACGAAGCAGCCGGCGCATGATCTTGCCGCTCCGCGTCTTCGGCAGCTCGGGCGTGAACACGATGTTCGCCGGCTTCGCGATCGGACCGATCTTGTGCGCGACGTGGTTGCGCAGCTCCTCGAGCTTCGCGACCGAGCCGTCGACGCCGCCTTTGAGCGTCACGAACGCGACGATCGCCTGTCCGGTCGTCGCGTCGTTACGGGCCGCGACCGCCGCTTCCGCGACCTCCTTGTGGTCGACGAGCGCCGACTCGACCTCGATCGTCGATATGCGGTGCCCCGACACGTTCATCACGTCGTCGACGCGGCCGAGCAACCAGAAGTCGCCGTCCTCGTCGACGCGTGCGCCGTCGCCCGCGAAGTAGACGCCGTCGTAGCGCGACCAATACGTCTCGCGGTAGCGCGCGTCGTCGCCGTAGATCCCGCGCAGCATCGACGGCCACGGCCGCTTCAGGACGAGATACCCACCGCCGCCCGGGCCGACTTCGTCGCCCGCCTCGTTGTAGATCGCAGCATCGACGCCCGGGAACGGTCGTGTCGCCGAGCCGGGCTTCGTGGTCGTGACGCCCGGGAGCGGCGTGATCAGGATCATCCCCGTCTCGGTCTGCCACCACGTGTCGACGATCGGGCAGCGCTCGCCACCGATGTTCTCGTGGTACCAGACCCACGCCTCCGGGTTGATCGGCTCACCGACCGAGCCGAGCAGCCGAAGCGACGAGAGGTCGTGCTTCGCCGCGTGCTCCGGCCCCCACTTCATGTGCGACCGGATCGCGGTCGGCGCCGTGTAGAGGATCGTCACGCCGTACCGCTCGATGATCGACCACCAGCGGTCCTTGTCGGGGAAGTCCGGCGTCCCCTCGTACATCACCGACGTGGCGCCGTTGCAGAGCGGCCCGTAAACGATGTAGCTGTGGCCGGTGATCCAGCCGACGTCGGCGGCGCACCAGTACACGTCGGTGTCGGGCTTGAGGTCGAACACGTCATAGTGCGTCGTCGCAGCGCCGACGAGGTAGCCCGCGGTCGTGTGCACGATCCCTTTCGGCTTCGCAGTCGTGCCGCTCGTGTACATCAGGAACAGCAGGTCCTCGGCGTCCATCGGCTCCGGCGGGCACGACGCCGGGTCGTCCGAGCCGCGCACATCGTGGTACCAGTGGTCGCGTCCGTCCGTCATCGGCACGTCGTTGCCGGTCCGCCGGAGCACGACGCAGGTCTTGACACCGGGCGCCTCGGCCAGCGCTTCGTCCGCGATGCGCTTCAACGCGACCGTCGTGCCGCGCCGCCACGCCTCGTCCTGTGTGACCAGCACCTCGCAGCCCATGTCGTTCATGCGGTCGGACAGCGAGTCGGCGGAGAAGCCGCCGAACACAACCGTGTGCGGCGCCCCGAGCCGCGTGCACGCGAGCATCGCGATCGGGAGCTCAGGGACCATGCCCATATAGATCGCGACGGCGGTGCCCTTGGCCACACCGAGCTCTTTCAGCGCGTTCGCGAACGCGACCACCTCGCGCTGCAGGTCCTCGTAGGTGATCTCGCGCCGGTCGTCCTCGGGCTCGCCTTCCCAGTGGAACGCGACCGTGGCGCCGCGCCCCTGCTCGACGTGACGGTCGACGCAGTTGTACGAGACGTTCAGCTTGCCGTCGAGGAACCACTTCGCATACGGCGCCTCCCACTCGTACAGCGTCGAGTACGGCTCGAACCACGAGACACGCTCGGTCGCGTTGCGCTTCCAGAACGCTTCGAAGTCCTCGTCGTAGATCGCAGGCTTCGCGTTCGCCTGCGCCGCGAATTCCGCCGAAGGCGGGTACCGCCGCTCTTCGAGGAAGAGCGTGTCGATCGTCTGCGTCTCGGTCTCCATGCGCGGGAGCCTACGCGTGCAGGTGCCGACGATGCGTCGTGCCGTTCCCGAGGTGGAGCGGCGCTCCGACCGGGACGACGGTGCGGCCCTTCATGCCGTTGATCACGCCGGCCGCCGACACGTACCAGGCCACCGCGGCGGTGGCGATTCCGACCCAGCCGCCCAGATGAGTCCAGTAGTTGTCGCCATTGCCGGTGTGGGCGGCATGGAAGTTGCCGATCGCGAGGAGGATCTCCGTTGCCTCGAGGGTGAGGAAGACGAGGAAGACCCCGACGTTGACCTGCGTCGCCCACAGCAGCATGTACGTGTTGAAGATCGCGAACGAGAGCAGGAACCAGGCTCCGGCATTGGGCGCGTTCGCGCCGGCGACCCCGGCTGCAAACGACTTCGACACCTCGGCCAGCACGATGAAGATCCCGAACGACATCCAGAACGCGCCGTACGTCGAAAACGCAGTAGCGCCGAACACGTTGCGGTTGCGGAACTCCCACATCCCTGCGAGCAACTGCGCGAGCCCGCCGTAGAACAGGGCACAGCCCACCCAGATCAGGTCGGGGATGAACGTCGCGTTGTGGCCGCTCAGCATGAACGTCGTCAGGGCGAAGGCGCCCAGGCCGAGCGGTGCGGGATCGGCCACGGGAGTCGACTCGACCACCACACGGGTGGGAGCGACCTCGGCAGCAATTGCCATGTCTCCTCCTCTCGCCGCGCTTCAACCGCACGCGGCTGAACGGGAACCGATGTTGTCGGCTACCCACTGTGGAGCTTCCGAAACGTGGCTGTTACGGCGTCAGATCGTACGGGTAGTCCGTGAGGTTCTCGGCGCCGTCCTTCGTGACGAGCACGAGATCCTCCAACCGCACGCCGCCGTAGCCCGCGCGGTAGAGACCGGGCTCGACAGTCACGACGTCGCCGGCGCGCAGCGGCGATTCCGCGATCAGTCCGAGGCCGGGCTCCTCGTGCACCTCGAGGCCGACGCCGTGCCCCAGCCCGTGGAAGAACCCGTCGGCGAGCGGCACGCCGTCCTCCTTCGTCCGCGGGGTCTGCTCGCCCGCCGCCTCGAAGATGTCGCACGTCCCGTCGAAGATGTCCTTCCCGCTCGCGCCGTCCTTGATCTCCGAGATCGCGCGGTCGAGCGCCTCATTGCAGAGGCGGTGCCACGTCGCCACATTCTCCGGCACGTCGCCGACGACGAACGTGCGCGTCATGTCGCAGTAGACGTACGACGTGTTGTCGCGCGGCCAGATGTCGATCACGACCGGGACGCCGGCGGCGATCGGCCCCGACCCCATGTCGTGCCCGACGGCGCCCTGAGGTCCCGGCGCGACGATGAAGTCGTCGCAGCTCGTGTTGTGCTCGGCGAAGACCACGTTCATCGCGGCTTTCACCTCCTCGACCGTCAGCCCGCCGTTCGCGACGCGGGTGCGCAACAGTTCGCGCGCGGCGTCCATCGCCGCTTCGGCCGACCGCTGCGCGCGGCGCATGCCCGCCAGCTCGGCCTCGTTCTTGACGCGCCGACGGTCGTCGAAGAAGTCCTTGTCGACCGTGAGCTCGATCCCGTTCGCCCGAAGGTGGTCGGCGAGCCAGACCGGGAATGTCTCCGGGACGACCGCGTTCTCGACGCCGATCGCGTTCGCGCCGCGCAGCGCGAGCTCGGCCCGGAGCGCAGCGAAGCCGAGCCCGGACTTGCGGAGCGCGTCGATCCCGAGGTCGTCCAGCAGGTGCAGCTCGTAGAGATTGAGCTCGGCGAGGCGAACGGCCTCCATCGAGTGGGTGACGATGTGCTTCGTCCCGTCCTTCTCGGCGTAGAGGATCGGGTCGGGCACGCCGAGCGGCACCTCGTGGCGCAGCTCCGCCGAGCGAAAGGTGTCGGCATAGATCAAGGCGTCGGGCATGCGCGGGACCTTATCTAGAGTGCGACGGATGGATGCGCGCGCCAGGGCGCTCGAACTGGTCGACCGGTGGCACCGGGAGCTCCGGGAGCTCCTCCCTGCCGGGACCGACATCTTCGACGCCCACCTTCATCTGGGGCACGACATCGACGGGATGGTCGGCGACTACGACCAGCTGCTCGAGCTGATGGACGCCTACGGGATCTCGCGGGCGTTCATGTTCTGCCTCGACGAGCCCGACCGCCATCCGTCGTTCACGGCTGCGAACGACCGCACGCTCGCGTTCGCGGAGCGGTCGAGCGGCCGCCTGATCCCGTTCGTGCGGCTCGACCTGAACGAGTCGCCGATCGAGGAGGCGCGGCGCTGCCTCGACGCCGGTGCGCAGGGGATCAAGCTCCACCCGCGTGCCCAGAAGTTCACGGCGACCGACGAGCGGCTCGGCCCGGTGTTCGAGCTCGCGGCGGAGCGGCGGGTGCCGATCCTGATCCACGCCGGCCGGGGGCTGCCGCCGATCGCCGAAGGGCTGCGCACCCTGGTCGAGCGCAACCCCGGCGCAAAGCTGATCCTCGCGCACGCCGGGATCGCCGACATGCAGGCGCTCGCGGCGTGCATGCGCGGCCGAAAGGGCGTCTTCTTCGACACGTCGACCTGGAGCCCGGTCGACCTGCTCGACTTCTACCGTCAGATCCCGCCCGAGCAGGTGCTGTACGCGAGCGACTATCCGTACGGGCAGCAGCCCTCGTCCTTGCTGCTGTCCGTGAAGACCGCGCGCCGCGCGGGGTACGACGACGACCAGCTGCGCCTGATGCTCGCCGGCAACGCGAACGCGCTCGCCGACGGCGCGGAGCTCGCAGAGCCGACCGAGCCGATGGGCACGGAGACGATCGCGATGCCGCTGCAGTTCGCGCGGATCGCGCAGTACCTGTCGATGGCGACACCGCTACTCTGGTCGCGCCAGCCCGACCAGGTCGGCGTGCTCGGGCTCGCGATCAATACGTGCGCGGAGCGCAACGGCCACGGGGACGAGGTCGACAAGATCCGCGAGCTGCTCGAGGCGGCGCGCGACCTGTGGGCGACCGTGCCGGACATCGAGGAAGAGGTGGAGGCGCGGCAGACGATGCGGCTCACACACCGGCTCGTGCACATGGCGCAGATCGAGGCGATCACATGCAACTGACGGTCAACGGACACTCCTACGACGTGCACGGCGAGGTCGGGACGACGCTCGCCGAGTCACTCCGCGAGGAGCTGTCGCTCACCGGCACGAAGATCGCGTGCGGCGAAGGGCATTGCGGCGCGTGCACCGTCCTCGTCGACGGGGAGCCCATCCTCTCGTGCATCACGCTCGTGCACGCGGTCGAGGGCGCACACGTGACGACGATCGAAGGCCTGCGTGAGCACCCGATGATCGGCGCGTTCGTGCGCACGGACGCGCTGCAGTGCGGGTTCTGCACGCCGGGGCAGATCGTGAGCGCGGTCGCGCTGGTCGAGTCGAACTCGACCCCGACGACCGAGGAGATTCGACACGCCATGGCGGGCAATCTGTGCCGCTGCGGCGCGTACCCGAAGATCGTGGAGGCGATTCGCACGTGGCAAGGCTGATCCGCACCGAGAAAGAGGTCGAGGGCCGGTACGAGGAGGTCTGGCTCGTCGTCGAGGAAGACTCGCTCGACCAGTGGCCGGCCGGCCCGCTCGAGATCGTCGGCCGCGACGCGCTGCGCGTCGACGGCCGTGAGCGCGCGACCGGCCAGGCGGTGTACACCGCCGACCTCGCGAAGCCCGGGATGCTGCATACAGCCGTGCTGCGCTCGCCGCACCCGCGCGCGAGCGTGGCGAGCATCGACCTCGCGCCCGCGCTTGCGCTGCCGGGCGTCCATGCGGCGATCGGGCCGGGCGACATCGAGCAACTGACGGCCGACTGCTCCTTCCAGGGCGAGGCGATCGCCGCCGTCTGCGCCGACACGCTCGCCCAGGCACGCGCGGCGCTGCGCGCGATCGCGTGCGAGTTCGAGGTGCTCGAGCCGCTCCTCGATCCCGACGAGGCGGTGCGCCGCGGCTCGCTGCTCGGCGACGCGCGCGAGCGCTCGCGCGGCGACTACGAGCAGGGCCTTGCCGAGGCCGACGTGGTCGTCGAGGCGGAGTTCCGCACGCAGGTCGTGCTGCATAGCTCGATGGAGACGCATCAGGCGGTCGTCGAATGGATCGGCGAGGGCGTCGAGGTGCACGTCTCCACCCAGTACATCTGGGGCATCCGCGACGCGGTGGCACAGGGCCTCGGCCTCCCGGCCGACAAGGTGCGCGTCGTCTGCCGCTACATGGGCGGCGGGTTCGGCTCGAAGAACGGGCCGGACGATTACACGTTCATCGCCGCTGAGCTTGCGCGCCGAACGAGCCGACCGGTCAAGTGCGCGCTGACCCGGCGCGAGGAGAACACCGCCGCCGGGAACCGCAACGCCACGATCCAGCGGCTCACCGTCGGCGCCCGCAGCGACGGGACGCTGACCGCGCTCGGGGGCGAGTACGTCAACGCCGTCGGCTGGAGCGGCTGGTCGGCCGGCACCGAAGGGCCGATGCAGATGCTCTACGCGTGCCCGAACGTGAAGACGATCACGTACGGTGCGAAGCTGAACCTGCCGCCGATGAAGGCGTTCCGCGCGCCCGGATTCGTCGAAGGGACCTTCGGGCTCGAGGCGCTGCTCGACGAGCTCGCGACGAAGCTCGATCTGGACCCGCTCGAGCTGCGGCGCCGCAACCACACGGACGAGGCACCCGAGGGGAACGAGTACAGCGGCAAGAACCTGCTCGAGTGCTACCGGCGCGCGGAGCCGCACTGGGAGCGGCGGCACGAGGTGCGCGCGCGCTCGACGGCGACCGTGAAGCGCGGCGTCGGGATGGCGTCGCAGATCTGGTACGGCGGCGGCGGGCCTCCGAGCTACGCGTGGATCCGCGTCGGCTCCGACGGACGCGCGACGGTGGTGACCGCGATGCAGGACATCGGAACCGGCACGCGCACGGCAATGGCGCAGATCGCAGCGGAGGAGCTCGGGATTCCGCTGGAGCACGTCACCGTCACGCTCGGCGACTCGGATCGCGGCCCGTACGCGACGCTGAGCGCAGGCTCGTCGACGACGCCGTCGGTCGGACCGGCCGTGCGCGCCGCGGCCGCCGACGCGCGCGAGCAGATCGAGGAGATCGCGGAGCAACGGGGGATGAAGGGCGCGTCGATCGCCGAGGTCGTCGACGTGCTCGAGGACGCACAGATCCTTGGCAAGGGAGCACGCGGCCCGAACCCGACGGGCAAGCAGGTGCTGACGTTCGGCGTGCAGGTCGCCGAGGTCGCCGTCGACATCGAGACCGGCGAGGTGTGGGTCGAGCGGATCGCCGCGGTGCACGACGTCGGCCGCGTGATCAACCCGCTCGGCGCCTCGAGCCAGATCGAGGGCGGGATCATCCAGGGCATCGGTCACACGCTCTCCGAAGAGCGCCTCCACGATCCGGCGACCGGCCGGCTGCTCACGACCACGCTCGATGCGTACAAGCTCCCGACGATCGCCGACGTGCCGGAGATCGTCAGCGAGCTGATCGACGAGCCCGACCAGCACCTGACGAACCTGGGCGCGAAGGGGCTCGGCGAGCCGCCGATCGTCCCGACCGCCGCCGCGATCGCAAACGCGATCCGCGACGCGACGGGCGCCGACGTTCGGCAGCTGCCGATCTCGCGTGAAGAGATGCTGCGCGCGCTGCGCGAGGCCGAAGCGCGGCAGAAGGAGAAGGTTGGAGCTCCGGCGGGCGTCTAGCACCACGATCGACGGGCTTCCGATGCACGGCGGCACCGAGGTGGTGCCGCTGCTGCGCGCCGGCTTGCTCCAGGCGGAGACCCTCGTCGACATCCGCGGCGTCGTGCCGCGTGACATCGCACCGGGCCGGATCGGTGCCGGCGCGACCCTCGCGCAACTCGAGTGCGAACCGGGGATCCCCGAAGTCCTGCGCGAGGCATGCAAGCTCGCCGCGAGCCCGCAGCTCCGGAACATGGGCTCGCTCGCCGGCAACCTGCTCCAGTCGACCCGCTGCTGGTACTGGCGACTCAACTGGCCGTGCCGCCTCCATGGCGGCGACGAGTGCTTCGCCCGCGACGGGGAGCATCGCGAGCACGCGATTTTCGCGAACGACTACTGCGCATCGGCGCATCCGTCCGACGTCGCGGCCGCGCTGCTCGCGCTCGATGCTCGGATCCGCACGACGACACGCGAGCTTCCGATCGCCGAGCTCTACCGCCTGCCGACCGAGGCCGATCGCAACACGACGACGCTCGAGACCGGCGAGATGATCCTCGAGGTGAGCTTCGAGGAGTGCGAGCAGAGCGTCTACCTGAAGGCGATGGAGCGGAAGCGCTGGGCGTTCCCGCTCGTCGGGGTCGCCGCCGTACGCCGCGGCGGCGAAACGCGTGTGGCGCTGGCCGGCGTCGCGCCGGTGCCATGGCTGCTCGCCGACGGGCTCGACGCCGCGACGCCGCTGCCGCGGAACGCGTACAAGGTCGACGTCGCCCGCGCACTCGTGAAGCGCGCACGTGCGACGATCGGCGCATGAAGCGACTCGTTCTCCTCCTCATCGCCGTTCTCGCGCTCGCTGCCTGCGGCGGCAAGAAGGAATCTGCGTCGCTCGGCACGACGAACGGCACGACGACCGTCGATTCCTACGGCTGCCATCCGATCAAGACGCCGGACCCCGAGATGCGCCACGTGCCGAAGCCGACGATCACGCTCGATGCCTCGAAGACGTACGACGTCACGCTCGAGACGAACTGCGGCAGCATCACGATCCGGCTCGACGTGAAGGACTCGCCGAAGACGACCGCATCCTTCGTCAGCCTCGTCCGCCGCCACTATTTCATCGACACGATCTTCCATCGGATCATCCCGAACTTCGTGATCCAGGGCGGCGACCCCACCGGTACCGGGAACGAGGGGCCGGGGTACGAGACCGTCGAGGCGCCGCCGGCGTCGACCAAGTACACGGACGGTGTCGTCGCGATGGCCAAGACCGAACCCGAAGCTCCGGGCACCGCCGGCAGCCAGTTCTTCATCGTCATCGGCTCCGACGCCGCCACCCTCCCGCCCGACTACGCACTGCTCGGCAAGGTGACCGAGGGCCTCGACGTCGCGAAGCAGATCGGCAACTTCGGCGATCCGAACACCGGGGCGATCACCCGGCTCGTCGAGATCGAGAAGGCGACCGTCAACGTCAGCTAGGCGCGTCGCGGTTGTGGTGCTCGCCGCGGGTGCGTCGACGCGGTACGGCGGTGTCAAGCAGCACGACCTCCTCCCGGCCGTGCTCGCGGCGCTGCGCGAGACGTCGGTCGACGAGGTCGTTGTCGTCGAGGGCGCGCACCCGCTCGCTGTCGGCGTTCAGGTCGTGCGATGCCCTGACTGGGAGCGCGGCCCGGGTGCGTCCCTTCGCTGCGGGCTCGCCGCGCTCGGCGGGGACGTGGGCCGCGCGGTAATCGTCCTCGCCGACGGCCCGGAGCTCGACCCGCGCGCCGTCGACCGCCTCGCCGCGCATCCCTCGCCCTTCGCGGCGGCGTCGTACGACGGGACGCGCGACCACCCAGTTGCCCTCGCCCGGAGCGCGTTCGACGACATCCCCGACGAGGGGTTGCGCGCCCGTGAGCCGGTGCTCGTCGACTGCTCCGACCTGCGCCCGCCGGGAGACGTGGACGTGCGCCCCTGACGGCTACGGACGAGGCGACCCGAGCCACGTCTGGTGCCAGGCACCGCGTAGTGCGCTTCGCATGGAAGACGTGTCCGAACCGCCCGCGTGGAACGTCAGGGTCGCTGCCGCCTCCTGCGCAGGACCGCTACCTGACTTTGCGCAGCTGCAGGAATGCGGCGACTGCGGCGGCTGCCGCGACACCGAAGACGATGAAGAGAATCCAGTGTCCCGTCAGCAGGAAGATCAGCGCCAGCACGACGACGGCAGCCGTGACGATCCCCGCGCGGCGCTGCAGGTTCTGCCGCGCGCGTCCTCTCGGCGACATGCTCACAGCGGCGTCCGCAACGCAGCGAGCTTCGCCTTCAGCTCCGGCGACATCGGCTCACTGACCGCGACACGCACGTAGTGCCTCAGCTGCTCCTCGAACTTGTATCGCTTCGCGCACCAACTGCAGGTCTCGAGGTGCTTCTGCGCTCGCGCGACTTCCTCTTCGGAGAGTGAGCCGTCGAGGAACGGCTGCATCATCTCCTCGCATTGCTCACATGGGTCGTCGATCGGCGTCATGCCACTGCCTTGTCCGCGAGGTTCTTCTTGAGGATACGCCTGCCGCGGTGCAATCGCGACATGACGGTGCCCATCGGGATGTCGAGGATCTGGGCGGCGTCGGCGTACGAGAACTCGCCGATGTCGACGAGGACGATCACGTCGCGAAAGTCGTGAGGGACGTCGGCGAGCGCGTCGACGATCGAGTCCTGCGACAGCCGCTCGAGCACGCGCTCCTCGTCCGGGTTCTCGTCGGGCATCTGGGATGCCAGCTTGTCGTACAGGAAGTAGTCGCCGGCCTCACTGTCGATCGACGTCGTCTGCGGCGTGCGCTGCTGGCGCCGGCCGCGATCGATGTTCAGGTTCGTGAGGATCCGGAGGAGCCAGGCGCGCAGGTTCGTGCCGGGCGTGTACTGCCGCCACGAGCGGAATGCGCGCTCGTACGTCTGCTGGACCAGGTCCTCGGCCTCGTCGCGGGATCCGACGAGCCTGCGGGCCACGCGATAGACCTGGTCGCTCAACTCCAGCGCCTCCTCTTCGAAGCGAACGCGATCCCTCGCGTCGCGGGCGAGCCTCCGGGCATCGGCGGTCGTCGGTGCGCTATCGCTCATCCGGGCAACCACCCTAGCAATGGCCTAAACGACGAATCTCCGAATCGGATTCCCGTTGTCGACCGTTGGGAAAGGACGAACCAGCGAACCCCGGAGGTCACCCGATGGAAGGCAGGAGCGTCGTCACGAGCGACGATCACAAGCTCGGGACCGTCGTCTCGGAACCGGACGGCTTCGTGATCGTCGAGTCCGGTCACATGTTCAAGTCTCGCCATGCGATCCCGACCGACTTTCTCCACGAGCACGAGGACGTCGTCCGTGCCACGGTCGGCAAGGAGGTGGTGCACGACTCACCGAAGGTCGACGGAGACACCTTCGACGAGTACGCGGTCAAGATGCACTACGGATTGATCGAGGTGAACGTCGTCGATCCCGATCCGAACGCGACCGAGCCGACCGACCCCAGGACGGATTCCCCCTCGGGCCTCGACTCGGCCGACACGGCGACGTTCGGTGGCCACGTGCGCGCGCACGAAGGCGACCGCTCGACGAAGCCGGGCGAAGGCTAGGAGAACGCGAGCTCGCGGAAGCCCCCGCGAGCCAGCTGCTCGACGAGCGCATCCCGTGTGGTGCGCTCGTCGTCGTAGCCGAGCATGACCTGGCCCATGAGATTTGCGTTCGCAAACTCGAGCCCCTCGACGCCCTCGAGCGTCTTCGCGAGGCGCATGACGCACTTCTCGCAGCGGATGCCGCTGACCTGGATCGTCTCGCTGACGACTGCCACGCCGTCAGGCTAGCGAGCGGCGGACGAGCGCCGCGGCGACGTCCCTCGGGTCGATCTGCTCGAGTTGCAGATCGGCTTCGCAGCGCGACGGATCGATCCGCGCGAGCACGTCGCCGCCGCCGAGACGCTCGGCGGCCGGCCGGACGCGCTCGAGCAGCTCGACCGCGAGCTCTGTCGCGGTCGGGAACGAGAGGCCGTCCGGGTGGATCAGGTTCGCGGGCGCACCGAAGCGTGCCGCCGCCCAGCGGTTCTGGACGTAGTCGGCGCGCGGCGAGCCGCCGGGCAGACCGTCCGTGAGCGCCGTCGCGCACATCGCCTGGACGAGCGCCGCGAACGCCGAGGAGAGGCCGACGTCCGTCGGCTGATCGGGCACGCGCACCTCGAGCGTGCCGAGCTGCGGGTGCGGTCGCACGTCCCACCAGATGCGCGTGTAGTCCTCCATCACGCCGATCGCGACCAGCCGCTCGACCCACCCCTCCCACTCCGTGTACGACGTGAACGCGGCCGGCGTGCCGCCGCGGGGCAACTCGGCGAGGATGGGCGCGCGGTTCGACGCCATGCCGGTGAGCTCGCCGGCGAACCACGGTGAGTTCGCCGACAGCGCGAGCACGACGGGAAGCCAGGGCAGGATCGCGTCGAGGCAACGCCAGCAGTCGTCCGCGGTCGGCATCCCGACGTGCACGTGCAGGCCCTGTACGCCCTGCCGGCGGACGGAGATGCCGCCGTAGCCGAGGAACGTCACGTAGCGCTCCTCCTTCACGATCGGCTGCGCCTCGGGCCGCGCGAACGGGTGCGTGCCCGACGCCGCGATCGCAAGCCCTTCGCGCTCGGCGGCTCCTGCGGCGGCGCGGCGCAGGGCGGGCAGTGCCTCGTCGACCTCGGCGGCCGTCGCGCAGCTGTTCGTGTTGGTCTCGAACACCGAGGCGAAGAGCTCTGTCTTCAGCCTTCCCGGCAGCGACATCCCCTCGACGCCGCGCAGGATCCGGTCGACCGCCGCGACCTGCTCGTGCGTCTCGGCGTCGAGGATCATCAGCTCCTCCTCGACCCCGAGCGAGAACGGTGCGCTCTCGCCGAACGCATGGGGGATCGTCATAGGCCTCTTACGTCGCGGCTTTGACGCCGTGCACCGGGCGGCCGGCCGCGATCCACGCGTAATACGACGCGCTCGGACCGTACTCGGAGCGGTAGCCGGTCACGCGCGGGTTCCGGCCGACGTCGCGCGCACGGGCGGCGTGGCGCAGGAGGTTCGGGTCGTCGACCTCCTGCCAGACGAGGATCAGGTGCGCCGCGGTCATGAACTCCGCGACGAAGGTGCAGCCGTCGGCCGGACACGGGAACGGGTCGGTGCGGACGCAGAACCAGCCGTCGTGGTCGCCGTCGTCGTCCTGCCAGAGCTCTTCTTCCTCCTCGACGATCGAGTAGTCGAGGACGGTGTGCCCGCGCTCCATCCGGAACAAGGTAGCGACGGATCACGGGCGAGCCACGGAGCCGAACTGGAAGACCGGCCGTGCCCGGGCAGGCAGACGGGCTCCGGCCGGCCTTCCACTTCGGCTATGGGCCTGGGCGCGTTCCCAGCTTCGCGGTGACGGTGCGCTTCGAGTTGTCGTGGTACAGCTCGATCTTCAGCGTGTCGCCGGGGTGCTTTTGCTGCACTACGGCGAACAGCTCGTCATCGGATGTCACCGGCCGGCCGTCGACCGCCGTGATGATGTCGCCGCCGACCGTGTAGCTCTCGCCCTGGACGACGACGGAGGTCGAGCCGCCCTTGATGCCGGCCTTGGCGGCGCCGCTGCCCTTCGTGACTTCGCGGACGAGCAGGCCCGTCGCGGTCGGAAGATTGAACAGCCTCTTCAGCTGCGGTGTCACCGCCGCGGCGCTGACACCGAGGAACGCATGCTGCGCCTTGCCGTTGGCGATGATCTGCCCGGCGATGTCGCGCACCGTGTTGACGGGGATCGCGAAGCCGATGCCCACGTTGCCCTGGCTCTGGTCGCTGCCGGTCTGGATCTGCGAGGTGACGCCGATGACGCGCCCGGCCGCGTCGATCAACGGCCCGCCCGAGTTGCCGTGGTTGATCGAGGCATCGGTCTGGATCGCGCTGTCGATCGGGACGCCGTTCGGCGCGAAGATCTGACGCTGCACCGCGCTGACGACGCCGGTCGTGAGGGTGCGCGTGAGCCCGAACGGGTTGCCGATCGCATAGACCGGGTCGCCGACGCGGACGGCGTCGGAGTCGCCGAGCGGCAGCGGCGTCAGCGCACGCGCGTGCGCATCGATCTTCAGAACGGCGAGGTCGGTGGAGCGGTCCTTCCCGACGACCGTGGCCGGCAGCTGATCCTGGCCCGAGAAGGACACCTGGACCCTCTGCGCGCCCTGGATCACGTGGAAGTTCGTGATGATGTGCCCGGCGCGATCGAGCACGAAGCCCGAACCCTGAGACTTCGACGTCTGGGTCGCCGGCGGGAACACTGACTGTGTGACGATCGTCGCGGTGACCTGGACGACGCCGGGGCCGTCCTGGCGGTAGATCGCCTCCGGGGTCAGCGCCTTCGTCGAGTTCGGCGTCGTCGCAGCCGCCGTCGGGAGCACCGACGGCGTGACCTGTTCCACCGTCGTCGTGGTGTGGTCGCCCAGCTTCCCGAGAAGCGCCGCGCCGCCGAGCGCCAGGCCGGCGCCGACCACTGCGACGACCAGGAGCTCGACGGCTCGGACGGAGAGGAAGCGGGAAGGTCCCACCGCCTCCCGTTATAGCCAGCACACCTAAGAGTCGGCATTGCATGAGGATTAAGAGCTGTGAAGGATTCGTTCCTCCTCGACCCGGGCGTCGTCTACCTGAACCACGGCTCGTTCGGCGCGTGCCCGCGACCCGTGTTCCAGGCGTACCAGCACTGGCAACGAGAGCTGGAGCGGCAGCCTGTCGAGTTTCTCGCGCTGGAGCGTGGGTTCCCGGGTCGGCTCGACACGGCGCGGCGCGTACTCGCGGCCTACGTCGGCGCGGCGTCCGAGAACCTGGCGTTCGTGCCGAACGCGACGACCGGCCTGAACGCCGTCGTCCGGTCGCTCGACCTCGGGCCCGGCGACGAGGTGCTCCTCGGCGACGCCGAGTACGGCGGGATGGAGCGACTGTGGGAGTTCGTCCGCCGCCGCACCGGCGTGACGGTCACTCGCCGCCCGTTCGGCGAGCTCGAGCCGTGCCCGCGCACGCGTGTCGTGTTCTGCTCGCACATCGAGTGGTCGACGGGTCGCATCAACGACCTCGCTCCACTCGTCGCGCGCACGCGCGAGACGGGTGCGCTGCTCGTCGTCGACGGCGCGCACGCTCCGGGACAGCTCGACCTCGACCTCGAGTCGCTTGGGCCGGACGTGTACTCGGGGAACTGTCACAAGTGGATGTGCGCGCCGAAGGGCTCGGGCTTCCTCTTTGCGCGCCCCGAGGCGCAGCAGTGGATCGACCCGACGATCGTCTCGTGGGATTGGCTCGACAACGCGTCCTTCGCGGACCGCCACCGCTGGCAGGGAACACGCGACCCGTCCGCCTACCTCGCGGTGCCGGCAGCGATCCAGTTCCAGGCCGAGCACGATTGGCCGTCGGTCCGCGAACGGTGTCACGCGCTGCTGTCGTCTCTCGAGCTGCCGTTCCCGCCGCTCACCGACGACTACGTACAGATGCGCGGCTTCCGCGTCGACGATCCCGATCCGCCTGGGCTGAAGCGCCGGCTCTACGAGGAGCATCGGATCGAGGTCCCGGTCGTCGAGACGCCGGCCGGGTGGGTGATGCGCGTCTCGGTGCAGGCGTACAACGACGAATCCGACCTCACAGCACTCACTCGGGCCGTCGCGTCATAAGATCACTGAATGGCGGACAGCTACGAAGTTGCGGCCGCGTTCCGCGCCGAGCTCCGGCGCTTTTTGCGGCGCAGCGAGGACTGCTCGCGCGCGAACGGAATCACACCGCGCCAGCACCTGCTGCTGCTGCAGATCGCCGGCGCGCCCGACGGTGTCACCACGGTCTCGGATCTCGTCAACACGCTGTCGCTCACGCAGAGCGCGGTCACCGAGCTCGTGCAGCGCGCCGAGGCGGCGGGGCTCGTCGAGCGCGCGCCGTCACCCGAGGATGGCCGCGTCGTCCACCTCTCGCTGTCTCAGCGCGGCTCGCAGAAGCTCGCGGTCGTGCACGGCGCGCTCGGCCCCGAGCGCGCGCAACTCCGTCGTGTGATCGACGGCCTGACCGACTAGAGCTAGGCGAGCAGGCGGGTCTCGAGCCGCTCTTCACCGTCGCGCCCGACGCGGTACGCCGCCGTCCCCGGCCGGCACGTCACGATCTCGCGCAGCTCCGTCCCGACGTAGTGCAAACCGACGCCGTCGTCGGCAGCGATCCCCTCGGCCAGCCCGCTCGCGACGAGCTCCCGGTAGCGCGGCCGCCGGCGTTCCTCGCCGTCGTAGTGCGGGCAGGCACTGCCGGCCAGGAAGCCGAGGCACTCCATCCCTTCGAGCTGCGGGCCGAACGAGTCGGTCACCCCGGCCGCGAACCAGCAGATCATCCCGGCGCTCTGTCCCCAGAGGACGACGCCCTGCTCCCACGCCTCGCGCAGGAGCGTGTCGATGCCGTGCACGCGCCAGATCGCAAGCATGTTCGCCGTGTTGCCGCCGCAGACGCAGATCGCGTCCTGCGAGAGGATCAGCTCCCGCAGGTTCTCGGGCGGCCACGGGAAGGTCGAGAGCGTGCGCAGCTCCGTGCGGTTCGCGAACGCCTCGTAGAACCAGAGCGAGGCCGATGCGTCGTCACCGACCGCGGTCGGCACCCAGAGCATGCGCGGGCGCTCCTTGCCGGTGAGACCGAGCACGTAGTCGTTCAGGAGAGCCGTCTGGGCGGGGGTGTCGCCACCACCGCCAAGGCCGACGATGTGCCGCTCCATCGCCATCCGTTCCTAAGTTGTATCGCATCCGGCAAGCGACGGGCCGGCGGCCGCTGTTCTGCTTCAATCGAGGCATGGCCTCGTCGTCCAAGCTCACCGTCGGCGACCGGTCGTACGAGATCTATCGCCTGGACGAGCTTCAGGCCTCCTACGACGTGGCCCGGCTCCCCTACACCCTCCGGGTGCTGCTCGAGAACGTGCTCCGGAACGGCGACGAGCAGGACGTCGACGCGGTCGCGCGGTGGGACGCGAAGGCCGAGCCGTCGAACGAGATCTCGTTCGCGCCGTCGCGCGTCCTGCTCCAGGACCTGACGGGCGTCCCGGCGGTCGTCGACCTCGCCGCGCTGCGGAACGCGATGGCCGATCTCGGCGGCGATCCGGCGAAGATCAACCCGCTGATCCCGGCGGAGCTCGTGATCGACCACTCGGTGCAGGTCGACGCGTTCGCGTCGCGCATCGCGTTCGCGCGGAACGTCGAGCTCGAGTTCGAGCGCAACCGCGAGCGGTACCTCTTCCTGCGCTGGGGCCAGACCGCGTTCGACGGCTTCAAGGTCGTGCCGCCCGGCACCGGCATCTGCCACCAGGTGAACCTCGAGTATCTCGCACGGGTCGTCGAGGACCGCGACGGCTCGGCGTTCCCCGACACCCTCGTCGGCACCGACTCGCACACGACGATGGTGAACGGGCTCGGTGTCCTCGGCTGGGGCGTCGGCGGTATCGAGGCCGAGGCGGCGATGCTCGGCCAGCCGCTCTCGATGCTCGTGCCACAGGTCGTCGGTTTCAAGCTGTCGGGCTCGCTGCCGGAAGGCGCGACCGCTACCGACCTGGTGCTGACGGTGACGGAGATCCTGCGCAAGACGGGCGTCGTCGGGAAGTTCGTCGAGTACTTCGGCCAGGGCGTCGGGTCGCTGCCGCTCGCCGACCGCGCGACGCTCGGGAACATGTCGCCCGAGTACGGCGCGACGTGCGGGTTCTTCCCGGTCGACCAGGAGACGCTCGACTACCTGCGCTTGACGGGGCGCCCGGCCGAGCGCGTTGCGCTCGTCGAGGCGTACTGCAAGGAGAACATGCTCTGGCACGACCCGTCCGAGCACGCGACCTACTCGCAGGTCGTCGAGCTCGACCTCGGCGACGTCGAGCCGTCGATCGCCGGCCCGCGGCGGCCGCAGGACCGCGTGCCGCTCGCGAACGCGAAGAGCGCGTTCATCGACACGCTCGGCACGTTCGGCGTCGACTACTCGAACGGCGACGAAGCCGTCGCCGACACCTTTCCCGCCTCCGACCCGACCACCGAGCAGCAGCCCGGCGGGGAGGTGATGGTCGAGAGCGCCTCCGTCGCGGCTGCCACCGCGCCCGCGCCCAACCTGACGCGCGTCGCCGGCACCGACTACGAGCTCGACCACGGCTCCGTCGTCATCGCCGCGATCACGTCGTGCACGAACACGTCGAACCCGCAGGTGATGGTCGCTGCC
The DNA here is from genome assembly GCA_035474195.1 of Gaiellaceae bacterium. Taxonomy (GTDB): domain Bacteria; phylum Actinomycetota; class Thermoleophilia; order Gaiellales; family Gaiellaceae; genus PALSA-600. Next base: position 32,032 of record DATINO010000094.1, read on the forward strand.
GGACTGCTCGCGCGGAACGCCCTCGCGCTGGGGCTGCAGCGCAAGCCGTGGGTGAAGTCGTCGCTCGCACCGGGCTCGAAGGTCGTGACGCGCTACTACGAGCAGGCCGGCCTGCAGGAACCCCTCGATGCCCTTGGGTTCAACACGGTCGGCTACGGGTGCACAACCTGCATCGGGAACTCGGGCC
>DATINO010000095.1:0-4848 GCA_035474195.1 Gaiellaceae bacterium
CACTCGGCGGTTTCGTCGCGTTCCGCCTGCGCAAGGAGCTCGCGACCGTGATCGCGTTCACCGGAGGCATCGTCGTCGCGGTCGCGCTCTTCGACGTTCTGCCGGAGGCGCTCGACCTCATCGACTCGCCGCGCCACGTGATGACGGTCGTCGGCGCCGGATTCGTCGGCTTCTTCCTTGTCGAGCGGGTGCTCGTCCTCCACCACCGCGACGAGCCCGAGCAGGCGCGCGCACACGCACGAGTCGGCGCGCTCGGGGCGGCCGGCCTCTCGTTGCACAGCTTCCTCGACGGCCTGGGGATCGGCCTCGCGCTACACGTGAACACCGCGACAGGCCTGCTCGTGTTCCTCGCCGTGATCAGCCACGACTTCGCCGACGGTATGAACACGGTCAGCTTCGTGCTGCGCCAGAGCGGTGACGGACGAAGCGCGGCGCGGTGGCTCGCGATCGACGCGACCGCCCCGCTGGTCGGGGCAGTCGTCGGTGCGTCGATCGGGATCTCCGATCACGGCCTCGGGTACGTGCTCGCCGCGTACGCGGGGTTCTTCCTGTTCCTCGGCGCGACCGACCTCCTGCCCGAGGCGCACAGCCACCCGTCGTGGCGCCGCGTGCTGCTCACGATCGCCGGTTTCGCCGCGACGTTCGTCGTCGCGTATGTCGCTTCGCGTTAGCTGCGTGAGCCGAGCGTCACGTGCACGGTCTTCGACGAGCCGTCACGCCTGATGGTGAGCGTCAGCGCGTCGCCCGGCTGCTTCCCGGCGATGATCGCCCGGATCTGTGCCGAGTTCGTGATCTCCGTCGAGCCGACCGCGGTGATCACATCGCCCTCCTTCAGGCCCGCGTCGTCGGCAGCGCTGCCGGTCTTCACGGTCGCGATGCGAACGCCGTTCGCGGTATCGGCGGGCGTCACGCCGAGGAGGGCATGCTGTGCCTTCCCGCTCGCGATCAGCTGGGAGGCGATCGACTTGACGGTGTTCGACGGGACTGCGAACCCGACGCCGTCGTTGCCTCCGCCTTCGCTCTGGATCTGCGATGTGATCCCGATCACCTCGCCGCGCAGGTCGAGCAGGGGGCCGCCCGAGTTGCCGTGGTTGATCGCAGCGTCTGTCTGGATCGCGCCTTCGATCGGTGTGTCGTCCGGCGAAGAGATCTCACGGCCGACTGCGCTGACGATTCCGCTCGTGACCGTGCCGTCGAGGCCGAACGGATTGCCGATAGCCACGACTCCGTCTCCGACCGCGACCTTCGAGCTGTCGGCGAGCGTCAACGGGTTGAGCTTCGACGATGGAGCGTTCACGTTCAGGACCGCGATGTCGGTTGCCGAGTCCGAGCCGACAACCGATGCGGTGTAGGTCGACCCGTCGGAGAACTTCACCTTGACGGTGCCTGCTCCGGAAATGACGTGCTGGTTCGTGACGATGTCGCCCTTCGTGTCGTAGACGAACCCGGTGCCCTCGGCGGACTGGCTTCCGTTGTTGCCGAACGGGAACGACTGGCCTCCGCTCGAGGTGGTCGCGTCGACTTCGACGACGCTCTTCGTCGCGTCCTTCGCGATCTGGCCGACAGTCAGGTCGGCGTTCGCGACGTTCGCGCCTGTGGCGGAGGTCGTGACGGTGGTCGTTTTCGCCGAGCCACCGCCGTCGGAGAGCGTGGTGATGGCGGCGCCTGCGCCGCCGCCGACGACGGCGGCCGCGGCGACCATGGCGACAATCCGGTTACTGGGCATGCTCGAGATCCTTTCGTTCGCGAGTTCTCCGTCCAGGGTTCCCGGCGTCGCTATGCCGTCACTGAGGACGAGCTAAGAAGTTCCTGAGAAGGCAGAGTGCCGGAAGATGCCTGCCCCGCCGCCCGCGCTCCGTCATTCTGATTTTCGCCGCCTCTGGACGTCGATCCTCTGCTCCGGGATCGCGATGCAAATGGCGCAAGTCGCGATCGGCTGGCAGGTCTACTCGATCCGTCACAACGCCTTCGACCTTGGTCTGATCGGTCTGGCCGAGTTCGCCCCGGTGCCGTTGCTCGCGTTGCCGGCGGGCCAGCTCGCGGACCGGCTGCCGCGCGTGGCCGTCGTGATCGTGACGAGCCTCGGCGACGCGGTCGTGGCGGGGCTGTTGCTCGCGATCACGCTCCGCGGCGCGCACGAGCTCTGGCAGTTCGTGGCACTGGCCGCGCTGACCGGTGCGATCAGCTCGCTCGGCAGCCCTGCGCAGCGCTCCTTGGTGCCCGAGCTCGTCCCGGCCGAGCTCCTCACGGCGGCGCTCGCGCTGCGCTCGATCGCGGGTCAGGCGGCGACGATCGGCGGTCCGGCGCTCGGTGGATTCCTCTTTGCGGTGCAGCCGGAAGCCGTGTACGCGGTAACGGTGGGGATGCTGATCGTGTCCGCGCTCGTGCTGCTCCCGGTCACGCGTCCCGATTCACCACCGATGGCGGAGCAGGCGACCGTGCGGACCCTCTTCGCAGGAGTGCGCTTCATCCGTGGGACGCCGGTCATCCTCGGCGCGATCACGCTCGACCTGTTCGCGGTGCTGTTCGGTGGTGCGGTCGCGCTGCTGCCGCTCTATGCCAAGTCGATCCTGCACACAGGCCCGTTCGGGCTCGGCGTCCTGCGCAGCATGGTCGCGGTCGGTGCGCTCGTCGCGGGGTTCAGGCTCGCGCGGAGGCCGCTCGGCGGGCGCGCCGGACGCACGCTGCTGCTCGTGGTCGGGACGTTCGGCGCGAGCATGATCGTGTTCGGTCTCTCGCGCTGGTTCTGGCTGTCGGCGCTCGCACTTGCGGTAAGCGGGTTCGCCGACATGTACTCGATGAACATCCGCTCGACGACCGTGGCTCTCGCGACACCGAACTCGCTGCGCGGGCGGGTGAACGCGGTCGAGAACGTCTTCATCGGCGCGTCGAACGAGCTCGGGGCGTTCGAGTCCGGCGCTGCGGCGGCCTTGCTCGGCGCGACGCCCGCGGTGGTCGCCGGCGGCGCGCTGACGATCGCGCTCGCCGTCGTCTGGCCGCGGCTCTTCCCGGCGCTTGCCGAGGTCGACCGCCTAGATCGTGTTGTGCCTCCGGCCGATACGGTGACAGTGGAGGTGTGAGCGACCGCTCGCGATCCAACGAGCGGCTCAGCGGCCGATCGTGAATGTTCTGGTCAGGGAGGCCGTCGCGCCTGCAAGGGTGGTATGCGCCGTGGTCACCAGGCGCGAACCGCGGCTACCCGCTGGGAGCAGCCAGGCGCAGACAACCCTGCCGGACGTGATCGTCGCCTTGCCGGCGATCGCCTTCGCACCGACGCGAGCCGAGCACGTCGCGCGGTCGGGGCGAACGCCTTGACGTGAAATCGCACTCGACGTCGCCACTGTCCAGGTGAAACGCTTCCCCGCACGTGGCTTGGCGGCCGCTACCGACGACAGGTGCAGCTTCAGCGGGACGACGTCGATTTGCATCGAGGCGCTGTTGTTGGAAGGGTCGGGGTCGGAGGTGCTCGTGGTCGCGAGCTGGGCGATCAAGGTGTACGTGCCGGGCCGCGCGGCGACGAGCTCGTAGTCGTACGGCTGCGAGATCGTCCCCTCGGGGATGTCGAAGCGACAATCCGAGGTGCAGGCGGTGCCGAGCGGATGGCCATGCCAGGCGCCGCCGATGACCTTCAGGCCCGCCGGGACATGAACACCCCAGGTCAGCGACAGCGCCGTCGTCGGGTTCGTCGTCAACGTGTCCGCGTCGAGTCCGACGGTAACGTCGACCACAAACGACTCGCCGGCACCAACGGTTGGCGGGCCAGTCACACCAGCTTGAAAGTCGAATCCGGCCCCACCCCCTTGTGCCGCGGCGCCGCCGCCGAGGGTGGCGAGGGCAACGAGTAGTGCGAGCGTCGGAAGCTTGTGCCGCATCCCCTGCCTCCTGCCTGAGTCGGGAGCAGCAACTCTGAATTGCCGGGCGGCCAATGTCAACAGAGGCAGCGTTCACGCAGATTGTTCGCGAGCTGATGTTGTGCGCGGCAGCTCCTGCGTGATCTCCCAGGTGTAGCCGCCTGGATCGGCAAAGGTGAGGGTTCGCATGCCCCAGTCGCGATCCGCCGGCCCGCTGATCGTGGCCACCTGTGCTTGATCCAGCTCCGTGCGCACCGCGTCCACATCGTCGACGAAGATGACGAATTGGCCGACGCCGGTCTGCGCCATGCTGAGCGCGTCGGTCGACGGGCCATCTTGATGAGCCGTGCCGCGCTGCAGGAAGAAGTAGGTGTCCCCGAGACGGAACATCACCGCGCCCTCGTCTTCGAACTGGACGGGGAGCCCGAAGACGTCCCGATAGAACGCCTTCGAGCGCTCCAGGTCGCCGACGATCAAATTGACGGCGCCGATCTGCTTGTTCCACTCAGTCACTCCACACCTCTTTCAGTTCGGTGGTGACGCGCGCGCGTCTTTCTCTCCAGGTTCAAGACTCCACAACGGCGTCCAGATCATCGGTCGATCCGCTGGAGCCACCAACCGGGAGGCGCTCTGCAGGGTGAGGCGCTCGAACTCGCTCGGAAGAGACGGGCTAGGGAAGCTGCCAGAACGGGCCGACAAGCCCGAGATTGTCGAGGACCGCTTGGTTCTCGGTGCGAGTGCGCGGCCTCCAGTCCGGGTCGAGGCGTGTGTCCCACCAGGCGTGCGCGAGGTCGCAGAGCTTCTGCGCAGCGATCGTCGCCCCCGCCTCTCGCGCGCCGAGCCATCGGTTGATGTGCTCTTCCGACCGGAAGAGATTCATTGCACTTCAGGTAAAGACGATGTCGTCCCACCAGCGTGCGGCCGGGACGAGGCAGTGGAAGAGCAGGTTCGAGTCGTCGAGCTCTTGCTCGACGACGTCGACGGAGTAGTTCTCGCC
>DATINO010000096.1:0-5283 GCA_035474195.1 Gaiellaceae bacterium
TAGTCGAACGGGTCGAAGTAGTCAGCGCACCAACCACCGTTCGTGACGAAGTTGTACGTGGTGCCCTTGGTCTGGATCACTTGGTAGTAGTTCGTCGCCGGGGTCGGGAGGTCGTTGACCTTGAACCCGACCTGCTTCAGGTTGAACTCGGCCACCTGGGCGCGGTTCGTCGAAGCGGTCGACGTCGTGTGGACGATGTTGAGCGTCGGTGCCGCAGCGATCGCTGCACCGCCGATCGACTTCGCCTTCGCGATATCGGCACCCGCGAGCGGGTACGCGTTGTACGGCTTGTAGCCCGGGATGCCCGGGACGAGCAGCTGCGAGGTGCGCTTGCCGGCATAGGCGCCGAGCAGACGGACCTGGGCAGGCCGATCGATCGCGTAGTTCACGGCCTTCCGCAGAGCGACGTTGTTGAACGGCGCGCGTGCGGTGTTCATGCCCATGTAGTTGACGCACGACGTCGAGCCGACGTAGAAGCGGCCCTTGTTGACGCCGAACTGCTGGCCGAGCCCCGCCGTCGCGGTCGCCGGCAGACCCTCGATGTCCATGTCCGACTGTCCGGCCTTGACCTGCAGCAGCGACTGGTCACGGTTGACGTTCGGGGTGAACACGATTTGGTCGGGGTTCGCCGGGCGGTTGCCCTTGTAGTACGGGTTCCGCTTCAGCACCGTCGAGCGGCCCGGGTCGCGCGAGGCGATGTAGTACGGGCCGGCCGCCGGATAGACGTTCAGGCCAGTGCTCGAGTACGGCAGGTTCGCCGGGACGGCCGTGAACCACTGCATCGACAGGATCGACACGAACGTGGCGTTCGGCGACGTCAGGCGGAACGTCAGCGTGTTCCCCTTGGCCGAGATGCCCGAGATGTGGGCGGACTTGCCGTCGAGGAACGCCTTGCCGCCGACGATGTCGTCCTGCAGCGACAGATTGACGCCGAGCGGCGAGCCCATCTTCGGGCTCAGGATCCGCTCCCATGCCCGCTGGAAGGACGCGGCACTGACGGTCGAGCCATTCGAGAACTTGAGGCCCGGGCGAATGTGGAACGTGTAGGTCTTCCCGTCCTTCGACACGGTCGGGAACGCCGTCGCCGCCTGCGGGACGAGCTGCGCCCCTGCGGCGCCGGTCTTCTCCTCGAAGCCGACGAGCGGCATCGACGTGGCGTAGATCATCGACCAGTCGTCGGTCCGGTACGCGAGCTGCGGATCGACGAAGTCGAAGTCGGCGTCGGCCATGTTGAGCCTGAGCGTGCCGCCCTTGTTCGCCTCTGCCGAGCCCGCTTTCTTCACCGCCGACCCGGCCACACCGACCGAGACTGCGGCGACGAGCATCGCTACTCCCACGACCAGCATGAACAGGGAGAGCAGGTGCTTCCTGCGCATAGTGCTCCTCTCTGCCTCTCACGGCGCCGCGCCCGTACAGGGGTGGCGGCCCGAGTTCGCTAACGGTTCGAGCGGAGAGACGCGCGTGCGGCCGGAAAGTCCGTCACTGATCTATGTCTCGCATTGCCCGGCCTGCCGCGCGCATACGTGCGAGGCTGGGCCATGGTGAGGTCGCCGAGGAGGAAGAGGAGGTCTCGGCGACCCCACCACAGGGGTCCCGTCAAGCGACTGGGCCTAGCCTCGCCGGTCCATGACCCGCTGAGCAACGCGGATCGTTGATCGCAGCATGGCCGTCGCCGATCAACGAGCGCTTAATCTGCCTATCGTTCGGCCCGTGTCGCTCGCGCGCGTCCTGCTGTTCGGCCTCGGGCTGCATTTCAAGATGCTCAGCCGGTCGCCGTTCGACATGTTCGTCGTCGTCGCTTCGCCGCTGATCTTCGCGACGCTCGCGTACTTCCTGTTCCAGAACGGCCAGGGACAGTCGCTCCTCGTCGCGGCGCTCGCGTCGGGCGTGATGGGGATCTGGTCGACCACGACGGCGCAGGGCGCCGGAGCACTGCAGACGCAACGGCGTCTCGGGATCCTCGAGCTTCTCGTCGCCTCTCCGACGCCCTTCTGGGCAGTGGTGCTTCCGATCAGCGTCGCGATCTCCGCGATCGGCGTGTACTCGCTCGCGATCGGGCTCGTCTACGTCCGTGTCTTCTACGGCGTTGCGATCACGGTTCACGACTGGACCGCGTTCGCCGCCTCGATCCCCGCCGCGATCGGCGCGATCGGCTGTCTCGGCTTTCTGTTCGCCTCGGTGCTCGTGCGTTACCGGTCGGCGTTCATGCTCGGCAATGTGTTCGAGTGGCCGGTCTGGATGATCTCCGGCCTGCTGATCCCGGTCGCCGTTCTGCCCGGCTGGCTGCAACCGGTCTCGTGGCTCTTCGCACCGACATGGGGCATGCGCGCGTTGCGCCACGCGACGCTCGGCACCGGCTCCGTGTGGATCGACGTCTCGGTCTGCGTGGCGCTGTCGCTCGCATACCTCATCGCAGGCACCCTCGCGCTCCGCTTCTTCCTACGTTCAGCGCGTGCGCGCGCCACCCTCGCGCTCACATGACGAATCTTCGCTTGCTCACGATCGGCGGATTGATCAGCTACCGGGCGCTCTTCGGCTGGCTCAACCCGTTCAGCTACGTGATCACGATCCTGATTCCCTCGCTGACGCAGCTCGCCTTCTTCGTCTACCTCGGGCGCACTGCCCACGTCGCGGACGACGCGTACTACGTGGCCGGCAACGCGCTCGTCGCTGCGGCAGCGCCGAGCCTCTTCGGCATGGCGCAGACCGTCGCCGGCGAGCGGTACACGCACACGCTCTCACTCCTCGTCGTGTCACCGGCCAGCCGGATCGCCGTGTTCTTCGGCAGGTCGCTGCCGGCGACGATCAACGGGATCGTCGTCTCGATCTGGACGCTCGCGGTCGCAGCATTGATGTTCGGCATCCATGTACCTGCGCACGCGCTCGCTCCGCTCGCGTTGACGATCGTCGTGACGGCATTCGCGTGCGTCGGGATCGGGCTCTTCAACGCGTCGCTCGGCCTCCGCTGGCGCGAGACCGCGGTGATCGGGAACCTGATCCTCTACGTCCTGCTCATCTTCGCGGGCGTGAACGTCCCGCTCAGCCGCCTGCCCGGCTGGATGTCCACGCTCGCACAGGGTCTGCCGGTGACACACGGCGCGAATGCCGCGCGGCAGCTGCTCGCGGGCGCGCCACTCGGCCACGTCCTGCCGCTGATCGCGGCGGAGGCGCTCGTCGGGGCCGTGTACGTGGTGATCGGCCTGTCGACGATCTCGCTCTTCGAGCTCGAGGCCCGCCGCGGCGCGACGCTCGAAGTCGCGTAGCGCATCGCCGAATTTCGATCGCTCCCTTCTTCAGCCCGCCCTACACTCGCCGCGTGATCGCCCCTCCCCGCCTCGTCAGGACCGATGCAGGCACGCTCGCCGTACGCGTGTGGCCGAGCGACGGCGGCACGCCGCTCGTCTTCTGGCACGCGCTCGGGCCGTGCGCGTCGGGCGCCGAGCTCGTCGAGCTCGCTCCGCGCCTGGCCGCGCACGGGCTCGCTCCCGTCTCGGTGGACGGCCCCGGCTTCGGTGCGTCACCGCCGGCGACCGCCTACGACCTCGCGTCGCTGGCGACGCTGTTGCGCGCGACGGTCGGCGAGCTCGGGCTCGACCGGCCGGTGCTGATGGGGCACTCGTGGGGCGGCGGGGTCGTGACGACGCTCGCCGCACTGCATCCGGACGAGACACGAGGCCTCGTGCTCGTGGACAGCGGCCACCTCGACTACGCCGACCTCGACGGCGCACGCAACTCGGCTCCGCCGATGCAGTGGGAGTGGGAATCGCGCGCGGCATTCACCGCGTGGCTCGAGGAGAACCTCGAGCGGCCGACCCCGCAAGTCCTCGCCGGGTACGGCGCCGGCGTGCTCGACCGCGACGGCAGGGTGATCGGGTCGTCCGCGGAGTCGATGCTCCGCGCCCGCGACGGGCTGCTCGACCGCCTCTCGGGTGGTTGGCCGGCGCTTGCCGGCATTCCGGTGCTGCTGCTCCTCGCGACGCAGCCCCCACACGTCGACCAGAACCGCGAGCACCTGCCGAAGTTCCAGGCGGCCGTCCCCCACGCCGACGTGCACTGGGTGGACGGCGCGAGCCACGGCGTGATCGCCGACGCCGGCCCTCGGCTCGGCGACGAGATCGGCGAATGGTTCGTCGCCTCAGGCGCGTAGGCCGTCGAGAACGACCTGGACGTAGCGGCGCCAGTCCTCGTCGCGCTCGGCGTGCTGCGCCGCCTGAATCGCTGCGCCGACGAGCGCGCCGACGTCTCGGGAGTCAACGCCCCTACGGATCGCCCCGGCACGGCGGGCGCGCCGGATCAGCCGGTCACCGACGTCGTGCAGCTCCTCCTTCACCGTCGAGACATCCTCGAAGACGCACTTCTCGACACCCTCGAAGAGGAACCGGTCGCGACGGCACGATGCGGCCGCAACCCAGACGAACTCTTCGAACGCCTGGCCGGCGTCCTGCTCGCCGAGCAACTCGTTGGCGCGGACGAGGATCTCCTCGAGCCGCAGGCGCAGCACCGCCGCGCGCAAACCGTCCTTGGTCGGGAACCGCCGGAAGACGGTGCCGTGGCCGACCCCGGCCCGGCGTGCGATCTCGTCGATCGTCACGTCCGGACCGAGCTCGGCAAAGGCTTCCGCAGCCGCCTCGAGAATGCGGTCGAGATTGCGGCGTGCGTCTGCCCGCAGAACCGACATGCCTATGCCGCGACCACCACGGGCTCACCCGAAGCGGCCTGCTCCTGGATCCGCGCGACGTGGTGCGAACGCAGGAGCGCCACCATCACGCCGAGCGCGACGACCATCGCGACCGCACCCGCACCGAACGCCCAGTGGAACCCGGTGACGAGATTGGCCGTCGGCGAACCGACCGACGGCGTCTTGCTCGTGGCGAGCGTCGAGAGGATCGCGAGGCCCAGCGCGCCGCCGATCTGCTGCGACGTGTTGAACAGCCCGGACGCGAGCCCCTGGTCGGCGTCCTCGAGACCCGTCGTCGCGATCAGGGTCAGCGGCATGAACACCGCGCCCATCCCGAGCGACGAGAGCAGGATCGACGGAAGCACGTTCGTGAGGTACGAGCCGTGCACGGGGAGCTGCGTGAGCAGGATCAGACCGGCCGTACTCAGGATGAAGCCTGCAGCCGCGACGGGGCGAACGCCGATACGCGGCGCGAACTGCGATGCGAGGCCGGCCGACACCATGATCCCCGCCGAGAACGGAAGGAACGCGACGCCGGCCTTGAGCGGCCCGAAGCCGAGCACGCGCTGGATGTAGAGCGTGTTGAAGAAGAACATCGCGAACAT
>DATINO010000097.1:0-5793 GCA_035474195.1 Gaiellaceae bacterium
GTTCCTTTGTCGGCTCGCCGTCGTAGACCGCATCGGCGCCGTCACGGAGAATCCGGCGCGCCGTCTCGAGCCACGCCTCCCCGATCGTCTCGGTTTCGATCGTCGTCACGCGGGAGCCGCGGCCGGCCGCGCCGATCGCACGGCGCGTCGCGTCCCGAGCGTCACACCCGCGAGGATCAGCACAAGCCCGATCAGCGCCGCGGCGCCGACACCCTCGTCGAGGAAGATCGCCCCGTAGCCGAGCGCCACCGGCGGAACGAGATACGTGACGAGCGCGGCGTAGCCGGCGCCGGCGCGCGCGATGATCGTGAAGAAGAGGAGATAGGCGACCGCGGTGCACACGGTGCCGAGCACTGCGATCGACCCGAACGTCTTCCACCCGGGGACGTCGCTCGGCGCCTGCGCGACGCCGGCGGGCGTCACCACGATCGCCGCCACGAGCGAGGTGCCGAGCGCGATCGCGTGCGGGCGCGCCGACGCCAGATGGCGCCGGGTCAACAGCCCTCCGGCCGCGTAGCAGAGCGCCATCCCCACCACCGCCAGGGCACCGAGGAGCTTCGCGTGCGGCTGCGCGCCGACGAGGACGGCCACGCCGACGAATCCGATCGCGACGCCGAGCAACCGCCGGCCGGTCACCCGTTCGTCGTGGAAGAAGCCGAACGCGAGCATCGCGTTGAAGATCGGGACTGACGCCTGGATGATCGACGCGAGACCCGAGTCGATCCTCGTCTCGCCCCACGACAGGAGCCAGAACGGGACGGCGGTGTTCAGCAGCCCGACGACGACGAGCGGCCGCCAGTGCGCGCGAAGGTCGGCAGCGACCGACCGCCCGTCGGTCAGCACCGGCACGACGACCGCCAGCGTGAGTGCCGCCAGCCAGAGCCGTCCGAGGATCAGCGTCGACGGCGCGACCTCGCGGTCGGCGACCTTGATGAACATGAAGGAACTACCCCAGATCAAGGCAAGCGCTCCGAGAAGCACGATCGGGCGGCTGCGCGTCATCTTGGTGTTCTAACGATCCGAGGGCACCTCGCGTGAGATCAGACCCGACCGAGACCGCCGATACACTGCCCCCCTGAGCTCGGTCGCGGAACCACTCCATCGCAGCCTCGGGCTGACCGACGGCGAGTTCGACCGTATCCGCGACCTGCTCGGCCGTTTTCCGAACGACTTCGAGCTGGCGGTCTTCTCGCTGCTCTGGTCCGAGCACTGCGGGTACAAGCACTCGGCGCCGCTGCTCCGGCGCCTCCCCACGCGCGGCGAACGGGTGCTGCAGGGGCCGGGCGAGAACGCAGGCGTGATCGACCTCGGCGACGGCGTCGCGGTCGCGTTCAAGGTGGAGTCGCACAACCACCCCTCCGCGGTCGAGCCCTTCCAGGGTGCGGCGACGGGCGTTGGCGGCATACTCCGCGACATCGTCGCGATGGGCGCGCGGCCGATCGCGCTCCTCGACGGCCTTCGCTTCGGCGCGCCCGACTGGCACTTCGAGCGTGCCGTCGCGGGGATCGGCCATTACGGGAACTGCGTCGGCGTACCGAACGTCGGCGGCGAGTGCGCGTTCGACGAGGCGTACGCGCAGAACCCGCTCGTGAACGCGATGTGCGTCGGGATCCTCGCCACCGAGCGCGTCCTCTCGGCGCGCGCACAGGGGGTCGGGAACCTCCTCGTCCTGTACGGCGCGTTCACCGGCCGCGACGGGATCGGCGGCGCTTCGGTGCTCGCCTCGCAGGACCTCGAAGGCTCGGACGAGAAGCGTCCGTCGGTCCAGATCGGCGACCCGTTCCGCGGCAAAGCGCTGATCGAGGTGTCGCTCGATCTCGTCGAGCGCGGCCTCGTCGTGTCCCTGCAGGACTGCGGCGCCGCGGGGCTCGCGTCGTCGCTGTCCGAGATGGCGCGCGACGGCATGGGCGTCGACGTGCACCTCGACCGCGTGCCGCTGCGCGAGGCCGGGCTCGAGCCCTGGGAGATCATGATCTCCGAGTCGCAGGAGCGGATGGTCGCGGTCGTCGAGGCCGCGCGCTTCGACGCCGTGCGCACCGCCTGCGAGCGCTGGGAGCTTCCGTGCACCGTGATCGGCGAGGTCACCGACCATGGGGAACTGCGCGCGTTCTTCGACGACGAGATCATCGGCTCGATCCCTGCCGAGCTCCTGACCGACGAGTGCCCGCGGTACGAGGTCGAGCAGCGCGCGTATCCGGTCGCGCGCACACCGGTCGCGCCTGTGAATCACGAGCCGAAGGACTGGGTGTTCGAGCAGTACGACCAGCTCGTCGGGTCGCGCACGGTGCGCCGCCCGGGGCTCGACGCCGCCGTGCTGCGCATCGACGGCGCGCGCGGGATCGCCGTGGCGCTCGACGGGCCGCCGCTCGGCTGCCGCGATCCGCGCGAAGCCGGCTTCGCCGCCGTCCTCGAAGCGGCGATGAACGTCGCCTGCGCCGGCGGTGAGCCGCTCGCGCTCACCGACTGCCTCAACTTCGGCAACCCGGAGAAGCCGGAGATCGGGTGGGAGCTGGCCCAGGCGATCGAGGGGATCGCGTTCGCCGCCGGCTCGCTCGGCATCCCGGTCGTCTCCGGGAACGTGTCGCTGTACAACGAGACGGGCGGAGCGCCGATCCCGCCAACGCCGGTCGTCGGCTGCGTCGGGCTCGTCCGCGACGTCACACAGGTCCCGGACCGGTGGCGCAGCGGCGACCGCGTGCTCCTTCTCCGCGGCTTCGGCCACGGTCTCGTCACCTTCGTGTGGCGGAACGCCCACCTCTTCTCGCTCGCGCACGATGTGTCCGACGGGGGCGTCGAGCTCGCGCTGCGCGAAGCGGCGGCCTGGTCTGGCCGCGCCGCGGACGTCCAACCCGTCGAGGCACAAGGCGTGATCGTCGCCACCCGCGGCGCCGTGCCCTGGGACGACATCGTCGAGCTCGGAGTCGTGACCTAGATGTGCGGCGTCTTCGGAGTTCGCGCACCGGAACGCGACGTGGCGCGGCTTTCCTACTTCGGCCTCTACGCGCTGCAGCACCGCGGCCAGGAATCGGCCGGGATCGCCGTGTGCGAGGACGGCCGGCTGACGGCTCTTCGCGACCTCGGGCTCGTGCCGCAGGTGTTCGACGAACGGAGCCTGTCGGGGCTCCAGGGACAGCTCGCGATCGGGCACACGCGCTACTCGACCACTGGTGGCAACGCCTGGGCGAACGCCCAGCCGCTGCTACACCACGGACGCGTGCGCACCGTCGCGCTCGGCCACAACGGCAACCTCGTGAACGCGGCAGCGCTGCGCGACGAGATCGGCAAGCCGCTCGCATCGACCTCCGACTCGGAAGTGATCGCCGCGCTGATCGCCGACGACGACGCGCCGCTCGAGGACGCGGTGGCGAACGCGATGACCCGGCTCAAGGGCGCCGCGACCGTCGTCGGCCTCGCGGACGACACGCTGTTCGCGTTCCGCGACGCTCACGGCTTCCGGCCGCTCGTGCTCGGCCAGATCGACGGCGATCCCGTCGTCGCCTCCGAGACGTGCGCGCTCGACCTCGTCGGCGCGAAGCTCGTCCGCGAACTCGAGCCGGGCGAGCTCGTGCTCGCCGACGGCGACGGTGTGCGCACGGTGCAGGTGCTCGCGCAGGCCGGCGAGGGCGCGCTCTGCATCTTCGAGTTCTTCTACCTCGCACGCCCCGACACGCGCCTCCAGGGTGTCGAGGTGCACGGCGCGCGCGTGCGCATGGGCGCGCGCCTCGCCGAGGAGGCGCCTGTCGACGCAGACCTCGTGCTGCCGATCCCGGACTCGGGCACGCCGGCCGCGATCGGATTCGCCCGCGCAGCGGGCATTCCGTTCAGCGAGGGGTTGATCAAGAACCGTTACGTGGGCCGCACGTTCATCCAGCCCGAGCAGGGGATGCGCGAACAGGGGATCCGGATGAAGTTCAACCCGCTCGCCGAGGTCGAAGGGAAGCGGCTCGTCGTCGTCGACGACTCGATCGTGCGCGGTTCGACGACCCGCCAGATCGTGCAGATGCTGTTCGACGCCGGAGCCGCGGAAGTCCACGTCCGCATCTCCTCGCCGCCGGTCGTGTCGCCGTGCTTCTACGGCATCGACCTCGCGTCGGAGGACGAGATGATCGCGGCGCACTCCACCGTCGAGGAGATCCGCGAGACGATCGGCGCGACGTCGCTCGCCTACCTGTCGCTCGAAGGTCTCGAGGAGTCGACCGCGCGGCCCGCCGAGGGGCTCTGCCGCGCGTGCCTGACCCGCGAGTACCCGACGAGCGTCCCGGCGAATGCCGCGAAGCTCAGGTTCGAGACGGTTTGAGCAATTCATCCGCGCGCCCGTAGCGCACGGCGCGCCGTACCTGCCGCGGGTCGACCCCCTGCTCGAGCAGCTGCTGCCGCAGCTCGCCCTCGCGCGCGAGGCGGAAGAACAGCCAGACGAGGATGACGGCGGTGACGAGCGAGCCTTCGGCCATCATCACGACACCGCCGAGGTTGAGGTCGTGCACCGGCGTGATCCCCCACTCCGGCTCGTGCCGGTACACGGTGTAGAACGCGGTCGACGACCAGATAAACACGTTGCCGAGAATCGTCTCGAGCAGGCGCACCGCCGCGATGTAGCCGAACTTCATGCCGGTGCCGAACCACACCGGCGCCGGCAGCGTCTCGAGCACCGGCTCCCACATCAGGCAGCCCGCGGTGAAGAAGCAGAAGTGCTCGAACGCGTGAATCGAGTCGTGATGCAGTGCTGCGTCGTAGAACCACGGCACGTGCCAGATGTAGAGGTCGACCGCCCAGAGCGGCAGCGCGACGAACGGATGCGCGAGGACGCGCAGGCGCTCGACGATGTGGAAGCGCAGCACAGGCCGCAGCACCTGGCCCGTCAGCCCAAGCACGAAACAGAGCGGCGCGAGGTCGCCCAGGATCACGTGCTGCGTCATGTGGAGGAAGAAGAAGTCCTCTTCGCCGAGCGCGTCGATCGGCGAGTTGAGAGCGAGCACGACGAGCACGATGCCCGCCCAGAACGCGACGCGGCGCCAGCCCGGCACCGGCCGGCCCTGGCCCGCGAGCGTCCGGCAGCGCCAGAAATAGAGGAGCGCCGCGACTACCGTGGGCACGACCTGGAGCGGCTCGAGCGTCCAGGGCGAGAGAAGCGACGGGGAATCCACGCCGCTTGGAAGACTAGTGACCGTCCCGTGCACCTCTTCCACTACCACCTGGTCACGTCGGAGCTGCGCGACGTCGAGGCCCGCTACGTCGGGCGGCTCGGGTTCGAGCTCGTCGCGCGGTACGGGCGGATCGGCGACGAGCACGTCTCCGTGGAGCCCGGCGTGTCGTGGGAGAAGCTCGAGCAGGACGGGTTCAAGCTCCGGCTCTCGGAGCTCGAGCGCGGCGCCGTGAACGTCGTCGTGCAACCCGGCCACTGGCGGGTCCCGCGCGTCGACCACATCGGGATCGCGCTGGACGAGGACGACTTCCAGTCCGTGCTCGGCCGCGCCATGCAGTGGAACCTGCGCGTGCAGGAGCACGGCGGGCGGCGCACGTTCGTCGCGACGAACGCCGGCTACCGCCTCGAGATCCACCCACCGCGCGAGTGGATCGACGACCTGCTCGAGAACAAAGACGAGCTGCAGCTCGTCGAGCTGCAGCTTCGGGCCGACGAGCCGGATGCCAAGGCAGGCGCGCTCGCCGACCTCCTCGGTCTCGAGGCGCACGACGATGCGGTCGACGTCGGCGGCGCCGTGGTGCGGTTCGTCGAGGGCGGCCCGGAAGGCCGACCCGAGCTGTACGGTGAGCGCTTCGTATGAGCGTAGGCTT
>DATINO010000098.1:0-18754 GCA_035474195.1 Gaiellaceae bacterium
CGCTCGACCCGCACGTCTTCGGCACGATCAGCCCCCGCCGGTCGGAGCACAGCGAGTTCCACACGTGCTGGATGCGCCCGGTCTTCTCCGACATCGACACGACGTGCCCCTGATACGGCGGCGCATCGCCGATGTAGCCGCCCGTCGTCGCGATCACCCGGCCGCCGTACACGTTCAATGACGAGGTGATCTTCTCGTGCGTCGGGTCGAACGTGATCCGAGTCGTCCAGAGCACGTGCCCGTCCGACAGGCGCAGCTTCCTGATGCGCCCGTCCGGGGCACCCGCGTAGACCGCCGTGCGATCGCTCGACAGCGCCGGTGTCGCGTTCGTGATCTGCGACGAGCCTGCGAGGCGCTTGTAGGTGGCCGGCGTGAACCGCCAGAGGACTCGGCCCGTGCTCGCGTCGAGCGCTTCCGTCTTCCCGTAGGTAGTCGTGAAGAGGAACGCGTCCCGGCCGCGCACGCCGTGCGCCACGTAGATCGGCGATGAGTCGACCGTGCCGTCGAGCCGCACCCGGCGGCGGCGGAGCTGCGAGACGTTCGCCACGGTGATCGTCGCGTCGGGCGATGCGTTGTGCCGCGCCGTGTCGTAGCCGTACAGCGGCCAGTCGTGTCTCCCGGGATCGACTGCGGACGACGCCGTGCCGGCGATCGCGGCGGCGAGCGTCGCCACGAGCAGCAGGCGGATCACGCGGAGAGGTGGAAGAAGTCGCCCGAGTTGACGGACATGAGGTAGAGCTCGCCGTCGGATCCCTGCGCGAACGACGACAGCCCGCCCAGCGTGAACGGCTCGCGACGCACGCTGGTCGCCTTGCCGTTGACGATCTTCAGGCTCCACACGAGGCCGGAGCAGTAGTCGCCGTAGAAGTAGCGCCCGACCGCCGATCGGATCTTGACCCCGCGGTACACGTAACCGCCGGTGACGGAACATCCGTCCTCGTGCGAGTACTCGGCCACCGGCGGGTGGTACGCACCGCGCGTCAGCAACTTCGTGATCCCGTCGTAGAGGTGCGTGCCCTCGTAGCGGTTCCATCCGAAGTTCGCGACGGACTGCGTCCCGCGCTTCAGATAGTCGACCTCTTCCCAGTTGTCCTGGCCGACATCCCCGATGTAGAGGTCGCCGGTCTTCTTGTCGAAGCTGAAGCGCCACGGGTTCCGCAAGCCGTACGCGACGAGCGTCCAGCGTGGGCTCTTGGCATTGATGTTCAGCCGCATGATCTTCGCGAACGGCCGGGCGAGGCTCTGACCGTTCCCGCCGGGATCCCCGGCGCCGCCGCCGTCGCCGTTCCCCCAGTAGAGGCGGCCGTCAGGCCCGAACTGCAACTGCCCGCCGTTGTGGTTCGGAGCGAAGTCCTTCACGAAGAGGCGCTGTTTCGCCGACGACGGGATCGCGCGCGTGCCGTTCGACTTGTACTCGACGACGCGCGTGTTGCCGCTCTTGTCGGTGTAGTCGATGAAGAAACGACGCGATGTCTGGTACGCCGGGTCGAACGCCACGGACAGCAGGCCTTGCTCTCCGCCGCTCAGCACCTGTGACCGGACGTCGAGGAACGGCGTCGACCGGATCGTCCCGCCCGTGAGCACCCGAATGACACCCGCCTGCTCGACGACGTAGAGGTTGCCGGGCTCGCCCGGAGCCACGGTCGCGTAAATCGGCGCGCTGAAATGCGCGATGCGCACGAGGTGAAGCGCGGCGCTGCGCGCGAAGACGCACGGGGCGAGCACGAGCGGCACAACGGCAGCGGCAACGAGCGCAGCCCTCATTGTGCCGCCAGGTCGTGGGAGCGCACCCACGGGCCGGGTGGCGTGAGCAGCGACTCCGCGTGCAGGTACGCGAGGCCGGCGAGCGGCAGATCGGCCCACCGCTCGAAGCAGAAGTACCGACGACGCCAGTCGGGGAAGAACTTGCGATTGAAGCTGTGGAGGCGCTCGAGCTGGAAGAGCCGGTCGCCCTTGAGAAGCAGCCAGCGAAGCGAGCGCGTTGCGCGGGACGCCTCGTCGCCGGAGCGCAGGAAGTCGGCGAAGACCGAGAAGTTGAGCGACACCTCGGTGACGGCGTGCTGCCGCGCCCACGCGACCGTCTCTGTGATCAGGAACTCCATCAGCCCATTGGGCGTGGCGCCGCGGCGGCGCATCGACGCGAGCGAGTATCCCTCGCTCGCCGGCGACGGAACGAGTTGCAGGAAGCCGCCGACCCGCCCGTCGGGAGCGACGGCAACCGCGAGCACGGTGTCCGGGTAGAGGAACAGCGCGTCCATCGCCATCGTGAACCCGCGCTCCGGCCAGTTGCCGCGCCACTCCTCCGACACCGCGCGCACCTGTGCGCGCAGCGATGCGTCCGCGTCCGCGGTCGACAGAACCTGGACGCGGTACCCAGACTTCTCCAACCGTGAGACCGACTGGCGCACCTTGCGGATCGCACGCCCGTCGAGCGAGAACGTCGCCGGGCGGATGACTGCCTCGTCGCCGAGGTACATCGACTTGAAACCGACCGATGCGTAGTCCTCGAGCGCGTCGTTCGCGGCGCCGGCGACCGCGACCCGCCAGCCCTTCGCGTGTGCGACGCGGACGAACTCGCGGATGAGCTCGCGCCGCTCGGCAGCGTCGCCGATCGGGTCGCCCGCCACGAGGGCCGTCCCGCCGATCACGCGGTAGGCGAGGAACGAGCGGCCGCTCGGCGAGAAGAAGTAGCTCTTGTCCCGCCGCAGGGCGAAGTACGCGAGGCTGTCCGAGCCGTGCGCCTGCACGAGCTCGGCCGCACGCTCACGCTCCTCTCCGACGGCGGGCGGGACGCTCTGCGGACGCAGCCACAGCCACAGCGCGCGAAAGCCGAGCGCGCCGACGAGCAGAGCGAGCGCAACTTCGATGCGCCGCGAGTACACGTCGCCGTCATAGATGCCGACGATGAGGATCGGCACCGCGATCCCGAGCGCCACGGCCACCTGGAGCAGCGGCACGACGGTCGCAGGGTCGCCCGGCGCGACGAACTGCCGCCGTGAGCGAAGAAGCGCGACGAGCAGGAGGACGTGCACGGTCGCCTCTTCGAAGTCGAGGCCCTTGGCGAGGTGCGCGATCGCCGACGCGATCACGATCGCCACGGCGAGCGTCCAGGCACGGTGCTTGCGCCGCGCGAGACCGCGCGAGAGGAAGATCATCGCGAGGCCAAGGGCGAGCGCGACGGTTCGCGCGGCCTCCGGGACGCCCGGCGGCAGGATGCCGTCGATCAGGTCAGTGCGATCGGCGAACTCCGGCGTGAGCGCCGAGACGATCGAGATCACACCCGCCAGCGTGGCGGCCCACGCCAGGGCGACTGGGGTGGCCGGGCGACGCACCGGCCGTACGGTAGCTGGCTTGGGTGTCAGACACGGGCGCTAGAGGAGAGCGCGGCGCAGCTCGTCCTCCTTGCCCGGCTCGAGGATCGCGAGTACCTGGTCGCCGATCTCGAGCTGGGTCTCCTCGTCCGGGATCTCGGCCTTCCCGGCACGGACGACGGAGATCAGTCGCGCTCCCTCCGGGAGCTGCAGCGCGCGGACACGCTTGCCGTGGCAGTTCGCGCCCTTGTCGACCGTGACCTCGACGATCTCCAGGTTCTCCTTGCGCAGCTCGAGCAGCTGCACGAGCCCGTGCTCTGGCACCTCGTGCTCGATCAGGCCCATGATCGCGCCGGTGGCGGAGACGGTCGGCGAGATGCCGAGCAGGTCGAAGTACGCCTGGTTCCGCGGGTCGTTGATGCGCGCGATCACGTTGCCGACGCCGTAGCGTTCGCGGGCGAGCTGGCAGATGACGATGTTGTCCTCGTCGTCGCCGGTCGCCGCCACGAGGAGGTCCGGCGGCCGCGTGATGCCCGCGCGCTCGAGCACGAACAGCTCGGTCGCGTCGCCGCGGATCACCTGGTGCTCGAACTCCGCCTCGAGCTTGTCGAAGCGGTACGGCTTCTGCTCGATCAGCGTCACCTCATGCCCGGCGCGGAGCAGCGACCGGATCAGGTTCGCGCCCACCTTGCCGCCGCCTGCGATCAGGACGTACACCTAGGCGGGAACCTCCTCTTCGGCACGGCGGACGGCGGAGACGAGCGTCTCGATCGCCGACGACGTCGGGCAGACGATCTGCAGCCCCTTCGTCGCGTAGAACTGCGCGCGCGCCGGATCGAGTACCCGGACGATCACGGTCGGCACCTCGAAGTGCTTCTGTGCCGCCTGCGCGATCACGAGGTTGGTGTTGTCGCCGTCGGTCGTGACGACGACCGCGTCGGCCTCCTCGATCCCGGCCTCACGGAGAAGCGTCAGATCCATCCCATGGCCGACGACGAAGCCGCCGGTCCAGTTCTCGCCGAGCCGCCCGAGCGCGTCCTCGTTCTCGTCCAGGACGGTCACGTCCCAGCCCGAGGCGAGCAGCTGCTGCGCGACGGCCGAGCCGACCCGGCCGCATCCGACGACGATCGCTTTCACAGCGGCGCAGCGTACTCCGTGGAGGGCGGCTCAGGTTGCTTCGGTGCCCGGCGAATCGTAGGTTCGAGCGATGCGGCGCCTGCAAGAAGGGACGGTGACGCTCCTCTTTACGGACATCGAAGGGTCGACACTGCTGCTGCGCGAGGCGGGCGACGACTACGCCGAGTTGCTGGACACTCATCGACGGTTGCTCTCCGCGGCCTTTGCCCGGCACCGAGGACACGTCGTCGACTCGGAAGGAGACGCGTTCTTCGTCGCGTTCCCGTCCGCCGCCGACTGCCTGGCTGCGGCAGCCGAAGCACAGTCGGCACTCGCTGCTCACCCCTGGCCGCCCGGTCGTGAAGTACGAGTACGAATGGGCATCCATACGGGCACTCCGCGCCTGGTGGACGGCCGCTACATCGGGCTGGACGTCCACCACGCCGCCCGCGTGATGGCCGCCGCTCATGGCGGCCAGGTCGTGGTCTCGCACGAAGCTGCGTCTGCCGCAGATGAGGGCTTCGACCTACGAGATCTCGGCGAGCACCGGCTGAAGGACCTTCTCGGCCCCCAGCGCCTCCACCAACTCGTCGTCCCCGGCCTGCCGGCCGAGTTTCCACCGCTGAAGACCCTGGGCAACCGCTTCACGAATCTGCCGGTGCTCTCCAGCACGCTGATCGGCCGTGACGCAGAGATTGCACGGGTGACCGCCACGGTTCGCTCGACCCGTCTGGTCACACTGACCGGTCCCGGCGGAATCGGAAAGACCCGGCTCGCCATCCAATCCGCAGCAGAGCTCCTCGAGGACTTCTCGAGTGGCGTCTATTTCGTCTCGCTCACGGAAGTGCACGATCCGAGCCTCGTCGTGCCCACGATCGCGAGGACGCTCGCGCTGCAAGACCGGGCCGGCCTGACGACGGAGGAGACACTCGTCGACTACGTCTCCGGCAGGCAGCTCCTGTTCGTCCTCGACAACTTCGAGCAGGTTGTCGCCGCCGCAAAGGATCTATCGCGACTGATGCAGAAGAGCCCGGATTGTCGTCTCCTCGTGACGAGCCGCGAACCACTGCGGATCGACGGCGAGCAGATGATCGACGTGCCTTCGCTCGCGCTCCCGGAGGGAGACACTCCCGAGGGCACGGAAGCAGTCGAGCTGTTCGCCGCCCGAGCGACGGCGAGCGACGACTCCTTTCGCCTCGACGCGAGCAGCGTGCCGGACGTGGTCGAGATCGTCCGCCGGCTCGAGGGCATCCCGCTGGCGATCGAGCTCGCCGCCGCTCGGGTGCGGGCATTACCGCTGCAAGTCATCATCGAGCGGCTCGACCGACGGCTCGACCTGCTCACCGGCGGTGGCCGGGATCGAGACGAGAGGCAGCGGACACTCGCCGCGACGATCCAGTGGAGCTATGACCTGCTCGAGCCGTCCGAGCAGCGACTGTTCTCTCGGCTCGCCGCGTTCCCCGGAGGAACGCGTCTCGAGGCTGCAGAAGCAATCACCGGCGCGACGATCGACGGCATCACGTCGCTCGTCGACAAGAGCCTGCTGCGCCGACGGCTCGATCCGGATGGCGCACCCCGCTACTGGATGCTCGAGACGATCCGAGAATATGCGGTCGAGCGTCTAGCAGAGACCGGCGATGCAGGCATCCGGGCGACGTTCGCGACGTACTACCTCGAATGGGCGAACGAGCGATCACCGCGGTGGATCAGCGACTACGACGACGCCGCCGGGGCGATCGTGGCGGCGGAGGAGACAAACCTTCGTGCTGCGTCGGACCTGCTCTCGCCGCGAGAACGCCTCTGCCTCGCGGCTTCGACGTACGCGACGTACTACCAGCACGGGCGCCTGAGGGAAGGCCGAGCGCTGCTCGAGGCCGCACTCGCCGAAGCCCCGGGCAACGAGTACTGGACCGCGTTCGCGCTCGGTGGTCTCTCGGCGTGCGCGTTCCGCCTGGGAGACCTCGACCCCGCCGAAGCGGCAGGCCGGCGAGCGGTCGAGTTGGCGCGCAGTCTGGAAGACGGGCGGCTCTTGGCGCACGTCCTTCGCGACTGGGCGAACGCACTCGTCGAGACCGGCCGCCTGGCCGAGGGAGAAGCCGCCCTTCGGGAGGCGGTCGAGGTCGCGCGGGCGGGCGGCGACGGTCCCGGCACGATCGGGGCCTTGATCAACCTGGGGCATCTGGCGTTGGTCAAGGAGGATTGGCAGCGCGCGATCGACGTGACAACTGAAGCAGACGCCCTGGCAACGGAGCTCGGTTGGGACCTGAACGTCGGCCGCGTGATGCGCACCTTCAACACCGCCTTCGCCCAGTTCAAGCTCGGAAACGTCGACGCGGCCGAAGCGGGCTTCGTCGAGGCACTCCTGGTCGTCGACCGCAGCTTCGTCGAAGGGATCGCGTATCCGCTGAGCGCGCTCGCGGCAGTCGCCGCCGCGCGCGGCGATGCCACGCGCGCGGTGTTTCTCCTCGGCCTGACGGATGCGCTCGTCGAGGAGCACGACATGGTGTACGACGAGGTGGAGAACCGCACGCGCGTCGCGCTCCGCCGGACGCTCCTGACGAAGCTCGGAGAAGGGCAGTTCGAGGTTGCATATCTCGCGGGCCGCGCTGCGGCGATCGAGGACGTGATCGACGCGTTCTCCGCCCCGGCGGCGTAGCTCAGGTCGCGGCGAGCTCCTCGTCCATCACGGTCTGCGGGAACGCCACGATCAGCACCTCGCAGGGCGCCTGCCGAAGGACGTAGTCGACCGTCGGTGAGAAGAACCGCGACTGGCGACGCCAGCGCGGCGCGGAGCCGAGCACGATCAGGTCGGCATCGACCTCGATGGCGTGGGCGACGATCGCGTGGCCGATCGCGCGGGCGCGCACGGTCGTTCCTTCGACGGCCACGTCGAAGTCCGAGCCGAGGAGCTTCGCTTCGGCGAGCGACGCCTCCGCGCGCTCGTCCTGGTCGAGCAGCGGCGCGTCGAGCGGTAACTCGAGCGGCACGCGGATCACGTGCAGCGCCTGCACCTCCGCCCCGTGCTCCGACGCGAGCTTGACCGCGGTGGCGAGCATCTCCTCGCCGATCACCCCGAGCTTCATGGGGACGAGGATCCGCTTGAACTGCGCGGCGGGGACGACATGACGCTCGTCAGGCGCTTCGACCCGTTCGAGCAGGCCCTCGCCGCGAGACAGCCGCACGCTGACGAAGATCACGAGCCCGGCGAGCAACCACAGCGGGCCTGCGTAGCGTGCTGCTGGGTGCGTCGCCATGGCGATCACCCAGATCGCGAACGTCGCGGCGGCGCCGACGATCGCCGGCAAGGGGATCTCGCTGCCGCGGATCGTCACCGAGAACGGCGCGCGATACGGCCGCGGCAGCTCGGGCTCGTCGATGCGCAGCTTGATCACCGCGAGCTGCGCCGCGGTGAATGCGAGCAGCACGCCGAACGAGAACAGGCTCGCCAGGAACGCGACGTCGTCGCTCTTCACCGACGCGGCGCCGATCACGATCGCCGACGAGACGACCGCAGCCGAGAAGATCGCGTACGGCGAGACGTGCGCCCGGCGGCTCAGCCGCCCGAACGCGCGCGGGAGCTGCCCGTGCTCACCAAGCGAGTACGCGAGCCGGGAGAACCCGGAGACCGAGGTCGTCACCGCCGCGAGCAGGATCAAGGCGCCGGTGATGCCGACGTAGAAACGGAGCACTCCTCCGAGATCCCACGGCAGCTTGTGGTCGATGCGGTCTGCGACACCGAGCAACGGTGCGTTCACCCATTTCGTGCCGAGCTCGGTCTTCGGCCCGGGGAACGCCGAGAGCGCGACGACGGCGATCGCCGCGTACACCGTCACGACCGTCGCGATCGCACCGAACACCGAGCGCGGCAGGTCGACACCGGGGCGGCGCGCCTCCTCGGCCAGGTTCGCGACCGTCTCGAGCCCGGTGAACGCAAGCATCGCGAGCGGCAGCGCGAACGCGAGGTCGTGCCAGGTCGGAGTCGAGCCGAGCGACGTGCCGTGTGTGAGAGCGTGCGGCGAGAAGACGAGCGCGAGCCCGAGCACCACCAGCAGCAGCTGCGTCAGGAGGTCGAGCGCAGGCACGACGATGCCGAGGCCGTAGAGCGACGGCCGGCGCACCATCCGCACGAGCGCGACGAGCGCGATCACGCCGACCGCGACGATGATGTCCCACGGCGAGCGATCGATCGCCTTCACCTGGAGCGCCCCCGCCAGGTAGTGCGGCAGGAAGAGTGCGGAAAGCGCGATCACGACCAGGTAGTCGAGGAACAGCGACCACCCGGTCATGAATCCGAAGAGGTCGTTCGTCGCACGGCGGACGAACGTCGCGGCGCCGCCGGTCTCGGGCAGCGCTGCCGTCCCCTCGGCGTACGAAAGGGAGACGATCAGGAACAGAAAGCCGACCCCGAGCAGCACGAGCGGCGTGAACCCGAGCGCATTCGCGGCGAGAATGCCGAGCGCGAAGTAGATCGACGACGCGATCTCGCCGTAGGCGACCGAGTAGAGCGCGCGCGCGTCGAGCTCGCGTTTGAGGCCTGGGAGCTTCCGTGCCACTAGCGGGCTCTCCTCCGCAGGAGGAAGAGCCTGCCCGCACCGGCGGCGATGAACAGCACTCCGAGCAGCACGCCGACGCCGCCGCCGTGCCACGCAGTGACGAGGAGCATGACGACGCCGAGCGCGACGAGCAGCGCCGCCGAGATCGTCGTGAGCGTCCGGTACATCACGCCGCGCGCTTTCCGGCAGCGACCATCACGCGCGACGGTGCGTGCTTCAGGACGTAGTCGACGGTGTGGCCGAAGATCGCCCGGTGCCGCCCGCGCGGTGCGCCGAGCACGATGATCTCCGCGGCGCGGCGCTCCGCCTCGTCGACGATCGCCCGCCCTGCCTTGCGCGCGCGGACGACGCGCTCGACCGTGCGGACCCCGTAGCCTTCCGCCGTTGCGCGCAGCTCGTCCAGCAGGTGATATGCGTCGTCGAGCTGCTCGGTGAGATCGGCGTCGAGCGGCAGCTCGAGCGGCACGACGATCACGCGCAGCAGCACGATGCGGCCTGCGCGCTCGGTCGCGAGGCGCGCCGAGAGCTCGACCGCCTCGTGGGACTCCTGCCCGGCGATGACCGGAACGAGGATCGTGCGGTACTCGAGCGCGAGCGCTGCGCCGAGCGGGACCGGCGCGCGGGATGTGACCCTGAGCGGGACGCCCAAGCGGCGCCGGTAGAGCAGGTAGAAGACAAAGCCGGCAGCGAGCCACGCGAGACCTGCATAGCGCGGGCCCGGCTTCTCGATCACGACGAACAGCCAGGCAAGGCCGGTGCCGATCCCGCCGAGGATCGCGAACAGCGGCCAGTCGACGCCGCGCAGGCGGAAGTTCGGCCGCGCGCGCCACTCGAGCTCCTCGGTGCTGCCTTTCATGCGCAGCGCGATCACGGCGGCGTGCGCGATCGTGAACGAGAGCATCGCGCCGAACGCGTACATGCTCCCGAGGAAGTCGACCTGGCCGGCGAGCAGGAAGATCGTCGGCCCGGCGCCCGCGAACACGATCAACGCAAGCCACGGGGTCTTCAGCTTCGGGTGCAGCCGGCGGAAGACCTCAGGCAGCTGCCGGTACGTCGACATCGAGTACGTGATGCGCGAGGCGCCGATCACGCCGGCGTTCGTCGCGATGAAGAGGATCGTCGCCGCCAGGATCCCGACATAGACCTTCGCCGCAGACAGCACGCTGCCGTGCAGGCCGAGGTTCTCGACAAGGCCCAGCACGGGGTCGTTCTTGAACCCGTGGGGCGGGTCCTGGCCGAGCTGCGTGACGTACTTGCCGCCCTCGTGCTTCACCGGCATCGCCGACAGGGCGACCCACGGCAGCGTGAAGTAGATCGCGAACACGGCGGTTGCGACCCACGAGATCGATCGAGGGATCGTGCGCACCGGATCGCGTGCTTCCTCGGCGAGGTTCGAGACGGTTTCGATCCCGGTGTACGCGATCATCGCAACCGGGATCGCGAGCAGGAACGCCGACCAGCTCGGCGCAACGCCGAAGTGCACGTTGTGCCACAGGATCGTCGGATGGAAGACCAGGACGAACCCGAGCAGCACGAGCAGGAGCTGCGTCGCGAAGTCGATGACGGCGAGGAAGATATTCAGTCGCGCCGCCTCCTGGATGCCGACGATGTTGATGCCGACGAGCACCCACGTGAACGCGATGCCGACCACGATGTCCCACGGGTTCGTCCGCAGCGGCGACCAGAAGATCGAGAGGTAGTGCGGGACGAAGATCACCGAGATGGCGATCGTGATCACATAGTTGAGCATCTGTGCCCACGCCGCACCGAACGAGACGAGCTCGTCGAACGCATGCCGGGCGAAGCTCGACGAGCCACCGGCCTCCGGATAGCGGACGGTTCCCTCCGCGTAGGTCGCGGCGGTCGCGGCGAAGATCAACCCGCTGACGATGAACACGAGCGGCGTCAGGCCGAGCGCGATCCCGGCGACCAGGCCGAGCGCGTAGTAGATCGACGAGCCGACGTTGCCGTAGGCGGTCGCGAATAGCGCGGGCGCGCCGAGGACGCGCTCGAGGCCGTGACTCTGCCGGCGACGCCGTGGCACGGAGGGAGACTAGTCTTGGTGCGGGACGCTGCTCAGGATCACGTGGGGCTCGAAGAGCAGGCAGCGCTTGACCGCGATCGCCCGCCTCCCCCGCAGCCGCGGCAGGTTGGCCTGAAGCCGCTCGGGCAGGACGACGTTCACGGCGGCGCTCTCGTCGGCCGTGAGGCGGCGGACGTAGTCGAGGATCGCCTCGCCGAGGCGGCCCTCGAGCGGTGCGTCGTCGACCGGCAGGCCGAGGTCGTCGTCGCTCCAGCTGCGCTCGCCGAAGTGGACGGCCCGAAGCTCGTCGGCACCGATGCCGCGGGCATAGTCGATCGCGCGCAGCGTCGCGTCGTCCACCTCACCGGCGATGACGCGGACGACGAGACGCTCCGGAACGCGGCCTTCGGGCCGTCGCTCCGACGTCACGGCGGGGACATCGGCCACGACGACGCGCGGCTCGGTGAGCAGGCGGAGCTTCAGGCGAAACTGTGCGCGCTGGGCGGCGGCGAACAGCGACCGCTTGCTGAACTGCTCGGGCAGCACGACGGTGACGACCACGTCGTCGCCCTTCCCACGCAGCCGCGCGATCTCGTCGAGCACCGCCTGCTGCGCATCGGTGCCCGCAGGCCGGACGTCGAGGCGCGGGTGGCCACCGGTGAACTCGAACCAGCGCGCATGGATGCCCGAGTCGGTGTTCTTACCGGCGACGTGGACGGCGTCGAAGCTCCCGCCGCCGAGCCGCCGTGCGTACCAGACCGCTCCCTCGGCGGCGACGTCGAGGGCGTCCGCGTAGACGAGCACCCGGTGCTGCACGCCGGGACGGTACTCGCTCAGCGGAAGAGCTGGTACGGAACGCTCGAGAGGATCACGTGCCGTTCGAACAAAAGCAGCCGCTTGATGTACAGCGCCCGCTGGTTGTGAAGGACGCGCGCCCAGCCGCGGACGACGACCTCCGGCATGACCACATTCACGACCGTGTCCGGGGCAGCTGTCAGCTCCCGGAGATACGAGAGGAGCGGCGCGCCGATGTCGCGATAGGCCGCCTCGTGCAGGTCGAGCGGCAACTGGATCCCCGCCCCGGTCCACCCCGCCCGCACCTTCGCCGCTTCCTCGGCGTCGAAGGCGAACGACACGGCACGCGTGTCCTCGACGCCGAGGGACTGGGCGTACGCGAGCGCGCGCAGCGAGCCCGCGTGGACGTTCGCGACCAGCACGCGCACGGCGAGCCGGCTCGGAGTCCACCCCTCGGGTCCCCGCCGGTCGGTCACCGCCGGCACGTCGGTGACGACGACGCCGGGCTCGGACAGCAGCTTGAGCTTGAGCCGGAACGACGTCGCGCCGGCGGCCGACAACAGCGATGCGCGCTTGAACTGCTCCGGCACGACGACGGTGACGAAGTCGGATTCGCCGCGCGGCAGGTTCCACACCTCCTCGAGCAGCGGCTGCACACACCCTTCGTTCGTCGGGAGGATCTCGAGGCGCGGCTCCCGGGCGAAGTCGAACCAGCGCGCGCGGATGCCGGAGTCGGTGTGGCGGCCGGGCCGATGCAGCGCGCGGATGCTGCCGGGCGGTGCGATCTGGCGCGCGTACCAGAGCGCGCCCTCGGTGGCGACGTCGATCGCGTCGACCGCGAGTAACACCTCGTTGGTGGCTCGGCGCGCGGCGACCACGGCGCCCATCCCGGCGCGCAGCCTGCGGGCGAAGCGGCGGTAGTGGCGGTTGATGCCGAGGAAGCATGCGACGAGTAGCGGCACCGCCACCGTGACGAGCCACGCGCCTTCGGTGAACTTCGTCCAGATCACGACGAGGGTCACGACGCCGGTCGCCGTCGACCCGACCGCGTTGATCACGAGCTTGTGCCGCCACCCCGGGTCGCGCGTCCGCAGCCAGTACCGGACCATCCCCGCCTGCGACAGCGTGAATGCGGTGAACACCCCGATCACATAGAGGTGGATCAGCGAGTCGACGCTTGCGTCATATGCCCAGAGGAGCACCATCGCGATCGCCGTCAGGACGACGATCCCGTTCGAGAAGACGAGCCGGTCGCCGAGGTTCGTGAATTGCCGTGCGAAGAACCGATCGCGCGCGAGTAGGGCGGCGAGGCGCGGGAAGCCCTGGTACGACGTGTTCGCGGCGAGCACGAGGACGACGAGCGTCAGCGTCTGCACCGCCCAGTACATGAAGCCGAGCGCCGACGAGGACGGGAACACCGCGCGCGCAATCTCCGACAGCACCGACGGCGTGCCGTTGGCGGTCGGCCGCGCGTGCACGTGCACCGCGAGCCAGGAGACGCCTACGAACATCGCGATCGCGATCGCGGCGAGCACGAGTAGCGTCGTCGCCGCATTGCGGCCGTGTGGCCGGCGGAAGGCATTGACACCGTTCGCGATCGCCTCGACGCCTGTGAGTGCCGTCGAGCCCGACGCGAACGCCCGCAACACGACGAACGCGGTAAGGGCGCCGACGCCGCTCGCGAGAGGATGCGGAGCGGTCGCCTGGGGGCACGTTCCGTCCGCGCAGCGGGCCAGGCCGACCCCGACGAGCGCGAAGATCGACGCGACGAAGCAGTAGGTCGGCAGCGCGAAGAGAATCCCCGCCTCCTTCACGCCGCGCAGGTTCGCGAACGCGATCAGCACCACGCAGGCGAGGGACAGCGTCAGCTCATGTCCGCGAAGCGACGACACCGCCGAGGTGAGCGCAAGCACACCGGCGGCGACGGAAACCGCGACTGTCAGGACGTAGTCCGTGAGCAGCGCCGCTGCCGCGACGAGGCTCGGTAATCGGCCGAGGTTCTCCTTCGCGACGACGTAGGCGCCGCCGGAGCTCTCGTAGACCTGCACCGTCTGCCGGTACGACATGACGACGATCGCGAGCAGCGCTGCGATCGCGAGCGCGACGGGAAAGACGACATGCGCCGAGGCGGCCGAGGCGCCGATGAGCACGACCAGCGCGGCTTCGGTCGCGTAGGCAACGGACGAGAGCGGGTCGGAGGCGAAGATCGGCAACGCGAGCCATTTCGGCAGCAGCGTCTCCTCCAGTTCGTCCGACGCCATCGGACGGCCGACCACGACGCGCTTCAGCCGCGGCGCGCGGCGCTCGACCTCTCGGATGCTCATTCGCAGTCGAGCACGTCGAGGATGTTGGTCGCGGCTGAGAGCAGCCGGTCGGCGTCACCGCGACCGTAGAGCGGGCCGGAGCCGTCGGTCAGCAGACGCTCCACGAGAAGCACACCACGCGCGGGCACGGGCTTCGACACCTCGAACAGGTGCGCGGCGATCGCGAGGAGCTGCGGACGGCACGCACGCACGGCTGCGCGTGCGATCGGAGACGCGGCGGGGAGCAGCCTCTCGTCCGCGGCGTGGACGACGTCGGTCAGCGAGCGTGCGAGGTCGATGCGGTTCTCGTCGGCGACGAGCTCCGCAGCGCGCCACGCAAGTCGCGGCGGCGGGAGCCGTGTGGCTGCAAGCTCCTCGTCGGCGCGGCGTCGGGCGGCGCGAAGTGCCCGCCGCGTTTCCCACGACCGCACGGGCGCAAGCAGCTTCGCGTTCATGCTTCGACGGTACGACGACCCGCCTCAGTGCCGACTCAGGATTGCCGCGTGGCTCTCAAGAAGTTCTCAAGCGGCTGGCGCCACGAGCCGGTACCCCGCGCCCGGTTCGGTCACGAGAAACCGCGGCCGCGCCGGGTCGGGCTCGAGCTTCCGCCGAAGTTGCGAGACGTACACGTGGAGGTAGTTCGACTCATCGCCGTACGCCGGGCCCCACACCTCGCGCAGGATCGCGCGGTGCGTCAGCAGCTTGCCCTCGTTCAGCGCGAGCAGCCGCAGGATCTTGTACTCGTGGGGAGTGAGATGCACGAGCTCGCCGCCGATGGTGACCGACGACTTCTCTAGGTCGACACGGATCGGCCCCACATCGACCACCAGCTGCTCCGGCGACCCGGCGCGCCGCAGGACGGCGCGGAGCCGAGCGAGCAGCTCGCCGATCGCGAACGGCTTCGTCACGTAATCGTCGGCACCGGCGTCGAGCGCTGCGATCTTCTCGTCGTCGTCCCCGACGGCCGAGATGAGGATGATCGGCGCCTTCGTCCACGCGCGTAGCTCGCGACAGACGTCGCGACCCGAACCATCGGGAAGCAGTAGGTCAAGGATCACCGCGTCGGGCGGACGTAACGGCGCAGCGGCAAGCGCGTCGGCGGCGGTGGCCGCGGTGTCGACGTCGTAGCCCGCACCGCGCAGGTTCGTCGACAACGCCCGGAGGAACTGCGGCTCGTCGTCGACGACGAGGACGCGTTGCTTCACGTGGCGGCCCGCAATACGAGTCGTGCGCACGTCCCGCCGCCGTCACGAGGGAGCAGCTCGAGGGTCGCGCCGTTCGCCTCGGCGAACCCGCGTGCGATTGCAAGCCCCAGACCGAGGCCGGGCGCCGGCGTCGCGCCGCCACGATCGAGAACCTCGAGCTCGACACCGGCGCGCTGTGCGCGTGCGAGCACGTCGACGCGGGCGACCGAGTGCTTGAGCGCGTTCTCGAGCAGATTGACGAGCACCCGTTGGATGTGGGCGGCATCGACCGCAACCGGCGGCAGCTCGTCCATCGCGCCGATGTGGATCCGCTCGGCGGACGTGACGTCGGACACCGCATGGGCGAGCAGATCGTCCACGTCCCACAGCTCGGTCCGTGGCGCCGTTGCCCCCGCCTCGAGCCGCGAGAGGTCGAGAACGCTCTCGACGAGCCGGGTCAGCCGCGACACCTCGAGCGCGATCGTGTCGAGAAGTTCAGCACGGTCGTCGGGCGACAGCGCCAGCTCCTGTGCCTGCAGCCCATCGACCGCCGCTCGAATCGTCGCGATCGGGGTGCGAAAGTCATGCGAGACCGTCTGCAAGATCACCGTCTTCAAGGCATCCGAGCGCCGGATCGCCTCGGCGTGGAGACGCTCGTCTGCGAGGATGAGCAGGGACTGCACGCCGGCCTCGAAACGCGCATGCGCGAGCTCGCCTGCGAGCACGCGGTCTGCGCGCTCTCGGATCTCGTCGAGCGGTTCCTCGCGCAGGACCGCCGCTGATGCGTCGGCGAGCAGCGCCGCCTCGCGCTCCCGCTGCTCGGCTTCGGCTGCTCGGCGGCGGGCGCTCGTAGCCAGGTTGCTGCAGACGAGCGCGGTGATCACGTACACGGCGAGCGCAGTCCAGTTGCGCGCGTCGGCGAGTGTGAGCGTGTTCACCGGCGGCAGGAACAGGAAGTTGAACACGAGCATTGCCGCGACGGCGACGGCACTCGCGTAGACGGCACCGAAGAAGACGGCGACGACGAGCACCGCAGGCGTGTAGAGAACCCCGAGGCTGAGCACGGGCGCGATCGGCTTGACCGCATAGACCAACCCGGTCGCTATCGCCAGTGCGGCAGCCGAAGCAGGAAGCGCCGCAACGTGACGTTTCATGAGACGAATCTAGCGCGGAGGCCCGGCGAGCCGGGCCTCCGCGCCTGCGGTCTAGCCGTGGATCGAGACGATCAGCGGGATGATCAGGATCGCGACGATATTCGCGATCTTGATCATGGGGTTGATTGCGGGCCCGGCCGTGTCCTTGTACGGGTCGCCGACGGTGTCGCCGGTGACGGAGGCGGCGTGCGCCTCCGAGCCCTTGCCGCCGTAGAGGCCGTCTTCGATCGACTTCTTCGCGTTGTCCCAGGCGCCGCCGCCCGAGGTCATCGCGATCGCGAGGAAGAGGCCGGTGACGATCGTGCCGATGAGCAGCCCGCCCAGCATCTTGGCGTTGATGATCCCGACCACGATCGGGAACCCGATCGGGATCAGCGCCGGTGCGAGCATCGACTTGATCGCCGAGCCGGTGACGATCCCGACGGCGCGGCTGTAGTCGGGACGCTCGGTGCCTTCCATGATCCCCGGGTGCTCGCGGAACTGGCGGCGCACCTCCTCGACGACCTGGCCGCCGACGCGTCCGACCGCCTGCATGGCGAGCGACGCGAAGAGGAACGGCATGAGGCCGCCGAGGAAGAGCCCGGTCACGACCCACGGGTCGGAGAGCGAGAACGTCGTCGTGAGCCCACCGTCGGAGAGGCCGGTCGTGTACGAGTCGAACAGGATCAGCGCCGCGAGAGCGGCCGAGCCGATCGCGTAGCCCTTCGTGACCGCCTTGGTCGTGTTACCCACCGCATCGAGGGGATCGGTGACGCCGCGAACCTCCTCGGGGAGGTCGGCCATCTCGGCGATCCCGCCCGCGTTGTCGGTGACCGGTCCGTACGCATCGAGCGCGACGATCAATCCGGTCATCGAGAGCTGCGCCATCACGGCGACGCCGATGCCGTAGAGGCCGGCGAAGTGGTGAGCGACGAGGATCCCCGCCACGATCACGATCACCGGAGCAGCGGTTGCCTGCATCCCGATCGCGAGGCCCTCGATGATGTTCGTCGCGTGACCGGTCTGTGACGATTTCGCGATCGCCTTCACCGGGTTCCAGCGAGTCCCGGTGTAGTACTCGGTGATCGCGACGAGCAGGAACGTCACGACGAGTCCGATGATCGACGAGATGTAGAGGTCGCCGAAGCCGTACTTGCCGCCGTCGAAGGCCATCGTGATCGGGATGAACCCGATCGCCGAGAGCACGGTTGCCGCCAGCACCGCCTTGTAGAGCGCGTTGATGACCGCGTTCTCGCCGCGTCCGAGTCGCGCGAAGAAGGTGCCGATCACGGACGCGACCGCGGCCACGGAGCCGAGCGCGAGCGGATAGAGGTACATCCGGTTCGAGAGGTCCCCCACGAGGCCGGCATGCGTTCCGAGAAGCATCACGGCGACCGCGGTCACCGCGTACGTCTCGAACAGGTCGGCCGCCATGCCCGCGCAGTCGCCGACGTTGTCGCCCACATTGTCCGCGATCACGGCCGCGTTGCGCGGGTCGTCCTCGGGGATACCCGCCTCGATCTTGCCCACGAGGTCGGCGCCGACGTCGGCGGCCTTCGTGAAGATGCCACCGCCGAGACGCGCGAACACCGAGATGAGAGAGCCGCCGAACGCGAGGCCGACGAGATCGTTGATCGCCGAGGTCGGCGAGTTGTGCAGCGCACCGGTCAGGAACCAGTAGTACCCGGTGACACCGAACAGCCCCAGGCCGACGACCAGCAGACCCGTCACAGAGCCCGCCTTGAAGGCGACGTCGAGCGCCGGCTTCAATCCGCCGCGTGCAGCCTCCGCGGTACGTGCGTTCGACCGGACGGCGACGTTCATGCCGATGAACCCCGCAGCGGCGGATAGCGCCGCGCCGACGAGGAACCCGAACGCAGGTCCCCAGCCGAGCTTGTGGTAGACGCCGAGCAGGATGAACGGCACCACGGCGACGATCGCGATCGTCGTGTACTGCTTGCGCAGGTACGCGGCTGCACCCTCCTGCACCGCGGCGGAGATCTCGCGCATCCGCTCGTTGCCCGGGGACTGCTGGAGCAGCCACCACGTCAGGTAGAGCCCGTACGCCACGGCCACGGCTGCGCCGACGAGGCCGAGAAGCACGGGATGATGCATGAACCAGTTCATCCGTTTTGCTCCCTCACAAAGTCAAGCGCCGAAGGGCTTCGGCGCGGGCGATTATGTATCACAAGCTCCGGCTTGTCAGCCGGAGCTGGCACGCACGAATTCGACCTGAAGCCCGGTCACGGCCTGCTGTAGGTCGTCGTGCAGCTCGCCGCCGATGTGCGGCAGGAGGCTCTGGAGCGCGTCGATCGCCAGCTTCGCCTCGGCGAGTT
>DATINO010000099.1:0-16304 GCA_035474195.1 Gaiellaceae bacterium
GGTCACTCTCGGGCGGCGAACAGCAGCGCGTTGCGCTCGCGCGCGCCCTGGCGCGCGAGCCACAGCTGCTGCTCCTCGATGAGCCGCTCGCGGCGCTCGATGCACACACTCGCGCCACCGTGCGATCGGAGCTTCGCGAGCTGCTCCGCACGTCGGGCCTGCCGGCGCTCCTCGTGACCCATGACTTCGAGGACGCCGCGTCGCTTGCCGATCTCGTGGGGGTCGTCGTCGACGGACGGCTCAGGCAGCTCGCCTCGCCTGCGGACCTGGTTGCGCGTCCCGCGGATGCCTTCGTCGGCTCGCTCACCGGCGCCAATCTTCTGCCGGGCCTGGCCGCGCCGACCCAGCGCGGACTGACGGCTCTGCATCTCGACGCAGGCGGCGTCGTCTACTCGACAGACGTCGTCGAGGGCACCGCGGCAGCCGTCGTCTATCCGTGGGATGTCACGCTCGCGCGCACGGCTCCCGACGACTCGGCACAGAACCACATCGCCGCACAGGTCGGGAGCCTCTCACGCATCGGCAATCGCGTCCGTGTGTCGGTCGGGCCGCTCACCGCCGAGGTGACCGCGGAGTCGGCCGAGCGGCTCGCAGTGCGCGAAGGCGAGCGGCTGGTCGCGACGTGGAAGGCAACTGCAACGCGGCTGGTCGCGCTGTAGCTACGGTGGCGCGACCGGGGTGCCCGTCGGGGCTGAGATCACACCCGTCGAACCTGATCCGGGTCATGCCGGCGAAGGGAGCTGCATGAACGACACCGAGACACCAAGCTGGGGCATCGAGCCTGTGCCCGAGCGTCTGCGCGTGCTCGGGATCTTCGACGGCTTCCTGCTCTGGGCGAACCTCTCGGTCTCGCTGCTCGTGATCGTCGCCGGAGCGTTCCTCGTCCTGCCGCCGAGTGACTTCGGGCTCGCGCTCTCGCTTCCCGAAGCGATGGCGGCGATCCTCGCGGCCGCGGTCGTCGGGAACGCAATGCTCGCGCTCGGCGGCCTGATCGGTGCCGACGCGCGCGTGCCGACGATGGTGCTGATGCGCGCGCCGCTCGGACGGCGCGGGTCGTACCTCCCGACCGGACTGAACGTCCTGCAATGCCTCGGCTGGTCGGTCTTCGAGCTGATCGTGATCGCGACCGGCGCGAGCGCGCTCTCGCAGCAAGTACTCGGCTTCGGCGGCGTCGCGTTCTGGAAGATCCTCTTCGGCGTCGTCGCGACGATCCTCGCGTTCCTCGGCCCGGTCGGATTCGTACGGAAGTACGTCCGAAAGTTCGCCGTGTGGATCGTGATCGCGTCACTGATCTATCTCACGTGGTGGTCGCTGCACGGTCAGCGGCCGATCGCACTATGGCATCGACATGGTGCGCACGCGTTC
Source organism: Gaiellaceae bacterium (assembly GCA_035474195.1). GTDB lineage: Bacteria > Actinomycetota > Thermoleophilia > Gaiellales > Gaiellaceae > PALSA-600. The sequence goes on from DATINO010000099.1 coordinate 1,366, forward strand.
TGGGCGGGGTTCGACCTCGTGCTCGCCTCGATCATCAGCTGGACACCGCTCGTCGCCGACTACACCCGCTTCTCGCGCTCTCGCTCCGCGGGCTTCTGGGGTGCCGGGCTCGGGTACTTCGTCCCGACGATCCCCCTGTTCGGGCTCGGTGCGGTGATCGCGATGTCGCGTCACATCAGCGAAGCGCCTGCGCTGCTCACCGCGATCGCCGCCGGAGGCGCGGCGAGCATCCTCGCGCTGCTCGCGCTGACGGTCGACGAGAGCGACGAAGCGTTCGCGAATGTCTACTCCGGCGCCGTGAGCCTCCAGAACCTGCTGCCGCGCGTGCCGCAGCGGCTCCTCGTCACCGGCTTCGCCGCGACCGCGACCGCCGGCTCGCTGCTGATCGACCTCCGGAACTACCAGCCGTTCCTCTACCTGCTCGGCTCGTTCTTCGTCCCGCTGTTCGCCGTGCTGCTGGCCGACTGGCTGCTCGCCGGGCGCCACTACGACACGGACGCGGTCTTCCGGGTGCCCGAGCTCCGCATCGAGATGATCGGCGCGTGGCTCGTCGGGTTCGCGCTGTATCAGTGGCTCTCGCCGCAGGGGCCCGCCTGGTGGACGCGGATCGTCTCGCACTTCGACCCGCACGCCTCGCCGTGGGGCGGCGCGTCGCTCCCCAGCTTCGCCGCCGCCTTCGCACTGGCGGTCCTGGTGCGGTCGCTCGCGCGGCCGGCTGCAGTTGACTTCGCGGGCTGATTCCAACGTAGTCTCCAGCCGTGATCGGCCTGGTCGGGAACCTGTCGCAGGACGTGCTCCCCGGTGGGCTGCCTCACGTCGGCGGCGGCCCGTACCACGGCGCGCGTGCATTGCAGCGGCTGCGAGTGCCTGCGCGCATCGTCGCCCGGTGCGCGGCCTCCGACCGCGACCGACTCCTGCCGCCGCTCGTGCGGCTGGGGACGCCGGTTCGGTACGTGCCCGGCTCCTCGACCGCGGCGTTCGCGTTCACCTACCACGGCGACCGCAGGTCGATGACGGTCGACGCGATCGGCGACACCTGGCACCCGGCGGACGTGCCGGAGCTCCGCTCGCGCTGGATCCACATCGCACCTCTGTCGCGGGCGGAATGGCCGACGGCGACGGTGAAGGCGCTCGCCCGCCGCCACCGCATCTCGTTCGACGGGCAGGGCCTCGTCCGCACGCCGCACACCGGCCCGCTCGAGCTCGACGACGACTTCGACCGTGAGCTGCTCCGGTACATCTGGGTGCTGAAGCTCGCCGACGAAGAGGCAGAGGTGATCGGGGACGTCACCGCGCTCGGCGTCCGGGAGGTTCTGGTGACGCACGGCTCGCGCGGCTCGACCGTGTACTGCGGCGGCGTCGCCGAGTATGTGAAGGCGCATCCACTCGACCGCGACCCGACGGGAGCGGGCGACGCGTTCGCGACCTCGTACATCGTCGGACGGAACGCGGGCTTCGGACCGGTCGGCGCGGCGCGGCGCGCGACGTCGGTGGTCGCGTCGCTCCTGCAGCCGTGATCGCGCTCGTCGCGACGATCGACGGGTCGTTCGCGGTCGACCTCGAGGACGGCACGGTGCTCTCTGCCGACGCATTCGACCCGGCGCCGGAGCCGGTGCTGAACCTACCGCGGCTCGTCGCGGCTGCCGCGCTCGGACCGACAGTCGTCGCCGTCGTCGCCACGAAGCCGCCGCTCCTGTTGTCGTACGACGCCGGCGCGACCTGGCGAGCGTCGGGGCGCGGGCTGCCGCCGGGGCGCGCCGTCGCGATCGCGGCCGACGACCCGGACGCGATCCTGTTCGCGGCACGGAACCGGCTCTATCTCTCGCGCGACGGCGGCGTGTTCTGGACGGCAGCCGGGGTCGAGTTGCCCGAGATCAGGCACGTCGCGCTCTAGAACCCGAACTCGCCGCGCGCGACGAGCACCGCCGAGCCGCCGACCTCGACCCGGTCGATGCGATCGCCTTCACCCTCGACGGTGGCGAACAGCGTCGACGGCCGCTTGATCTCGGCGCCCTGGCTGATCTCGATCTCCTCTCCGAAGGGGATGCGCCCGTGGCGGGCGAGGTGGATCGCGAGCGGCCCGGCCGCCGAGCCGGTCGCGGGATCCTCGTCGACGCCGTGGTTCGGGGCGAACATCCGCGTCTTCCAGCGGTTGCCCTCGACGTGCGCGAAGCAGTTGACGCCGTCCTGCGTGGCCGCGGCCAGCGCGCCGATGTCGGGGGACAGTGCCTGGACGGCGGCCGCGGAGCCGAGCTCGACGTAGACGTGCCCCGGACCGAGGTCGTAGCGCTCGACCGGCAGCGTCGAGCCCTCCACGCCGAGCGCTTCGAAGATCGGGGTCGGATCGCCGACGGCCTCCCACACGGGCACCGGCTGATCCATCCGCCCGAACACGATCTTGGGGCCTTCCCGCTCGAGCGTCACGGGGACGACCCCCGCCCCCGTCTCGAGCCGGATCACGATCTTCTGCAACGGGCCGCCGAGGACGAAGGCGCTGCCGAGCGTCGGGTGACCCGCGAACGGCAGTTCGACTGCCGGGGTGAAGATCCGGATCCGGACGTCGGCGTCGTCGGTCGTCGCCGGCAGGACGAAGACGGTCTCCGAGAGGTTCGTCTCGCGCGCGATCGCCTGCATGTCGAGCTCGCTCAGGTCGCGGCCGTCCGTGAAGACGGCCACGGCGTTCCCGGCCAGCGGCTCGTCGGTGAAGACGTCGGCGATGACGTAGCGGAAACGGCGCACGGCTCGAGGCTACCTGGGGCTACTAGCCCCAGGAGCTCTCGCGGCCGTTCCCCTGCTAGGTCGGTGCGACCGCGGGCGGCCCGGTGTCGGCGGCCGGCAGGTCGACCGTGCGAATCGGCCCTGTGAACCAGCGTCGCGCCGAGAGGAGCCACCAGATGCCGACGAGCAGAATCGTGCCGCCGACGAGGACGGGCGCGTACTGGATGTAGCCGTTGTCCCAAGCGAAGCCCTTCTTGCCCGGGATGCCGGGCGGCCCGAACGGCAGGCAGAAGTACACGCAGGCGACGACCACTTCGACCATCGCGATCGGCGCCATCCACTTGTACTTGTTGCCCAGGGTCCATGGTCCCGGCTCGAAGGCGTCGCCCATCCGCCAGCGGAGGAAGATCGGGATCACGTACGCGATGTAGAGACCGATCACTGTGATCGCCGTCAGCGCGAAGAACGCGATCGGCGTGTTCGCTGCATTGCCCTTGAGCGCCGGGATGGCGACGAGCGCGCAGATGACGGCGATGAACATCGTCGCGTTGCGCGGCGCCCTCGACGCCGTCACCTTCGACCAGAGCTGCCAGCCGGGGATGGCATGGTCGCGGCTGAACGCGTACGTCATCCGCGAGGCCGAAGTCATCCCGGAGCCGGCGCAGAAGATCTGCCCGATGGTCGAGATGATCATGATGATCTTGAACGCTGTCAGCCCGAGCGAGGACTGGAAGACGGCGATCACGATGTAGCCGTACGGGTTCTTGTTGATCGCGTCGACGTTCGTAGCGGCGAACAAGAAGCAGAGCAGGAGGATCCAGCCGCCGATCGCGGAGTAGAAGATCGCCCGCCAGACGCCCTTCGCGGCACCCGTCGCAGCCTCCCGCGTCTCCTCCGACAGGTGAGCACACGCATCGAACCCTGTGATCGTGTACTGCGTCAGGAGCAGCGCCCCGAACGGCAGCACGTAGAAGAGCCAGCCCACACCGCCGAGATGGCCATGGAAGAAGCCCGATCCGTTGGCCCGACCGGTGAACACGAAGGACGCGCTCTGGTGATGGTCGGGAACGAAGATGAGGATCCCGACGATCACCGCCGGCCCGAGGATGTGCCAGTACGCCGAGGTGTTGTTCCAGAACTTGAGGATGTGGCTCGGGAAGATGTTGAGCAGCGTGTGGAGCGCCAGGAGGCAGAGGTAGATCACGAAGACGCGCTTCAGGTTCAGCGCATCCCAGCTCGGGTGGAAGAGCTGGATCGTGATCGAGAGGAACTGTGCTGCGGCGTAGTCGACCGACGCCACGACCCCGATCAGACCGATCAGGTTGAACCAACCGGTGAACCAGCCCCAGACAGGACCGCCGAGCTTGGAAGCCCAGTAGTAGATCCCACCAGCCGTGGGGAAGGCAGAGACGATCTCGGACATGCAGAGCCCGATGATGAGGATGAGCCCGGCAACGATCGGCCAGCCCCACGCGATTGCGACCGGGCCGCCGTAGAACCACCCGGTGCCGAAGCTCGTAAAACAACCGGCGAGGATCGAAATGATCGAGAACGAGATCGCGAAGTTCGTGAAGCCACTCCACGAGCGCTCGAGCTCCTGCTTGTACCCCAGCTCGGCAAGGCGCTGTTCGTCGTTGGATAGCCGCGCTGGTGCGCTCACCTGGCGCTCCTTCCCACTAGGCATGGCCGGATAGACGCGCGAAAATACGCTGCCCGCCCGGCCAAGTCAAGGACGCCGTGATCTGCGCCTCGTCGGCGTAGGATCGCAACAGTTACCGGATCGGAGGGAGCCGGCTCGCCCGGCTCCCTCCACGAAGGAGGGTGTGTGCGTTGCTGACGCTCGACGAGTTGCGCTCGGACACGTCGCTGGACACGGTGATCATGGCGTTCACCGACATGCAGGGGCGGCTGCTCGGCAAGCGGTTGCACCGCGACTTCTTCCTCGAGCAGGTCGATCACGGACACGGGACGGAAGGCTGCAACTACCTACTTGCGCTCGACATGGAGATGGACCCGACCCCGGGGTACGAGATCGCCTCGTGGGAGCGCGGATACGGCGACTTCGATCTGTCTCCGGATCTCTCTACTCTGCGGCGGCTTCCGTGGCTCGAGGCTACGGCGCTCGTGTTGTGCGACGTGCAGTGGCTGGACGGCTCACCGGTGCGGCCGTCGCCGCGGCAGGTGTTGCGCGCGCAACTCGCGCGTGCTGCGTCGCTGGGATTCGAGGTGAAGGTGGGCTCGGAGCTCGAGTTCTACTTGCTGCGCGAGACCTACGAGGAAGCGCATCGCAAGGGATACCGCGACCTGACGCCGTCGGTGCCGTACGTCCTCGATTACCACATCCTCGCCACGACGTACGACGAGCCGCTGCTGCGCCAGATCCGGAACGGCATGCAGGGCGCCGGCATCCGGGTCGAGACGTCCAAGGGCGAGGCGTGGCCGGGCCAGCAGGAGATCAACTTCCGCTACGACGACGCGTTGACGATGGCGGACAACCACGTCGTCTACAAGAACGGCGCCAAGGAGATCGCGCACCTGAACGGATGCTCGATCACGTTCATGGCGAAGCCGTCGCACGAGTGGATCGGGTCGTCGTGCCACATCCACTCGTCGTTGTGGCGCGACGGAACGCCGTCGTTCGGCTCGGACGACGTGCTGTTCGGGCGGTATCTGGCGGGGCAGATCGCGTGCGCGCGCGAGCTCGCAGTGTTCTTCGCGCCGACGATCAACTCGTACAAGCGGTACGCGGCGGGCTCCTGGGCGCCGACGACTCTTGCGTGGGGGATCGACAACAGAACATGCGGTTTCCGGATCGTGGGCTCGGGCGCCGCGCGGCGCGTCGAATGCCGCATCCCGGGCGGGGACGTGAACCCGTATCTCGCGTTCGCGGCGACGATCGCGGCGGGGCTCTACGGCATCGAGAACGAACTGGAGTTGCCGCCGGCGTTCGAGGGGAACGCGTACGAATCGTCGGTGGAGCGGTTCCCGTCGACGTTGCGGGAGGCTGTTTCGTGCCTCGAGAGCGGGACAGTGGCGCGGAAGGCACTCGGCGCCGACGTCGTTGACCACTACCTGAACTACGCACGCACGGAACAGGAACTGTTCGATCGCGTGGTAACCGATTGGGAGCGGTCGAGGTTGTACGAGCGTGGCTGAGCCGCGGCCGGTCATCGGCATCACGACGTATCTGGTGCCGGCGTCGTGGGGCGCGTGGAACATGGAGACGGCACTCGTCCCCGCCGACTACGTGCGGGCGGTGTCCGCGGCCGGGGGCGCCCCGGTGCTCGTCCCACCCGGTTCGTCTCTGCCGGAGACGCTGGCGGTTGTCGACGGGTTGGTGTTCTCGGGCGGCTCGGATCTCGATCCGGAGCTGTATGCGGCGGACGCGCATCCGGAGACCGGTGGCGTGATCCGCGAGCGGGACGATTTCGAGCTGGAGCTGATGCGCTCGGCGCTCGAGCTTGACGTGCCGATGCTCGCGATCTGCCGCGGCTCGCAGGTGTTGAACGTCGCTTTGGGTGGAGACCTCGAGCAGCACGTCCCGGATCGCGTCGGGACGGAGGTGCATCGCGAAGTGCCCGGCGTGTTCTCCGAGCACGACGTCTCCGTCGTCGGCGGGACGCGGCTGGCGTCGATCCTGGGCGATCGCCACGACGTGAAGTCGCATCACCATCAGGGCTTCGGCTCGCTGGGATCGGGCCTGCGCGAAGCAGCGCGTGCGCCGGACGGAACGCTGGAAGCGCTGGAGGACCCAACGCGCCGCTTCACCCTGGGCGTGCTGTGGCATCCAGAAGCCGGCGAAGACCGGGCGCTGTTCGAAGCCCTGGTCGCAGAAGCCGTGGCGTATCGCGCGTCGCGGCTTTAGGTCTTCGCGGGACCCGGCCGTACTGGCCGACGTAAGTGGTCAGACCAATTGCAACAAGAGTGGAACTTCGACGGGGCGTCCACTCTGGCCCAAGCTCGCCGCGGCTACGGTCGAGTCGTGGCGCGACTGCGTGTGATCGATCCGACCGGCCTCTACCACGTGTTCTCCCGTGGGAACTATCGAGCAACCATCTTCTTCGACGACGACCACTACGAGAAGTACCTGTCTCTCCTCGCGCGCGTCGCTCGGCGCCGGCGGTGGGCGGTTCTGGATTGGTGCCTGATGCCGAACCACTTCCATCTGCTGCTCCAACTCCAGGAGGGCGGGCTCTCAGAGGGAATGCGCGAGCTGAACGGCTGCTTCTCGCGCTGGAGCAACCGGCAGACCAACCGAACGGGCACTGGTCATCTGGTGAAGAACCGCTTCGGTGCGGTCGACGTGATCCGCGAGGGGCATCTCTGGAACGTCATCGCCTATATCCCGCTGAACCCCGTTCGCGCAGGTCTGACGGCGCACCCCGAAGATTGGGCCTGGAGCGGCTATCGAGCAACGATCGGCCTCGAGCATCCGCGCATCTTCCACGAGCCGGCGCGGCTCCTGCGGCTCTTCACCGGCGACCGAGCCGAGGCGCTTCGCCGATACGAGGCATTCGTCGCCGAAGCCCTTGTCCGGAACAGCCAGTCAAAGTGGTCAGACCACGAAGCGGCCTGAGCCACCAAGCAAGGGGGTCGACGCGTGATTAGATCGCAGTGTGACCGTCACCGTCGTCAACCCCGCCACCGAGCAAACCATCGCCACGCTCGACTCTGCTGGGGTCGACGAGACTGACTCGGCGGTGGCCGCGGCCAAGGCCGCCTTCCCGGCTTGGCGGGCAGTCAGCCCCGCTGACCGCGGACGGCTGCTCAGACGGCTCGCGACGCTCGTCGAGGAACACCACGAGGAGCTCTCGCGGATCGAGTCCGACAACGTCGGCAAGCCGATCAACGGCGCACGCGGCGAGGTCGGCATGGTGGCCGACGTCTTCCACTTCTACGCCGGCGCCGTCGACAAGCGCCACGGCGAGACGATTCCCGTCGCCGGCGGCGTCGACATGACCTTCCGAGAGCCGCTCGGCGTCGTCGGGCTCATCGTCCCCTGGAACTTTCCGCTCAACATCTCCTCGTGGAAGCTCGGCCCCGCCCTCGCGACCGGCAACACCATCGTGCTCAAGCCCGCCGAGCTCACGCCGCTCTCCGCGCTCCGACTTGCCGAGCTCGCGCTCGAGGCCGGCATTCCCGAAGGCGTCCTCAACGTCGTCGTCGGCAAGGGCTCGGTCGTCGGCCAGCGCCTCGTCGAGCATCCCGACGTCGCGAAGATCGGCTTCACCGGCAGCACCGAGGTCGGCCGCGGCGTGATGGAAGGGGCGGCGAAGACCATCAAACGCGTCACGCTCGAGCTCGGCGGGAAGTCGGCGAACGTCGTCTTCGCCGACGCCGACCTCGCGACAGCCGCCGCGGCGGCCCCCTACGCCGTGTTCGACAACGCCGGCCAGGACTGCTGCGCCCGCTCGCGCATCCTCGTCGAGAAGAGCGCCTACGACCGCTTCGCCGAGCTCCTGATCGAAGCCACGCGAAACGTGAAGGTCGGTGACCCCGCAAAGGAAGAGACGGAGATGGGACCGCTCATCTCCCAGAGTCACAAGAACACGGTCGCGAGCTTCGTCGAAGGCACGCCCCTGTTCCAGGGCGACGCACCGAACGGCAAGGGCTACTGGTTCCCCTGCACGCTGGTCGAAGCGACCAACGACGACCGCATCGCTCGCGACGAAGTCTTCGGTCCCGTCGCCGCGCTGATCCCGTTCGACGACGAAGCAGACGCGATCCGCATCGCGAACGACACGCCGTACGGGTTGTCAGGCTCGATCTGGACCACCAACGGCGCCCGCGCGCTCAGGGTCGCGAGAGCGCTCGACACCGGCGTGCTGAGCATCAACTCGAATTCCAGCGTGCGCGTCTCGACACCGTTCGGTGGCTTCAAGCAGTCAGGCTTCGGCCGTGAGCTCGGCATGCACGCGCTCGACGGCTACTCGGAAGTCAAGAACGTCTACTACTCGACGGAGGGCTGATGGGTCGTCTCGAAGGCAAGGTGTGCGTGATCACAGGCGCAGGCGGCGGGATGGGTCGCGACGCCGCAGAGCTCTTCACCCAGGAAGGCGCAAAGGTCTGCGCGGCCGACGTCAACCTCGACGCAGCGAAAGAGACGGCATCGCATTGCGACGAAGGGACCGCGTTCGCGCAGCAGGTCGACGTCGCCGACGAAGCGAGCGTCGCCGCGATGATGAGCGCGACGAGCGATCACTTCGGCGGGATCGACGTCCTCTACAACAACGCCGGCATCTCCCCCGCCGACGACGCCTCGGTGCTCGACACCACCACCGAAGCGTGGGACCGCGTGCAGGCCGTCAACACCAGAGGCGTTTTCCTCTGCTGCAAGCACGGCATCCCGCACCTGCTCGAGCGCGGCGGTGGCAGCGTGATCAACGTTGCCAGCTTCGTCGCGATCGTCGGCGCCGCGACCAGCCAGATCTCCTACACCGCATCCAAGGGCGCAGTCCTGAGCATGACGAGAGAGCTCGCCGTCCAGTTCGCACGACAAGCCGTGAGAGTGAACGCGCTCTGCCCCGGCCCGGTCGAGACGCCGCTCCTCCTCCGCATCTTCGGCGACGACCCGGCCGCGCTCGAACGCCGGCGCAACCACTGGCCGACCGGACGGCTCGCGAAAGCGAGAGAGGTGGTGAACGGCGCGCTGTTCCTCGCCTCCGACGAATCGTCGTACGTCACCGGCGCGACGTTCCTCGTCGACGGCGGCCTCACTGCCGCGTACGTCACACCTGAATGAAGCTCTGCCTGATGATCGAGGGCCAGGAGGGAGTCACCTGGCCCCAATGGGTCGCGCTCGCACGCGCGGCAGAGGATGCGCACCTCGACGCCCTCTTCCGCTCCGACCACTACCGCGCGATCGGCCGTGGCGACCCGAACGGCGCACTCGACGCATGGGGCACGATCTGCGGGCTCGCGGCGATCACGTCCACGATCAAGCTCGGTACGCTCGTCACGCCGGTCACGTTCCGCAAGCCGTCCGTGCTGGCAAAGCTCGTCACGACCGCCGACCACATCTCGGGCGGACGCGTCGAGCTCGGCCTGGGAGCGGGCTGGTACGAGTCGGAGCACGCCGCGTACGGCTTCGACTTCATGACGACGACCGGGCGGCTCGACGAGCTCGACCGCCAGCTCGCCGAGATCACCCGCCAGTGGACCGACGCCGAGGACATCTGGCCGAAGCCGATCCAGCAGCCGCGGCCGCGGATCATCGTCGGCGGCCGTGCAAAGCCGCGCACCGTCGCCGCGGCTGTCAGGTACGCCGACGAGTACAACACGGTCTGGCCGACCGTCGACGAGGCGCGGGAGCGCAAGAAGCGACTCGACGACGCAGCGGAGCAGGCAGGCCGCGCCCCGCTCCGCTTCTCGATGATGATCGAGCTCGAGGGCGACGCGGACGAGCTCGAGGAACAGCTCCGCGCGTATGCCGACGCGGGAGTCGAACGCGTGATGCTGCAGCACCTCCAGCACGAGGATGTCGAGCGGGTCGCCGTCCTGGGCGAAGTCGCAGCGCGTCTACGCTAGCTGCGTGCACGTCTTCCTCGTCCGCCATGCCGAGTCCGCCCCCGGCGAGCCGGACGAGCTGCGTCGGCTGACCGCCGCCGGCCGCAGCGCCGCGCGAGCGCTCGGCGAGCGACTCGCGAGCGAACGACCCACCGCAGTCGTGTCGAGCCCACTCCTTCGAGCAAGAGAGACAGCCGACTTGATCGCGCGCGCATGCAAGCTCGAAGCGACCACAGACGAGAGCCTCGCCCCCGGCGCGACGAGCGAGACTCTCCGCGAGGCGGCAGAAGCCAAGGGCGACACCGTCGTCGCGGTCGGCCACCAGCCCGACTGCAGCGAGATCGTGCTCGAGCTGACCGGACGCGATGTGAGCTTCCCCCCCGCCGGGGTCGCGGAGCTCGACCTGTGACGGCTGTCTCGGTCTCCGGGCTGCGCAAGAGCTACGGCGACTACGAAGCACTCCGCGGAATCGACTTCACGATCGAGCGCGGTGAGGTGTTCGGCCTGCTCGGGCCGAACGGCGCGGGCAAGACGACCACGATCGAGATCCTCGAGGGATACCGCGCGCGCGACTCGGGGACCGTCGAGGTGCTCGGCGAGGACCCTCAGCGCAGCGGGACAGCCTGGCGCGAACGCGTCGGTGTGATGCTCCAGTCGTCGTCGCTCTATCCGAACCTGACCGTCCGCGAAAGCCTCCAGACCTTCGCGGGCTACTACGCCAAGCCCCGCGACCCGGGCGACGTGATCGAGATCGTGGAGCTCGGCGAGAAGGCGAACGCGCGCGTGCGGACGCTCTCCGGCGGCCAGCAGCGGCGGCTCGACCTCGGCCTCGCGCTGATCGGCGACCCGGAGCTGATCTTCCTCGACGAGCCGACGACCGGCTTCGACCCCGGCGCACGACGCACCGCCTGGCAAACGATCGCGAACCTGCGCGAGCTCGGGAAGACGATCCTCCTGACGACGCACTACCTCGACGAGGCGGAGCAGCTCGCCGACCGGGTCGCTGTGCTACGGAACGGCGAGATCATCCGCGAGGGCACGCCGTCCGACCTGCGCGGCGGCGACGTCGAGACGGAGATCCGCTACCAGCGCGACGGCGAAACCGTCACCGAGCGCACACGAGAGCCGACGCGGCGGCTGAACGAACTGACGGCGGAGGCGATCGCGCGCGGCGAGGAGCTCGAAGAGCTCGAAGTGCGTAGGCCGACGCTCGAGGACGTCTACCTCGAGCTGACGAGCGACTGACGCGCTGTTCGTCCTGGGAGACCGGCAGCGTCCCGTCGCCTTCGATAGAGATACACGCAAAGGGGCCGCGCTGTGCCCCCGGAGAGGAGTCCCCAGATGCCAAAGCCCGCACCCGCGACGGTCATCGCGCTAATCGCCCTCTTTGTCTCCTTGGGCGGAACGACCTACGCGGCGATCAAGCTGCCTGCCAACTCCGTCGGCACCCGACAGATCAGGGACGGAGCCGTCGCGAACCGCGATCTGCACACGCACGCGGTCAACGCCGCGAAGGTCGCCGACAATTCGCTCACGGGCACCCAGATCAACTCCTCCACGCTCGGCACGGTGCCGAGCTCGACGCATGCGATCAACGCTGATCGCGCCGCCATCGCAACGCGCGCAGCCAATGCTGATCATGCGACGAACTCCGACCAGCTCGCCGGTTCGCCCGCGTCCACCTATCTCGCGCACTGCCCTTCGGCTCTGCATCGAGCGCCGAAGACAGACCTCTGCTTCGACTTCACGGAGCGAGCCGCCACGACCTGGACGAAGGCGCTCAGCACATGCGCTCTGGCAGGCTTGCGGCTGCCCGATCCAGGAGAGCTTGCGCAGGTCTTCGACGATCTCGACGCAGTCCAGGATCAGCAATGGACCGATTCGCAGTTCTCCAACACCAATGCCGCCGCCTCCATGATGGGCCAAGACTCGTCCCGCAACGTCGTGCTCAACGCGGATTTCGTCACACGCAGCCATCCTTACCGCTGCGTGACCACTGCTTCCAACTGAACCCACGAACCGTGGCCCCTCTCACGAACGGAAAGGCACAGACCGGCGAATGAGGCTCTTCGTCCACGAGCTCCGCACGGAGCAGCTGTTGTTCTGGCGCAACCGCGAGGCGGCGTTCTTCACGTTCTTCTTGCCGATCATCTTCTTCCTCGTCTTCGGTTCGATCTACGGCGACGACCGCATCTCCGGCATCCGCGGCGCGGCCTACCTCGAGGCCGGCATGATCGGCTACGGCGTCGCCTCCACTGCGTTCGCAGGGCTCGCGATCACGATGGTGATCCGCCGCGAGAGCGGCGTGCTCAAGCGCATCCGCGCCACGCCACTGCCCCCTGCGATCTATGTCGTCGCCGTGCTCGTCTCGACGTTCGTGACGTTCCTGATCGAAGCGTCGCTGATCATCGTGCTCGGTCGGCTCCTCTTCTCCGTCGGCTTTCCCGACCGACCGTTCTCACTGCTCGTGAGCCTCGCGATCGGCGCAGGCGCCTTCGCCGCGCTCGGGCTCGGCCTGACCGCTGCCGTGCGCTCCGCCGAGGGGTCCTCGGCCGTCGTCAACTTCGTGTACCTGCCGATGGCGATCATCTCCGGCACGTTCTTCTCGACCGCGAAGTACCCCGGCTTCCTTCGCGCGATCGCGGACGTCCTACCGTTGACGTATTTCACGAAGCTGACGCGGGACGTGATGATCCGCGACCACCATGTGTGGAGCGAGACCAGCTCGCTCGGCGTCGTGGTGGCGTGGGGCGTGATCGGCGCTGTCGCTGCGATCCGTGGCTTTCGCTGGCAGCCGCGCGAGCGCTGACGTATCCCGCTCGCGGACAGACTCGTTGTACCCGTGATGAGCGATCCCGCACTCGCATTCGTGGTGGACCGGCCCGACCCGCCCAAGATCGAGGTTCGTGTGAACTTCGGCGTCTTCGCGGGACGCGCGGCAACGCCCGCGGAGATCGACCGGCTCGCCGAGTGGCTACTCGACGAGGTCGGCGAGGTCTCGATCGTCTCGGCCGAGCACCACGAGATCGACGCGCACGGCGAGGCGGTGATCCATCAGGTCCGGATCGAGGTGGCGGAGGGCGACGAGGCACTCGCCGACAAGATCCTCGCGCGCGCCTGGCACTGGGCGAGGCTCTGCGTCGAGGAGCGCCACGCCGAGATCACAGACGACGTGTGACCTCGTCCAGCGTGCGGTCTGCCTGACGGCGCGCCACTGCCTCGCCGCCGGGGCCTGCAAGCTTCCCGAGCACGCCCGCTAAGCGCAGCTCGGTCCGCCAGCGCATCACCGTCGCGTCGCCGTCGGCCTCGAGGTCGAACGTCGACATCACCTCCGCCCCGCCGCCGTGGGCGTGCAGGAGCGCATGCTCGGGCGGCCGCCGGTCGATCACCTCGAACCGGATCGTCAGAGACGGGGCGAGCGGCAGCGGCGGCTTCACCTTGGCGAGCCAGTGATCGGCATCCACGACCTGGTGCGACCGAACCGCCGGCATCGCGGCCGCAATCACATCCGGGCTCGTCAGCAGCTCGAACACACGCTCGCGCGGTGCCTCGAACCGGCGCTCTCCCACCACGACGGTCACGCGGGGCAAGGTAGCTCAGCGCGTCAGTGTGACCTTATGTAGACCGAGCGGTGAGTCGAGGTCGACGCCGAGTAGCTGGGCCAACCGAAGCGCCGCCAGCTGGCCCGGAATGACGGCGACGAGCGGCGACAGCCACTCGGGAACGCGCGTCCAGAGCGGTAGCGCCGCGGCCGCTTTCGCGAGCGCACGATCGTCGTCCGAGACCACGATCAACCGCGCGCCGCGTTCCTTCAGCGCGCCGAGCGCGGTCGCCATCGAGTCGAACGCAGGCCCACGCGGCGCGATCGCCACCACGGGCCAGCCCGCACCGACCGCCGCGATCGGGCCGTGCATGAGATCGGCCGCCGAGTAGGCCTCGAAGAGGAGCCCGGAGAGCTCGCGGATCTTCAGCGCAGTCTCGTGTGCGGTCGCGAAGTTGACGCCGCGCGCGACGACCGTCCCGCCTTGCAGCTCGCCGAGCCGGTCGAGTCGCTGCGCGTCGTCCCACGAACGTTCGATCTGCAGCGCGACATGAGCAGGGATCCGCTCGAGCTCGTGCAGCGCCCCCTCGTCGCTCGTCGCCACGGCGAACAGGAGCGCGATCGCACCGAGCGAGTTCAGGTACGTCTTGGTCGCAGCGACCGCGAGCTCCTCGCCCGCTTCGAGCGAGAGCACCTCGTCGGCGACGGCCGCAAGCGGCGACGCGACGTCGTTCGTGATCGCGACCGTCGGCCTGCCCTGCCGCGTTGCCTCCTCGAGCACCTCCTTCACGTCGGGCGAGCGGCCCGACTGCGAGATGCCGAGCACGAGCGCACCGTCGAGGCGCGGCGGCTGCCCGTACAGCGTGTACAGCGAGGGTGTCGCGAACGAGACTGGTACACGGTGTGCGCGGCCGAGCACGTACTGCGCATACCGCGCGGCGTTCGAGGAGCTGCCACGCGACGCGATCAGCACGTAGCCGACGTCCTCGCGCCGGAGCAGCGCTGCGATCCGCTCCGCAGCCTCGCGCTGCGTCGCGAGCAGGCGATCGAGCGCCACAGGCTGCTCCCGCAGCTCGCGCTCGAGATGCGTCGTCACAAGAGGCTCTCGACCGCCGCGAGCGACGCACGTCCGCCGCCGAGCGAGGAGACGTACCCGCGCGCTGAGCTCGGCCGC
>DATINO010000100.1:0-7087 GCA_035474195.1 Gaiellaceae bacterium
GGCCTGTGGTCGGGTCGCGGCCGACGTAGGCATGCACATGTCGCATCACGCTCCACCTCGAGTGCCTGAGCCTTCGGGGCCATCCGCTCGTCATCGACAAAGCTTAAGCGGCTCAGGCGTTATTGCCGAACACTGGCGCAGGCGGGTGCGCTAACCCGTCGGGCCGGTCTGTTCAGGCTGGAAGAGAGCGAGCGTGTTTCCGTCGGGGTCTTTGAACCAGGCGGACTTGCCGATGCCCGCGGTGGTCGCGACATGGTCGACGGTCTTGAGGGTCGGGAAGTCGTAGTCCTCGAAGACGGCGCCGCGGCTCTCGAGTTCGCGAACGTCGCCCTCGACGTCGTTGGTCCAGAACCGCACTTGTGTGTGATCGGCCTTGTTCGGTGCCGGTCGCCCGTAGACCAAGAGCGTGGTCCCGTCGCCGCTCTCGAAGAGCAGGTGGTTCGGGATTGTCTCCGCCGACAGCGTCAACCCGACCACCTCTTCGTAGAACGCCCGGCTTTGGTCGAGATCGCCCGAACAGAGAACTGCTGAGATCCTGCGCGCTTCCACTCTTGGGAGCCTCCTGTTTGTCGGTTCGGCGACCTCGCACGGATCATCTCAGACAGGAGGGCGAGCCACGAGCCGCGCACTCGGAACTGCCGTGAACGCTCGCCGTGCTCAGGCGTCGCGAGCTTGATTGGCATACAGGACGTCATCGACATCCTCGTACCCGTCGTCTGAGAGCGGAGGCCGCGTCCTCGCATGACGTGACCAGCATCGACTGATCGCAGATCGTCATCCCTGACTGCCCGCGACAGGTACACCATTTCCGCAAGACCATGACCGTCTTCAGGCTCGCGCTCGTTGTGCTCGCAGTGGCTGCGGCCACGGCTTGCGGTGCGGGCAGGCCGAGGCCGTTCGACACGCCCGAGCACGTCGCGTCGCTGATCCGCGCGACCTGGGGGTCGACCCAGGGGTCACCGCTCTTTACCTACTCGTGCCGCGGCCTCGATGACCGCGGCCGTCTCTTCACGTGCGTCGTGAAGGATCAGAACCGCTGGGTGCGGCTCGCGCGGTTCGACGTCACCTGCACCGCATCGCGGTGCACGTGGGTCGACTACCCCGCCTATATCGGCTAGTTCCATGCATGATGGCTCGCATGAGCCCGCTCGCGCACCGGCCGGCCGTCCGGGACGACACCGCTGCCGCGGCCGGCGTGGTGATCGCCTGCGAGGAGCGCTTGTACGGCGAAAGCTCGTACTCAAAGAGCGACCTTGAAGCCGACTGGGAGGAGCTCGACCTAGCCGGCGACACGCTCGTCCTGGTCGACGAGGATCAGCTCGTTGCCTTCGGGACACTCGACGATCGCGGCGAGCTCTGGCGAGTCGAGGCGTATGTGCATCCGGGTCGACAGGGCAGGGGTATCGGGACCGAGCTCACGACCGCACTCGAGGGGATCGCGCGCTCGCGTGGCGCGCGACGGATCCAAAGCGGCGTTGCAGAGCCTGACGAAGCAGGACAAATGCTGCTCGCAGCGCTCGGCTACCGGAAGGTGCGCGTGTTCCGCGAGATGCGGATCGAGTTGACCGCGGAGCCCGATCAGCCGCACTGGCCAGACGGGCTCGTCGCGGGGACGTTCGACCCGGATCGCGACGCGCAGGCCTTCCATGCGGCGCATCAGGATGCGTTCGCCGGGCACTGGGAGTTCAGGCCACGGGACTTCGAGAGCTGGCGCGATCTCGCGATCGAGACCGAGCGTTTCGATCCGGCGCTCTGGAGCGTCGTCCGCGATGGCGACGAGATCGCCGCGGGTGCGGTCTGCGAGCCCGGACGCTACGGAGGCGGGTGGGTCGACGCGTTGTTCACGCGGCGCGCCTGGCGCGGGCGAGGCGTCGGCCGCGCGTTGCTCCAAGACGCTTTCGTCCGCTGCTGGCAGTACGGCGAGCGGAGCGTCGGTCTCGGCGTCGACGCGGACGGGACGATGGGTGCGTTCCATCTCTACGAGAGCGCGGGCATGCGACCGACGCTAGGTTGGGTGATGTTCGAGAAGGAGCTCTAGCTAGCGCTCGACCGGCAGCTCGGGATGCTGCTCCCACTCCGACCACGAGCCGGGGTAGAGCCGCCCGTCGCGGCCCGCCAGATGCAGGCGGTACAGCGGCACGCACGCGGTCACGCCGGAGCCGCAGTACGCGACGACATCGCCCGCAGGCACCTCGGACAGCGGCTCGTTCCACGGCGCGTTCACCGCGCCCGGGATCCGCCCGAAGACGCGGTCTACCGGGTTTTCCTCGCCGCGCCAGCGGAACGCGAGCCGCGCGTCGACGACGACCGAGTCGCGGTCCGCAGCGAGCTCGTCGCGGTCGATCGTGTCGTCCTCGCGCGGGCGCGAGACGAACGTCCGCGGCTCGGCTGTCTCCTCGCCCGGCGTGAGCGGCCCCTGCCAGCCGTCGAGCTCGAGCACGGCGCACGCATCGTGGCCGTGGTGGCGCAGCAGCCACCAGAGCCGCTCGGCGCCGCCCATCGCACCGTAGGCGACGACGTACGTCTCGTCGTTCACACCCGCGCGTGACATCGCATCGACGAAGCGCCGGGTCGACGGCAGCGGGTGGCGCCCGCCGGCCCCCGGCGGATCTGCGAGCTCGGCCTCGACGTCGACGAAGACTGCGCCGGGGATGTGCCCCTCGAGGTATGAGCGCCGCCCGAAGTCGGGATCGCCGATGTCCCAGCGAGCGTCCACGAAGCGGTAACGCACGTGTGACATCAGAGCACGCGGCGGCGTATCAAGGGCATGAAACGGTTCCCGCTCGCTCTGATCGCTGCCGCCGTCGCGCTCGTCGCGATCGTGGCACTCGCCGGTGTCGGCCGCCCGGAGGCCGCACGCGGCGACGCCGGCACCACCGCCGACAGCGTCACCACGACCGGCCACGGCGTCATCACCGTCGCGCCGGACGAGGCCACGGTCAACGCCGGCGTCCACACGCAGGCCGCGACCGCCGCCGAGGCGCTCTCGCAGAACTCGGCACGCATGAACGACGTCATCGCGGCGCTCAAGGCGCACGGTGGCAAGGACCTCCAGACCCAGCAGGTCTCCCTCTACCCACAGTCGAAGGACGACGGCACGA
This sequence comes from Gaiellaceae bacterium, assembly GCA_035474195.1. Classification (GTDB taxonomy): domain Bacteria; phylum Actinomycetota; class Thermoleophilia; order Gaiellales; family Gaiellaceae; genus PALSA-600. The sequence continues at coordinate 3,102 of DATINO010000100.1, forward strand.
TCATCGGCTACTCCGCCGACAACTCCGTCAGCGCATCCGCGTCGATCGCGGGCGCCGGCGCGTTGATCGACGCCGCGGTCAGCGCCGGTGCGAACACTGTCAGCGGCCCGACCCTGTCGATCTCGGATCAGGACGCCCGCTACCGCGATGCGCTGAAGAAAGCGGTCGAGGATGCGCGCGCGAAAGCGCTCGCTCTAGCCGATGCGGGCGGCTTCGGCATCGGGCCCGTCTCGACCGTCGTCGAGCAGACCAGCTCGGCGCCGCAGCCGATGTTCGCGGCGGCCGCGAAGGACGCGGCAGCTTCGACACCGATCGAGCCCGGCACGCAAGACGTGACCGCCGACGTCACCGTGACCTTCTCGATCAGGTGACGCCGGCACTCAGCTCGTTTCGGCTCACGTCAATCTGAGCTGGAGACGAAGGGGCCGTTCGCAGCGTGCGCAGACGCTGCGGGCGGCTCCTTTGCGTTCCGCGAGGTGCACGGGCAAAGGCTTCTCGCACTCGCACCACTGCGGTGTCGGGGACTGGTCGGATTTCACTGCGTGATCTGCCATGAGCATCCTCTCGAAGAGGTGTCAGACACCTCTGGTGTCAGACACCCAGTGTCCCGCGGAGGAGGAGATTCGCTAGCCGGCGGCGGCGGGGAGGACGAAAGCGCCGGCTAGCGCACGTTGAGGAGCGCGACGATATTCGCCTGGAAGGCAAAACGCTTGGCGAACGGCATCGTCGGCGCGGCGTGCATCTCCTACCAGTATGCGAGTGCTGTCAAGCCGCTACCGCCTCGTCGACAGCGAGTGCCATGTCGGCCTCGGTGATCGTCTGCAGGATCCGGCCCGCGATGCAGTACGGGTCGCCGAGCGAGTTCGGCCGGCGGTCCTCGAGGTAGCCGCGATAGCCGTTCTGGACGAAGCTCCACGGGATCCGGATCGACGCGCCGCGGTTCGCGACGCCGTAGGTGAACTCGTCGATCGCAGCGGTCTCGTGCAGCCCCGTCAGGCGCATGTCGTTGTCGGGTCCGTACACCGCGATGTGGTCGTCCTTGTGCTCGTCGAACGCCGCCATCAGCGCTGCGAAGTACGTCTCGCCGCCGACCTCACGCATGCGCTTCGTCGAGAAGTTGCAGTGCATGCCCGAGCCGTTCCAGTCGTGCTCGACGCCGAGCGGCTTCGGATGGAAGTTGATGTCGATGCCGTACCGCTCGCACAGGCGCAGCAGCAGGTAGCGCGCGATCCAGACCTCGTCGGCGGCGCGGCGCGAGCCCTTGCCGAAGATCTGGAACTCCCACTGGCTCTTCGCCACCTCGGCGTTCACGCCCTCGAGGTCGATCCCCGCGGCGAGACAGAGGTCGATGTGCGTGTCGACGATCTCGCGTGCGACATCGCCGACGTTCTTGAAGCCGACGCCCGTGTAGTACTCGCCCTGCGGCGCAGGAAAGCCGTCGGCCGGGAAGCCGAGCGGGCGGCCGTCCTTGAAGAGGAAGTACTCCTGCTCGAAACCGAACCACGCGTCCGGGTCATCCGGGATCGAGGCGCGGCTGTTCGACGGATGCGGCGTCCCGTCCGGGAGCAGCACCTCGCACATCACGAGCAGCGCGTTCGCGCGGCCCGGGTCGGGGAAGATCGCGACCGGCTGCAGGAAACAGTCCGAGCTCGAGCCGTCCGCCTGGCGCGTCGAGCTGCCGTCGAAGTTCCACACCGGCACGTCCTCGAGCGTCGGCTCGCCGTCGATCGCCACGATCTTCGTCTTTGAGCGCAGGTTCGGGCTCGGCTCGTAGCCGTCCAGCCAGATGTACTCGAGCTTCATCTTCACGTCGTCTCCTTCGTCGGACCAACAAAAAAGGCGCCCACCACTCCCGGGAGTGGTGAAGCGCCATCGCTTCCGCCGGTGCCTACATCGGCACCGTACGCCTCGGAGATTAGCGGTCCGGGTGGTCGGTTCGCAACGAGCTGATCCCGAGCAGGCGATCCGAGGTGTGCTCGACCTGGAGGGTCGTGTGGTCGAGCCCGAATCGCTCGTGGAGCAGGGTCTCGAGCTCCCGGCGGATCCGGTGGCAGTCCTCGTCCCGGGCCACCAGCACGTGCGCTGAGAGCGACGGGAAGCCGCTCGAGATCTCCCAGACGTGCAGGTCGTGGAGGCTCGACACACCGGGATGGGCCGTGATCGCGGTCGCCACCTCCTCGGGCCTCAGTCCCTCCGGTGCTGCCTCGAGCAGCACGCGGCCCGTACGGCGGAGGAGCGGCAGGGCGGCGTACAGCATCGACGCGGCGACGCCCAGTGACGCGATCGCGTCGGCGCGGTCGAACCCGGTGATCCAGATGACTGTGCCGGCGACGACCGTCGCGGCGAACGCGAAGAAGTCCGTGAGGAGATGTTGAAAGCTGCCCTCGACATTCAGGTTCTCGCGGTTCGCGCGCGCGACCTGCCAGATCGCGACGACGTTGACCGCGGCGCCGACGAGGGCGGTGAGGACGACGGGCGGTGCGTCGACGCTCGGCGGCGACATCAGCCGTTGCACGGCTTCGAACACGATCAACGCGCCGAGGACGAGGAGCGTGATCGCGTTCGCCTGCGCCGACAGGATCTCTGCGCGCCGGAAGCCGAACGTCATGCGGCCTTCCGCCGGTCGCTGCGCAAGCCGCGCCGCCCAGACCGACAGCGCGAGCGCCGCGGCGTCGATCAGCATGTGCGCGGCGTCGGAGAGCAGCGCAAGGGAGTCGGCGAGGACGCCGACGACGACCTCGACCACCATGAACGCGACGATCAGCGCGAGCGCGATCGCGAGCGGCCGCACCTCCGCGTCGGCGCGCACCCCGTGGTCGTGAGCGTGATCGTGCGTTATGGCCGTAGTCTTCCCGAGATGGATGGAGTCGTGTTCGTCGAGATCCCTGCCGGGTCTCGCAACAAGTACGAGTGGGACGAGGAGCTGGGCGGGATCGTGCTCGACCGCCGGCTCTTCACCTCGATGAGCTATCCGGCCGACTACGGCTACGTCGAGGGCACGCTCGCCGAGGACGGCGACCCGCTCGACGCGCTGGTGCTCGTCGGCGAGCCGACGTTCCCCGGCTGCCGAATCCGCGTCCGGGCTGTCGGCGTGTTCCACATGGCCGACGAGAAGGGGCCGGACGAGAAGGTGCTGTGCGTGCCGCTGAACGACCCGTCGTGGAGCTCGATCTCCGACATCCACGACGTTCCGGCGCAACTCCGGAACGAGATCGAGCATTTCTTCCAGGTCTACAAGGACCTCGAGGACAAGAAGACGGAAACGCGTGGGTTCGGTAACAGGGCGGAAGCGCAGCAAATCGTCGCCGCGTGCCGCCGGCGGGTCCGCTAGTCTCACCCGAGTCATGTCCGGGATCACCAACGCAGACGTCAGTAGCGCTCGCTTTCCGCGGGCGTAGTGCGTCTTCGTTCGGTCCTCTGAGCTCTCTGTAGCTCTCTTTCGATCCCAAGGAGCATGTCGTGTCGGTCTCAGCAGTCGAAGTACGTGATCTCGAGAAGGTCTTCAGCCGCCGGAAAGGCCTTTGGCACCGGCGCAAACGCGCGGCGCTGAACAAGGTCTCGTTCACGATGGAGCGCGGCGAGTGTGTCGCGATCCTGGGTCAGAACGGCTCGGGCAAGTCGACCCTGGTCCGTCTCCTCTCGACGCTCCTCCTGTCGGATGGCGGCTCGGCGCGCGTGTTCGGGCACGACGTCTTCAAGGAGGCGCGAACGGTGCGGCGGCTCGTCAACCGCGTGTCTGTCGAGGCGAGCTTCTTCAAGAAGATGAGTGCGGCCGAGAACCTTGCCTACGCGGCGCGCTTCTATGGCATGGGGCCGCGTGAGACGCACCAGAAGATCCCGCGCATCCTCGAACGCGTGGGCTTCCCGCCGAACCGGCGCAACGAGTCGATGGAGAACCTGTCGCGCGGGATGCAGCAGAAGGTCGCGCTCGCGCGTGCGCTGCTCACCTCACCGGTGCTGCTGCTCCTCGACGAGCCGACGACGGG
>DATINO010000101.1:0-51757 GCA_035474195.1 Gaiellaceae bacterium
ACGCGGCGCGAACTGCGATGCGAGGCCGGCCGACACCATGATCCCCGCCGAGAACGGAAGGAACGCGACGCCGGCCTTGAGCGGCCCGAAGCCGAGCACGCGCTGGATGTAGAGCGTGTTGAAGAAGAACATCGCGAACATCCCCGACATCGCGAGGAACATCGCGATGTTGGCCGTGAGCAGCGAGCGGATCCGGAAGATCGACAGCCGCACGAGCGGCGCCTTCGTCCGCAACTCGATCACGACGAACGCCACCAGCATGGCGGCCGCGAACGCGAAGAACCCGAGGGTCTTCACGGAGCCCCAGCCCGCCTGCTGCGCGTCGACGATGGCATAGACGAGCGCCATCAGCCCACCGGTCACCGTGACGGCACCGGCGATGTCGTAGTTGCGCTCCACCTGCTCGTCGCGCGACTCCGGGATGAGCCGGAAGGACAAGGCGAACGTGACGATGCCGACCGGGACGTTCACGAAGAAGATCCACGGCCACGAGAAGTACTGCGTCAGGACGCCACCGAGGACGAGACCGACGGCCGAGCCGCCGATCGCGATCGCAGCCCAGACGGCCAGTGCTTTCGCGCGCTCGGAGCCTTCCTTGAACGTCGTCGCGATGATCGACAGCGCCGCCGGCGAGATCAGCGCAGCCCCGAGGCCCTGCAGCGATCGGGCGCCGATGAGCATCCCCTCGCTGTTGGCAAGGCCGTCGACGAGCGACGCACCCGTGAAGATCACGAGGCCGATCAGGAACAGGCGCTTCCGCCCGAGCAGGTCGCCTGCGCGGCCGCCGAGCAGCAGGAACCCACCGAACACGAGCGTGTAGGCGTTCACGATCCACTGCAAGTTGCCCTCCGTCAGATTCAGGTCCTTCTGGATCGACGGGAGCGCGACATTCACGATCGTCGCATCGAGAATGACCATGAACTGCGCGAAGCAGATCAGGACGAGAACGACCCACGGATTCGTTGCTTTCTTGGCCATCGGCGGCCTCCTTCATCTCATCTGGACTCTTCAGTCCGCTTAACATACCAAAAGCGGACGGGGCGGTCCGGTTACGGTTCGGTCGGCGGGCTCAGGCAGCCGCCTCGAGCGCCTCCTCCTCGCCGATCTCCACCTCCGGGTCGGCAGCCGCCCGGGAGCGCGACTCGACGATCAGCGCCGACGTGACCGCCGCGACGAACGTCACGCCCGCGAGCACGTAGAACGCGACCTGGAAGCCGTGCGTCAGCGCGGCGGTGGCGCTGTGCCCGCCGCGGAGATACCGGCTCGAGTACGTGGCTGCGATCGTGGTCGCCGCGGCGACGCCGATCGAGCCCCCGACCTGCTGGCTCGCGTTGATCAGCCCGGACGCGACGCCCGCGTCGGCGGGCCGGACGCCCGACAGGGCGCCGATCGTCATCGGCACGAACGCGAACGCCATGCCGATGCCGCTGAGCACGAACGCCGGGAAGAGATCCCAGAAGTAGCGGCCGTCGACCGGCAGCCGTGCGTAGAGCAGCAGCCCGCCGGTGGCGAGCAGAAGCCCGGCCGGCAGCACCCGCCGCACACCGACCCGCAACGCGATCGCCTGCGAGACGTTTGCGAAGACGATCACCGCGACCGTCAGCACGACGTACGCCACTCCGGTCTGCAGCGCCGAGTAGTGCAGCACCTGCTGCATGTACAGCGTGAGCAGGAAGAACTGCGAGTAGACAGCGCCGCCCATCAGGAGCCCGGCCAGGTTCGAGCCGGTCAGCGTCCGCAGCTTGAACATTCGCAGCGGCAGCAGCGGCGCGCTCGAGCGCGACTCGATCTCGACGAAGGCGACGATCAGGATCGCGGAGACCGCGAGGAGCGTGATCGTCTCCGTCGTCCCCCATCCGTGCTGGACCGCACGCGTCATCGCGTACACGAGCACCATCACACCGGCGGTGATCGACGCGGCCCCGGGGAGGTCGAAGTTGCGGTGAGCGACGTCCGCCCGGCTCTCGCTCACGAATCTGATCGCGAGCGCGAGGACCGCGATACCGACGGGAACGTTGATGAAGAAGATCCAGGACCAGCTCAGCGAGCTCGTCAGCGCACCGCCGAGCAGCACGCCGGCGGCGCCGCCGCTGCCCGACACGGCACCCCAGATGCCGAGCGCGAGATTGCGGTCGCGGCCTTCGTCGAACGTCGTCGTCAGGATCGAAAGCGCCGCAGGCGACACCAACGCCGCGCCGAGCCCCTGCGCCGACCGGAACGCGATCAGCGATCCCTCGGACCACGCGAGCCCGTCGAGGAGCGAGCTGAGCGTAAAGAGCCCGAGCCCGACCATGAAGAGCCGGCGTCGCCCGAGCAGATCGGCCATTCGGCCGCCCAGGAGCAGCGCACCGCCGAACAGGATCGAGTACGCGGTCACAACCCACTGCAGGCTCTCCTGGGTGAAATGCAGATCGTCCTTGATCGTCGGCAGCGCGACGTTCACGATCGCCACGTCGAGGACGACCATGAACTGCGCGGTGACGATCACCGCGAGTGCGATCCACCGCCGGCGTGAGTGATCGACCGCCGGCGCGATCTCTGCGAATGCGCTCATCCCAAACCTCCTGTTGTCTTCACAGAGGCTGCCTGCGCAGCGCGCCCACGCGCGTACGGCGGTCAGGCATCTAGGAGTGCGGCTAGCCGAACACTTTGTCTACGAGCCGAGGAACTGCAGGACCGCGAGCACGCGGCGATGGTCCTCGGCAGCAGCGGGAAGCCCGAGCTTCGTGAAGATGCTCGTGACGTGCTTCTCGACCGCGCGCGGCGTGATGAAGAGCCGCTGCCCGATCGCCTGGTTCGACCGCCCCTCGGCCATGAGCTCGAGGACCTCGCGCTCGCGCGGGGTGAGGCGGTGCACCGGATCGCCGCTTCTGCTCAGCGCGACCAGCTCGGTCACGACGTGCGGATCGAGCGCGGAGCCGCCTTCGGCGACCCGCCGCACCGCGGCGATGAACTCGTCGATGTCGGCGATGCTGTCCTTCAGCAGATACCCCAAACCGTCGGCACCGTCGCCGAGCAACTCGACGGCGTAGGTGTGCTCCACGTGCTGTGAGAGCACGAGCACGCTCGTGCCCGGGTAGTGCGCGCGGATCTCACGGGCCGCCTTGATTCCCTCATCGGTCTGCGTCGGCGGCATGCGAACGTCGACGATCGCGACGTCGGGCCGGTAGCTCCGCACCTTGAGCATCAATTCGTCCGCGGTGCCCGCCTGGCCGACCACCTCGAAGTCCTCGTCCTCGAGCAGGCGCGCGATGCCTTCGCGCAGCAGCGTCGAGTCCTCGGCGATCACGACGGTGAGGCGCTGGGCAACCACGCGGACGCTGCGCAGGGCGGGGAAGTCGGCCGGCAGGTCGTCGGCGAGCAGCTGATAGATGCGCTCCGGCTCACGCAGGCCGCGAAACTCGAACTCGCCCAAGGCCTTCGACGTCTCCTCGATGCGAGACGCGACTGCGTGCGACGCGAGGATCTGCCCGCCGTGGCCCGCGTGGCTGATCCGCGAGGCGCGATGTACGTCGACCCCGACGAGCCCGCCGCCCGCCTTCTCGGCCTCGCCGTAGTGCAGGCCGATGCGGACGCGCACGGGCTCGTCCTGCGGCCACTCGGTCACCGCGAACGCACGTTGGATCGCGAGCGCCGCGGCGGCCGCCGAAGCGGGATCCGGAAAGACGCTGAAGATCTCATCGCCGCGGCAGTCGACCTCCTCCCCGCCCGCCTCGGCGATCGCCTCCCGCTGGAGGTCGCGGGTCTGCGCGAGCACGTTCCCGTACTCCACGCCGAGCCGAAGCGCCAGCCCGGTCGAGTCCTCGAGGTCGCTGAAGAAGAAGGTCGTCGTCATCACTCGCGCGCGAACGCTGCCAGATTCCCCGAGGGGACCGGCAGCTCACCGCGGACGAGTGTCCCATTCCCGGAGGAGCTCTCGACCCACAACCGGCCGCCGAGCGCCTCCACACGGTCGCAGAGGCCCCGAAGGCCCGTGCCGAGCTCGACGTCCGCGCCGCCCGTGCCGTCGTCCGCGACCTCGACGACGAGCTGGTCGTCCGACCATGCGAGGGTCACCCGCGCCGTGTGCGCCCGCGCATGCTTGGCGACGTTCGCGAGCGCCTCCGAGACGGCGTAGTACGCAGCCGTCTCGACCGGTTCGGGGAGGCGCTCGGGGAGGTCGATGTCGAGCTCCACCGACAGCGGCGCCCTGGCGGCGAGCACCTCCACCGCAGCGTCGAGACCGCGCTCGGTGAGCACGGCCGGGTGGATGCCCTGCGCGAGCTCGCGCAGCTCGACGATCGCCGCCGAGAGCTCCTCGGCGAGCTGACCGAGCATGCGCTCCGCCTCGTCCGGCGACTTGCGAAGCTTCGATTGCGCCACCCGCAGACCGAGCGCGAAGGCAACGAGCCGCTGCTGGGCTCCGTCGTGGAGGTTGCGCTCGAGGCGCTTGCGCTCGGTGTCGCTCGCCTCGACGATCCGGCGGCGTGACGCGGACACCTCGTTCCGGGCGTCGGCGCTCGCGACCGCCAGGCCGACGAGCTCGGCGAACGCGCGCAGCCGGTGCTCGGTCGCCGGCGGGATGGTCTCGTCCTGCTGCAGCACGACGACGAGCGCTCCCCAGGTCGCGCCGGCAACCGTGATCGGCACGCCGACCTCGCCTCGGTAGCCGAGATCGAGGAACTCCTGCAGCGTGTCGTTGGCGAGGTCCGCGTAGTCGACGCGGATCGGAGCGTCGTTCAGGAGCACCTCGCGGGTCGCTCCGGGCACGAGGGGAGCGACATAGCCGAGCTCGTACCGCCCGGGCAGGCCGCCGTACTTGCCGACGATCGTCGCCGTCGACAGGCTCTCGAACCGCGCCAGCACGGCGGTCCGCAAGCCGAGCAGGCGGCACACCTCCTCCGTCACGCTCTGGAACACCCGAGCGGGCGGTGCGTTGCCGGCGACCAGCGTCGCCACACGCCGCAGTGCCGCCTGCTCGGCCGCGAGCCTGCGCTGCCCCGCCTCCGCCCGGCGCTGCTCGGTGAAGTCGCGGACGATCGTGACGGCCTCGTCGGGGCCGCTGGGAATCATCCGCGACTCCTTCCATCGCCGCTCGCCGTGGATCTCGATCTCGTACTCGAAGGCTCTCACGCCCCCGTCGGCCAGCGTGTGGTCGATCCACCCCACGACATCCTCTGCGAGCTCCGGCGGAAGGACGTCGCGCACGTTGCGGCCGATCAGCTCCTCGGGCGGTTGCAGCAATTGCGAGAGATCCTCGGACCGCACGTCGAGGTATGTCCCGTCCCGCGCGACCCGCATCATCACGTCGGGCATCGCGTCGAGCAGCGCACGGTGCCGCTTCTCCGCGAGCTCCGCCGCGTGCAGCGCGCGCTCGTTCGCAAGCGCGAAGCCCGCAGCGGCCGTGACCGCGTCGAGCAGCTCGCGCCGAAGGCGCAGCGACCGGTCGTGCAGAAGCGTCCCGACCGGCTCGCCCTGATGGAAGATCGGCAGCGACACCTGCACCTCGCCCGGCCGGGGCGCCTCCAGTGTCGATCCGTAGCAGTCGATGTAGCTCCCGCTCGCGGTCAGCCGACCGAGACGCAGCGACGGGTCGCCGAGCGCCCGGCGCAGCGCGTCCTCGAGATCGGCCGGCGGGCCGGGGCCGTGCAGCTCGAGCAGCAGGTCACCGACCGCCGCGCGGGAGAGCCGTCCCTGCACGAGCGTGACGATGAACGCGCCGGGCAGCGCGAGGGCTGCGATCACGCCGAGGCTGAATCCGACCAGTCCGGCGTTGGACGACAGCGGCGCAAGGACGAGGCCGAACGAGAAGAGCAGGAGCGCCGTCTCGCCGCAGTAGAGAACCGGGACGAGTTGCCGCCGCGCAGCAGCCGTGGCGGCGCGAACGCGGCGCGTGAGCACGACGACGACCGCGACTGCGACCGCGGCGGCGATGCCGGCTTCGACCTCCTCGAGACTCGTCGCGATGCCAGGGTGCGACGCGACCAGGACCATGTTGCGCGGGTGAGCCGAGTGGTAGCGGGTCAGCGGATCGAACAACACCGCTGTCGCCTGGAGGACGAGCATGTCGACGTAGGCAGCGACGACGAGCACGCGCGCGGTGCGCGATCGCAGGCGGCCGCTCGGGAACGCGAGCAGCGCGTGGACGAGCACCGCAAAGACCACGTTCGACGCGAGCACGCCGAGCGTGTAGAGGGCCGCGCCGTTCGCTTCATGGAGCACGCTGATCAGCGATGCGAAGCCGACGGCGGCGAGCAGCACCCCGAAGCGCGCGTACGGCCGCAGCCGGATCGCCGCCACGCCCGTGCCCACGAACGTGAAGCAGACGAGCGCAGTCAGGATGCTCTGCGCGACCGGGTGCGGCGCGATCTTGCTGACCGCGATCAGGTAAACGGCGCCGCCGGTCGCAGACGCCGCCACGATCAGCAGGCCAGGGGCCGCCGCTCTCGCGGTGGCCCCGGGTGTCGGAATCGGATGAGCCGCTTCGGTCACACGAGAAGCCTTTCGATCGATTCCCCGGAGAGGTCCGACTTGGAGACGAAGCCGCGGGCGCCGCTCTGCTCGACGAGCGGCCCGTACGACGAGCGGTCACGGCTCGAGACGAGCACGATCGCGAGCTCCGGGTTCGCGGCGAGCAACCGCTCGGCGACCTCGAAGCCGTCGAGATCCGGAAGCTGGATGTCGAGCAGGACGAGCTCCGGCTTCAGGTCCTCGGCGTGGGCGAGGGCGGAGGAGCCATCCTCCGCCTCACCCACGACCTCGAAACCTTCCGCCTGGAGCAGCTCGCTCGCGCAGCTGCGGAACCCGGCGTGGTCGTCGACCACGAGCACGCGCCTCTTCGCCCGCACCCGCTCGTCCGGCGACCGGTGCTCGACCTTCATCCGGCCCCCCTTCCCCGGGGACACTAGTCGGCCCCCAACGCGGGCGCACCGGTGTGCCGTTCGGCCCGCTCACGCGGGGCAGAGCCGGTCTCGCCGCCGATGTGCGGCAGCCACTCGAGCCAGGTAGGCAGATACCAGTTCCAGTCGCCGAGCAGCTTCATCACTGCCGGCAGGAGCACCGCGCGGACGATGGTCGAGTCGATCAGGATCGCAGCCGCGAGGCCGAAGCCCATCTGCTTGATGTCGAGCGTGCGCAGGCTCATGAAGATCACGAACACCGCGACCATCACCAGCGCCGCACTCGTCACCGTCGCAGCGGTGCGCTTGATCCCGGTCGCCACTGCCTCCTCGGTCGACATGCCGCCGTCGACGAGCTCCTTGATTCGACTGAGGATGAAGACGTGGTAGTCCATCGACAGCCCGAACAGGATCACGAACATGAACAGCGGCAGCCACGACGTCACCGCGCCGTTCGAGTGGAACCCGAGCACGCCTTCTGCGAACCGGTGCTGGAAGACAAGCACCAGCAGTCCGTACGCCGCTCCGACCGAGAGCAGGTTCAGCAGAACCGCCTTGATCGGGATGACGATCGACCTGAACGTCACGAGCAGCAGCAGGAAGCACAACGCGAGCACGAACACGAAGACGAACGGCGCGTGTGACTTCATCTGCTGATTGAAGTCGTGCGTTCCCGCCGTCTCGCCGGTGACCGCCGCGTCCACGCCGTTCACCTGCCCGAGCGTCGACGGGAGCACCTGGTCGCGGAGCGTGTGCAGCGCTGCAACGGAGACGTCGTTCGACCCGTTCCCGGCGAGCGCGATCGAGACGGTCTCGGCCGTGCCCGCGGGATTGATCTCGGTCGAGATCGGCTTGAACATCTGGCCGCTCGCGAGCGCGCCCCGCTCGAGCTTGCCGACCGCCTGCTGCACCTGGGGCGCCCGCACGTCATCGGCCTCGATCACGACCTCCGCCGGCGTCTGCGCGCCGGGGAACGCCCGCTGGATCGAGTCGTACGTGCTCACGATCGGCAGCGACTTCGGCAGGTCGGTGAAGCTCGGCAGTTGCGTGTGCATCGTCAGCGCGGGGGCCGCAAGGGCGAGCAGCGCGCCGCCGGAGACGACCGCGGAGACCACCGGCCGCCGCAGCACACCGTCGAGCACGAAGCCCCACACGCGCGACTCGCGCCCGGCGCGCCGGCCGAGGAACGGGATCCGCCCCTTGTCGACGCGGTGCCCGAGCTTCGAGAGCAGCGCAGGCAGGATCGACAGCGAGCCGATCAGCGCAACCGCGACCATCAGCATCGCGCCGACCGCGATCGACGTGAAGACCGCGTTGCCGGTGAAGAGCATCCCGGCCATCGCGATCAGCACGGTCAGCCCGGAGATGAGCACCGCGTGACCGGACGTCCCGGCAGCCTTCAGCAACGCGTCGCGATGCGAAAGACCGCGCCGCCGCTCTTCGCGCTCACGCCGGAGATAGAACAGCGAGTAGTCGACCCCGACCGCCATGCCGATCAGCAGGATCACGGAGTTCGTCGCGTCTCCTGCAGGGACGAGATGGCTGGCGAGGGCACCGAGCCCGATCGTGGCGAGCACGCCGGAGAACGCGAGCAGCACGGGAATGCCGGCAGCCATCAGTGCGCCAAACGCGACGATCAGGATCGCCAGGGTCACCGGTAGCGACGAGTACTCGGCGCGCTGGAAGTCCTTGTTCATCGTCTTGTTCAGCTCGTGCGTCGCACTCGCCATGCCGAACTCGGCGACGGTGAACGACGCATTCCGCTGCTGGGCCCGCTCCACAGCGTTGAGGACCGGCTGGACGCGCTTGTCGGCGCTGTCCTGCTCGCCGCGGATCTCGAACTGCACGAGCGCGGAATGGCGGTCCTTCGAGATCTGACCCTGGTTGCCGGGCGCGAGCGGCGAGCGCACGCGCCGAACCTCGGACAGCCCCGCGACGGACCTGGCGACGTCGCCGACCGCGGCGCGGAACGCCGGATCGTCGATCGACTTGCCCTTGGACTGCACGAGCACACTCTCGCCCGCCCGGTCCTGGAACCCGGCGCGCTTCAAGATCTGCTCGGCCTTGCGCGTGCCTCCGGCCGACGTGTCGGCTTCCTTGAGCACCTTCGTGCCGGCGGCGCCGCCGAGAGCGACCGCCAAGACGCAGAAGACGAGCCACGCCCCCACCGCCTTCTTCCAGTTGTCCGCGCTCCAGCGCCCGGCGCGCGCGGCGATGTCGAACCTCATCTCACGTCTCCTCTGTCTGTCGTAGTCACTTTCAGCCAGCCTGCCTGTCGGTTTCCTGTTTGCGAATCGGGTGCCCCGGCATCTCGCGGTGGGGCTAACCCCACAGTTCGCGCGCTAGGCGACGAGCAGCCGGGTGCGCGAGCGCGTGCTGTAGGCGTACGGATGGCGGAACGCCTCGAGCGCGTCCTCCGGGTCGACGGAGAAGTGGAACGCCTCGTCCGTCCGCTCGTCGTCGACGCACACGAACACCGAGCCCGTGTCCTCGCTCCAGAGGAGCGTCACCATGAATCCGTCGCCGGTTCTCTGGTCCAACTCACGCATACCGCCAGGCTGCCACCGCGGGCGTGCGCGAGGAATACGGCCGGCCGGTGTTCAGGGGTGCGGAAATCCGACCTTCGGACTAGCCTCGGGCGGATGCGCGAATTGCTCCTCGCCTGGTACAGCCGGAACGGCCGTGAGCTGCCGTGGCGCGAGACTCGCGATCCTTACGCGATCCTCGTCAGCGAGGTGATGCTGCAGCAGACGCAGGTCGAGCGCGTGATCCCGCGCTACGAGTCGTGGCTCGCGCGCTGGCCGACGGTCGAGACGCTCGCGGCCGCGCGGGCGGCGGAGGTGATCGTCGCCTGGCAAGGGCTCGGCTACAACCGGCGCGCGATCAGCCTGCATCGCGCCGCACAGCACGTCGCCGCGCACGGCTGGCCGACCGACCTGACGGAGCTGCCCGGCGTCGGCCCGTACACCGCGGCCGCGGTCGGCAACTTCGCGTTCGGCCGCGACGTCCTGCCGGTCGACGTCAACATCGCGCGCGTGCAGGAGCGCACCGGTGTGCAGTTCGATGCTGCGTGCGCGCAGGCACTGTTCGACCTCGGCGCGACGATCTGCCTCGCCCGCATCCCGCGGTGCGAGCTGTGCCCGCTCGCCGACGGCTGCCCGTCTCGCGGGCGGCGCTACGAGCCGCTGCGGAAGCAGTCGGCGTTCGAAGGCTCCTTCCGGCAACGGCGCGCGCATGTGCTGCGCGCCGTCGCAGCGGGCGAGCAGCCGACGGACGACGACGCACTCGTGTCGCTCGAGCGCGACGGCCTCGTCGTGCTCAGCGACGGCGTCGCGTCATTGCCCGCGTAGCGCCCACGTCAGGCCGGCATCGAACTGCGTGCGCCACTCACCCTTCAAGCTCGACGTGAAGAGTGTCCGAACGGGAACCTTCAGCTGACGCAGCGTCGCGGCGAACGCGCGCGTCTCGGCCGGCTTGAACCAGTGCGAGTGGTACGGCCCGCTCGAGAGGAAGAAGCGCGTTCCGTCCTGGCGCAGTATCGGTCCCTGCGACCTGACGAGCACACGTGGGTCGTCGGCGCGTAGCTGCGCGTTCGTGTCGTGCTTGAACGGGCCGTCGCGAAGGGGATGGAAGTAGCCGCTCCACGACTCGACCGAGCCGAAGACACCCGGGTGTCGCAGGGCGATGTAGACGGCGCCGAAGCCGCCGGCCGACAGCCCCGCGAGCACGCGGCCCTCCGCCGTCGCCACGGTCGCGAGGTGTGCGTCGACGAACGGGACGACGTCGTCGACGACCTCACGCTCCCACGGCCCAGCCCACTCGCCGTCGTACTTCGGGTCGATGCCCGCCGCGGGCGCGACCGCGATGAACGGGCGCAGTCTCCCGGATGAGATCGCCGTGTCGGCGAACGGCGCGAGGTTCGTGCCGTCGAGGTACTCGCTCGGCGAACCGGGCATGCCGTGCAAGAGATAGACGACGGGGTAGCGGTGCGCGCGCGAGTAGCCGGGCGGCAGGTACACGTAGCCCGGCCGCGCGGCGCCGGGGAATGTCCCCGTGAGCACTGTGCCGCCGTCCGGGCCGGTCGCAAACGGCGCGAATCCGGGCAGTGCCGCTGCGGTCACGAGCGCTGCGAGTAGCGCCATCGTCGGAACGTACGCACCGCATGTGAAGGTCTCGTAAGCCTGGGTACCTTGAAGAGGTGCGCTACCGCCGCGCCACGCTGATCGCCCTGGTCGTGCTCGCGGCCGCGGCGGCTGCGGGCGCCGCGATCCTGCACCAGTCGCGCGACCTCGACGAGCGGATCCGGTCGGTCGCGCTGAACGGGACGGTGCACGCGCGCGTCGTCCTGCCGGCCGGGTATTCGGACACGACCAGGCGCTACCCCGTCGTCTACTTCCTGCACGGCCTGCCTGCGAACGCGGCCGCCTACCGCGGGAACGACTGGCTCATCGACGAGCTCGAGCGCGCAGGCCCGGCGATCCTCGTCATCCCACAGGGTGCTCGTGTCGGCGACCGCGACCCCGAGTATCTGAACTGGGGCGCGGGCCGAAACTGGGAGACGTACGTCGCGACGGAGGTACCGCGGTACGTCGACGCCCACTTCCGGACGATCCGCTCGCGCTCAGCCCGTGCGATCGTCGGCGTCTCCGCCGGCGGGTACGGCGCGATGATCCTCGGCCTCCATCACCTCGGGGAGTTCAGCGTGATCGAGTCGTGGTCGGGCTATTTCCACCCGACCGATCCGACTGGAACGGTCTCACTGCCTCGGGAGCCGGCGGCGTCCGCGCGCAACCTGGTCGGCGACCTGCGCAGCGACGAGCAGCAGGAGCCCACGTTCATCGGCTTCTACGTCGGCCGTGGCGACGCCCGGTTCCGCAGCGACAACGTGCGCTTCGACGCCCAGCTCACGACCGACCACGTCGCGCACACGTTCGACCTCTATCCCGGCGCGCACACGACGGCGCTCTGGAAGGCGCACGGCACGGCCTGGCTCCGGCTCGCACTGCGACGCCTGTCCGCACCGAGCTGAACCGACGCTTAACCCATCCCTTCCACCTTCTTGACGGCTGAGGGCGTACAACCAGTCTCGTGACGCAGGCACTGGCGCCGTCCTGGGCCCGCGCGGCGCTCGTCGCCGCGGTTGCTTTCATCGGCGTGGGCCTCGTCGGCCTCTTCCGCTACGTCGACAACTACTGGACGTACCGCGGCTTCGCGCCGCCCCACGACGCGGCCTTCGTGAAGGTCGCGGGCACCGCGACACGCTTCTACATCGCGAGCCCGGCACTCGGCGGACGGCGCCAACCGGTCGACGTCTACCTCCCGCCCGGCTACGCCCGGCATCCCGCGCGCCGCTACCCGGTTCTCTATCTGCTGCACGGCGTGCCCGGGCGGCCGGGCGCGTTTCTGCAGACCGTCCGCATGGGCGTCGTCGAGGACGAGCTCGTCGCGCTGCACCGCGCGCGCCCCGCCATCCTCGTGATGCCGTTCGGCTCGACCGGCTCGTTCACCGACAAGGAATGGGCCGACGGAATCCGGAAGCACGAGGGCTGGGCGACCTTCGTCGCACGCGACCTCGTCCGCGCAGTCGACGAGCGCTACCGCACGATCGCGACGCAGGACGGCCGCGCGATCGGCGGTCTCTCGGAGGGCGGCTACGGCGCGATCAACATCGCGGTGCACCACCCGCATGAGTTCAAGCTCGTCGAGAGCTGGAGCGGGTACGAAGAGGCTGATCCGATTCGCGCCATCTTCGGCGAGGACAGGGCGCGCATCGCCGCGAACAGCCCCGCCGTGACGATCCCGGATGTCGCGCCGGTCCTACGCGCGGCCAGGGTGCGGTTCTGGTTCTACACCGGCACCGAGGACACCCACTTCCGGGCACAGAACGTTGCGTTCGCATCCGAGCTCTCGTCACTCGGCATCTCCCACCACTTCTACGTCGTGCGCGGCGGCCACAACTGGGCGATCTGGCGCGGCAACGCCGCGCGTGCGTACCTCGCATTCTCGAAGGGCCTCGGTGCTGCGTAGAGCGACAGCGTTTCCGTTCGCGGTCGTCGTCGCGGCGGCCACGACCGGCTGGCTGTATTTGGTGCGCCCCGCGGTCCCCGGGCCGCGCATCGGCGAGGCGCTGCCGCTCGACGAGCTCTCCCGTCATGCCGCCGCGCCGGTCCTCTGGTACGTCTTCGTCTGGCTCGTCGCGGGCACGATCCTCGGCCTCCTCGTCCGCTGGTCGGGCGCCGACCGGCTGACCGCGGCCGTCGTCCTCGGTGGGGCGATCGGGCTCTTCGAGTACCTGGAGAGCGGCGTCTCGATCTCGGTCGTCCGTCAGATCTCGATGCGCTCGGCGCTCGACGCGGCCGACACGCTCAAGCCCGTCTATCTCTCGGCGATGACGACGGCGATCGCGATCGCGGCGATCGCGAGCCCGCGGGCGCGAGCCCGGCGCGCGCCGTTGCTCGTGGCGACCGCGGTCGCGACGGGTGGCGCACTCAACCTGTTCCACGCGATGCTCCCGGGAGACGACAGCGGGCTGCTGCGGTCGGTGACCCCGGACGGCGTCGGCCCGCTCGCACATGCGACGAGCGCGCTGCTCGCGTGCGGTCTGCTGGTGGCCTCGCGCGGCCTGGCGCGTCGGCGCCGCCGCTCGTGGCAGGTCGCCGTCGCGCTCGCCGGGCTCTCGACGCTGCTCCACGTACTGCACGGCTTCAGTCACGGCACGCTGGTCTCCGCAGCGC
Source organism: Gaiellaceae bacterium (assembly GCA_035474195.1). Classification (GTDB taxonomy): domain Bacteria; phylum Actinomycetota; class Thermoleophilia; order Gaiellales; family Gaiellaceae; genus PALSA-600. The sequence continues at coordinate 13,613 of DATINO010000101.1, forward strand.
TCGTCGTCGTGCTCCTCGCGCGCCGGCACGACTTCGACGGGCCGGGCGACAAGGCGACGAAGCACCTGCTCCTCATTCGGCTCGTCATCGCCGTGGCGGCGCTCACCTCGTACGGCGTGGCGGCACTCTGGCTCAACCGCATTGCAGCCGACCGGCCGTTCACCGCCGGCTTCGCCGCGCGCGAGGTGGGACGAGGTCTGCTCGGCCTCGAGCTGCACGGCTCGCCGCACCTGGCCGGTCACTTCGGCCACTGGTACCCGCTCTCGCTCCTCCTGTTCGGCCTCGCTGCCGTCGCATGGGTGCTCGCCGGCTGGCTCGCACCGTGGCGTCATCGCGTCGCGCAGCTCGAACGCGAGCGTGAAGTCGCACGATCCCTGGTCCACGCATGGGGCGTCGACACGCTCGCGCCGTTCGTCCTGCGGCGCGACAAGTCGTACTTCTTCAGCGACGACGAGTCGGCGTTCGTCGCCTACCGCGTCGTAGGCGGTGTGGCGATCGTCTCCGGTGATCCGGTCGGCCCTGCGGCTGAAGGCGACGAGCTCGTCGCGCGCTTCGTCGCGCATGCGCGCGCACGCGACTGGCGCGTCGCGATCCTGGGCGCGTCAGAGCGTTGGCTCGACGTGTACGCCCGGCACGGCCTGCATGCGCTCTACCACGGCGACGAAGCGATCGTCGACACCGCTGCGTTCTCGCTCGAGGGACGCCCGATCCGCAAGGTCCGCCAGTCGGTTCACCGCCTCGACAACGCGGGCTACACGACGCGCGTGCTCGCGCCGAGCGCGATCGACTCACCGCTCCGGCTCGAGCTCGAAGCCGTCGCGGACGAGTGGCGCGGCGACCAGCCGGAGCGAGGGTTCGTGATGGCACTCGACGCCTTGTTCGGGCTCGACGACGAGGACGCGGTGTTCGTGATCGGCTTCGAGCCCGACGGGACGGCGGCCGGCTTCCTCCATTTCGCCATCTCTCGTGCCGGAAGCGCGCTCTCGCTCTCGTCGATGCCGCGGCATCGCGACACACCGAACGGCTTCAACGAGTGGCTGATCTGCGCGGCGATCGACTGGGCACTCACGCACGGGTTCGAGCGTGTGTCGCTCAACTTCGCACCATTCGCCGCGTTGCTCGCGCCCGAGGCGGACCTGACGACAATGCAGGAGATGCAGCGGCGCGCACTGCTCAAGCTGAAGGGCCACTTCCAGCTCGACAACCTGCTCGCGTTCAACCGCAAATTCTTCCCGCGGTGGGAGCCGCGATTCGTCGTCTACGAACGTCGCCGCGATCTCCCGCGCGTCGGCATCGCAGCACTCGCGGCCGAGGCTTACCTGCCGTTCCGTGGCGAGCGCCGTTGAGCCTCGCCGCCGCCCTGGTGTTGTCGCTGCTCTCGGCGACGGCGCTCAACTGGGGTTACCTCGCCCAGCACGGCGCTGCGCGTGACCTCCCGCCCCTTTCGCTGCGGGCGCCGATCCGGTCGCTTCGGTCGCTCTTCAGCGACCTCTCGTGGCTCTCCGGATTCGTCGTCGGGATCCTCGGTTGGGTCTTCTACATCGCGGCGCTCGCGCTGGCGCCGCTCTCGCTCGTGCAGGGCGTGTCGGCCGGAGGGATCGCGGTGCTCGCGGTGCTCTCGCGCCGCCGCGGCGATCTGATGACGCGTGTTCAATCCGCCGCGATCGTCGTCGCCACGATCGGGCTGGGCCTGCTCGCCGTGTCGCTCGCGGGCGGGACGACGAACGCGCACGCGACGAAGGCGATCGACGTCGCTGTCTGGCTGGCCGTGCTCGTCGGCATCGCGGCGCTCTCGTCCTCCAGCGGGCTCAAGCTCGCCGCCGGTGCGTCACTCGGTGTCGCCGCCGGACTGCTCTACGCCACGGGTGACATCGCGACGAAGGCCGGGACGTTCGGCGGCACCTGGACGCTCTTCCTGATCGCGATGCTCGCCGCTCACGGTCTCGCGTTCGTGGCGCTCCAGTTCGGGTTCCAGCGCGGCGGCGCGCTCGCGACGGCGGGGACCGCGACGCTACTGACCAATGCGCTGCCGATCGCCGCGGGGCTGTTCCTCTTCAACGAGCACCTGCCGGGCGGGCTGCTCGGCGGAGTCCGCGCCGCGGGGTTCGCGCTCGTCGTCGCGGCAGCGGCTGTCCTCGCCCGGGCCGAGGCACCGCAGGCGAAGGTCACGTCGGCGATCTAGGCGCGTTCGAGGAGGGCGACAGCCTGCGCTGCGAGGCCCTCGTTGCGGCCGGTGAACCCGAGCTCGTCGGTCGTCGTCGCGCGCACGTTCACGTCGGCACCGTCCAACGCATCGGACAAGCGGTTGCGCATCTCGTCGCGGCGCGCCGCGATGCGCGGCTCCTCGCCGATCAGGATGCAGTCGGCGTTCACGACCGTCCAACCCGCTTCGCGCACTTGCCGGTGCGCCTCGCGGAGGAGCTCGATGCTGACGGCGCCGCGGAACCGCTCGTCTCCCGACGGGAACAGCGACCCGATGTCGCCGAGCCCGGCCGCGCCGAGGATCGCGTCGGTGAGCGCGTGCGCGATCACATCGCCGTCGGAGTGCCCGGCAAGCCCGCGCGGGTGATCGAAGCGGACGCCCCCGAGCACGAGCGCGACACCGTCGGCGAAGGCATGCGCATCGACGCCGAGCCCGACCCGCAGGCTCACGGCAGCACCCCGGGCAGGTCGTCGAGCGACGAGATGCGAATCGCTTCCGCCGGCGGCTCCTGCAGATACCCCCACGGGCCACGGCGGATGTGCACGCCGGTCATCCCGGCGGCGATCGCCGGCGCGACGTCGTTGTCGACGCGGTCGCCCACGTAGGCGATCCTCTCAACCGGAACGCCGGCGAGCTCGGCCACACGCTCGAAGAACTCGGGCGCGGGCTTCCAGACGCCGAGGCCCTCCGACGAGGCGACCGCGTCGACCAGCGGTGCGAGCTCCCGCTCGACGAACGCCGGAGTGTTTCCGCAGGCGCACACGCGGTAGCCGGCCGCGCGCAGGCGCTCGAGGCAGGGCCGCGCGTCCGGATACCAGTCGTCCATCGACCACGTGCCGGCGGGGTGTTCGATGCCGAGCATCGACCAGACAGCGTCGTGCGGCCGCCCGAGCGCGATCGTCGCGCCGAGCCCCGCCATCAGCGTGAAGGGCGTGATCGAGGCCGCCTCCGCGGCGCGCGTCCACATGTTCGTCTCGTCGACGAGCGTCTCGCCGACGTCGAAGACGACGGCCTCTACAGCCACGCTGCGACTCGCTCCAGGTCGGCCCGCGTGGTCACCTTGAGGAGCCGTTCGTCACCCTGGACGATCCGGACACGGCGACCGGATTGTTCCAAGAGCGATGCGCAGTCCGTGGTCGTCTGCGTTGATTCGACACACGCTCGGAGCACGGGCGCCACGAACGCCTGCGGGGTCTGCACGCTCACGAGCTCGGCGCGATCGAGCGTCTCCACGACGAGGTCGCCGTCGATGCGCTTCACCGTGTCCGATACCGGTAGCGCAGGCACGGCGCCGTCGAACCCGTCGCCGAGCGCCTCGATCACGCGACCGATCACCTCTTCCGGAAGGAGCGGCCGCGCCGCGTCGTGGACGAGGATCACCACAGCGTCCTCGGGGACTTCCGCGACACCCAGGCGCACCGACTCGCTGCGCGTCTCGCCGCCGGTGACGCAGGCCGTCACCTTCGACGCGCCGATCTCCTCGGCGAGCAGGATCGCCGGTTCCTCCCATTCGGGCGGAGCGACCACGACGACGGCGTCGATCCACTCGCTCTCGTCGAGGCGGCGGAGCGGCTCCGCGAGCATGGGCAGGCCGCCGAGGCGAACGAACGCTTTCGGCCGGTCCTCCCCCAGCCGGTCCCCTCGCCCCGCGGCGACGAGAACGGCCCAGACGCTCAGCGCGCGGCCGCCGGCTTCTTCGCGGCCGGCTTCTTCGCCGCAGCCGTCGTCGTCTTGCGAGCGGCGGCAGCAGGCTTCTTCGCCGCCGCAGGCTTCTTCTCGGCAGCCGTTGCCTTGGGCTTCGCGCCCTCGGTCAGCGTCTCCTCGAGCCACTCGAGCGCTTCGTCCTCGCTCATGTTCTTTGCGTACATGAGCTCGGAGGCCAGGATCTTCTTCGCCTTGACGTACATCTGCTTCTCGCCGGTCGAGAGGCCCTTCTCTCCGTCGCGGAGCGCAAGGTTGCGAACGACCTCGGCGAGCTCGTAGATGTCACCGGTCTTCATCTTGTCGCGGTTGTGCTTGAAGCGCCGGTTCCAGTTCTTCGGCATCTCAGTGCCACCGGAGGTCAGGTACTTGACGACCTTCTTGACCGCCTCTTCGTCGATCACCTTGCGCAAACCGACGCGCTCGGCGTTGTCCGCGGGGACGTTCACGGTCATGTCGTTGTGCAGGATCTTGATCGTGAGGTACTCGCGCTTCTCGCCGAGAACTTCTTTCTTCTCGCGCTTCACGACCGTGCCTGCACCGTGGTGCGGATACACCACCTTGTCGCCGACCTTGTACAAGAGCTCCTCCGGTTCCGTCTGTAGTCGCGAAAGTGCCGGCGGCCCCGAAGGCTCCACCGGCAAGGACTGACAGGGTAGCAGAAACCCTGCAAAATCGCCATTTTTGAGAAAAGCCCTGCTAGTTCGCGGAATCGGCCAGCGCGGCCGCAAGCGCCGTTCTGAGGGTCTCCGAACTCGGCCCCAGCACCGTCTCGCAGCCGAACTTGCGGCACTCCTCGAGCCTGCGGTCGACCTGGGTGGCCGGACGGAGGCGGCCGGTCAGGCCGATCTCCCCGAAAGCGGCCACCCCCTCGCGGACAGGCACCCCCTTGGCGGCGGAGGCGATGGCGAGGGCGATCCCGAGGTCGGCCCCCGGCTCGTCGATGCGGACGCCGCCCGCGACGTTGACGAAGACGTCCGCCGTCCCGAGGGGCAAGCCGGCGTGGCGCGAGAGCACCGCGACGATCATCGCGAGCCGCTTCGGGTCGACGCCCGTCCCCACCCGCCTCGGCATGGCGAGGTCGGTGGGCGCCACGAGCGCCTGGATCTCGAGCAGCAGCGGCCTCGTGCCCTCGAGCGTGCAGGTGACTGCCGCCCCGATCTCGCCGCCGTGCGTCTTGCCGAACACCTCGGACGGGTCGGGGACGCCGACGAGCCCTGCGCCGGTCATCTCGAAGACCCCGAGCTCGTTCGTCGAGCCGAACCGGTTCTTGACCGCGCGCAGGATGCGATGCGCGTGGTAGCGGTCACCCTCGAACTGGAGCACGCAGTCGACGAGATGCTCGAGCACGCGCGGGCCGGCGACCGAGCCGTCCTTGGTCACGTGTCCGACCAGGAACGTCGCGACGCCGCTCTCCTTCGAGACGCGCAGCAGCCTCGCGGCCGCCTCGCGCACCTGCGACACCGATCCCGGCGCCGAGCCGATCTCCTGTGACCAGAGCGTCTGCACCGAATCGATCACGCACACGGCGGGTCGCTCGCGCTCGAGCGTTGCGCAGACCGCGTCGAGCTCGGTCTCGGCCAGGATCTGGATGTCGCCCGAACCGCCAAGGCGATCAGCTCGCATCTTCACCTGCGCTGCGGATTCCTCGCCGGTGACGAGCAGACAGTTTCTAGTCTTGCTGATGGCCTGCAAGGCCATCAGCAAGACCGTTGACTTGCCGACGCCGGGCTCGCCGCCGACGAGCACGAGCGACGCGGGCACGAGCCCGCCGCCCAGCACGCGGTCGAGCTCGGGCACACCCGTCGAGATGCGCTCCGACTCTTCCGCAACGACGTCGACGAGGCGCAGCGGAGCGCGCGCGGCGCTCCTTCCGGCGCGCGGGACGGGCGCCTCGGCGACCATCGTCCCGAACTCGCCGCAGCCGGGGCAACGCCCGAGCCAGCGTCCCGAGGCGGTGCCGCACTCGGTACAGACGTGCTGGATCGCGGCGGCCTTGGCCATGGGCGGACCACCGTACTCGCGGCGCCCGACGGCATTCGTGCCGATTCAGTGCCTAGTCGACGGCGACGGGCTCGGCCGCGGCTGCGCGCTCGAGCCACGGCGTTGCGCCCAGCCGGTCGAACACCTCGCGGGCGCGCGCGAGGAGCTGCTCTGCCTCTGCGGGCCGCCCGATCCGGCTCAGCCATTCCGCGTGCTCCAGCCGGACGACCGCCTCCTCGAAACCGACATCGACCGCAGCGAAACCGGCGGCCGCGGCCGCGAACAGCCGATCCGCTTCCGGTGCGTCGCCCGCCAAGCGAGCGCGGAAACGCTGTGCGAGCGCAGCGAGATACGGCGGACGCAGGCCGACGGGGGCTTCCTCGACGATCCGAAGCAGGCGCTCGATGGAGTCCAGATCGCCGAGCGCGAACGCCGCCTCCACGCCGTGGCGATACCCCTGCTTGACGTCCTGCGAGCCGAGGCCGAGCGTATGCCGGCCCTCGATCGCCTGCTCCGCGGCGGTCAGCGCTTCACGCATGCGCCCCTCGGCGAGGCGCACCGCCGACGTGGCCGCGAACACGGAGCCGTGCATCTGCACGTCAGCCGACCGCGCGAGGTCGTCGAACCGCCCGAGCAGCTCCTGCGCCGCGACCAGCTCACCTCGGCGGATGTGGATCTCGAGAACGCCGGTGAGCACGCTCGCAGTCGCGATGTCGGTGCCGACGTTCTCCGCGGGCAGTTCGGCCGCACGCGCGAGGGCTTCGTCCCACCGGCCGAGCATGCTGAGGACGTACGACTGCTCGGAGAGCATGAACCATTCGTTTCGGCGGTCGCCGATCCGGCGTGCGCCGGGGAGAGCTTCTTCGAGGTACCCGAGGCAGTCGCGATACCGATCGCGCTGCATCGCGGCGTCGTTGACGTTTCCGTAGGCAACGGTGATCGCCCTCGATATGTCGTGCTCGCGCGCGACCGAGAGTGCGAGCATGAACAGACCGAATGCCTCGGTGGGTCTGGTCGGGAACAGCATGACCGCCTTGGCGCCCCAGCCGCGCAACATCGCCTCGTACAACTGGAGACCTTCGGCGATGTCGAGCGTGCGGTCGACGTGCTCGGCCGCGCGAGGGTCGCCGGTGAACGCATAGAGCTGCGCCAACCGTCCGGACAGGAGCGCAACGTCGGCGTCGGGTTCGTCGTCCTTGACCGTCTCGTAGGCCTCGCGCATCACGCGCTCGGCCTCCTCGCTGCGACCGCTCGTCAGCGCTGCGTAGCCGAGCATCGCTGCGAGGCGGGCGACGGCGTGCTGCTCACCGAGCTCGACGTACAGCGCGCTCGCACGCCGGTACAAGCCCTCTGCCTCTTCCGTTCGCCCGAGCTGATGGATCATCTCTCCGGCGCGGGTCAGCGCAGCCGCCTCGTCGCCCGGTGTTGATGCGAGGTCGGCCGCCTGGGTGAAGAAACGGGCGGCCTCCTCGTTCGCTCCGAGCGACGCGGCGCGCTCGGCCCCGGCGATGAGCGCCCGGCGTGCGCGACCGCGGAGCTCGGCCGCGTCGTCGGCGTCGGGGTCGAGCCGATACGCCTCGACCAGATGAGAGGCGACGACTTCGGCAACCTCGTCCTCCGCGAGGCTGGCGGCGAGATGCTCGGCTGCCGCAAGGTGCTTCGCGCGGCGGTCGCGCTTCGCGAGCGTGTCGTAGGCGACCTGGCGGATCAGGTCCTGCAGGAAGCCGTACTGGCCGTGCTCGGGTGAACGCGGATCCACCTGCAGCCCGAGCAGCTCCTTGCGCACGAGCCCGGCGAGCACGGGCTCCAGCTCGCCGCGCTCGAGCCCCGTCAACGCCCCGAGCGCGGTCAGGGTGAATGTCTTGCCGAGCACGGCGGCGTCCTGCACGATCCGGCGCTCGCCGGGCGAGAGCGTGTCGAGCCGCGCGGCGGCGAGCGCCTGCAGCGTCTCGGGGATCGCGAGCGACTCCACCTCGCCGACCACGCGATACGACGAGGCATCCTCCGCGAGCAGCCCGCGATCGAGCAGCATCCGCACCGTCTCGACGGCGTACAGCGGGATGCCTTCCGCGCGGGCAAGGATCTGATCTCGAAGCGTGTGCGGGAGCCCCGGGACGAGCCCCGCAAGCAGCTCTTGCATCGCCGGCTCGGGGAGCGGCTCGAGATAGAGCGACGTGAAGTTGCGGTGACCCGCGCCCCAGGTGGGCCGACGCTCCGCAAGCTCCGGCCGCGCCAGCGTGACGACGAAAATCGGCTGGCTGCGCGACGACTCGAGCAGGTACTCGATGAAGTCGAGCAGGCTCGAGTCGGCCCACTGCATGTCCTCGAACGCGAGGACTGTCGGATAGACGTCGGAGAGCCGCTCGAAGAACAGCCGCCACGCGCCGAACAGATCCTGCCTCTCACGAGCCTCGTGCTCGCCGAGCCCGAGCAGCTGTGCGAGTCTCGGTTCGACGTACTCGCGATCCGCGGCGTCGAGCAGATGCTCGTCGAGCGTTGCCCGCAGCTTCTGCAACGCCGCGTCAGGGTCGTCGTCCTCGGCGATCCCGCAGCGCATGCGCACCATGTCGGCGAGCGCCCAGTACGTGACGCCGTCCCCGTAGGCGAGGCAGCGGCCACGGTGCCAGTAGACGATCTGCTCGATCCCGTCGAAGTACTTGTAGAACTCCCACGAGAGCCGCGACTTGCCGATGCCGGCAATGCCGGTCACCGAGACGAGCTGCGCGCGCTGCTCGTCGGCGGTCGTGTGGAACAGCTCCTTGATCTGACGCAGCTCGCGGTCGCGGCCGACGAACGGCGCCTCGAGCCCCTGCGACTTCAGTGAGCCGAGGCGACCTGACACGACGCGCAGCGCGCGCCAGAGCGCCGTCTCGCCCTCCTTGCCCTTGAGCTCGAACGAGCCGGCGGCTTCGAAGACGATCGTCTGCTCGGCCGCCCGTCGCGTTCCTTCGCCCACGAACACCGACCCGGGCTCGGCGACCGACTGCACGCGCGACGCGGTGTTGACGAGGTCGCCCGCGACCATCCCTTGACCGGTCGCGCCGAGAGTGACGGCGGCTTCGCCCGTGAGCACGCCCGCACGCGCCTTGAGATTCTCCGCGCCGAGCTCTTCCCCGAGTGCCCCCACGGCGGTGACGAGGTCGAGCGCCGCGCGGACGGCGCGCTCCGCGTCGTCCTCGGTCGCAACCGGCGTCCCCCAGACGGCCATCACCGCGTCGCCGATGAACTTCTCGACCGTGCCGCCGTAGAGCTCGATCAGCCGCCGGCACGTGTCGAAGTAGCGCGAGAGGAGCTCGCGCACCTCTTCCGCGTCACGTGTCTCCGACAGCGTCGTGAAGCCGACGAGGTCGGCGAACAGCACCGAGACGAGCCGGCGTTCTGCGGCCGGCACGACGGCAGGAGCAGCGGGTGCGGCCCCTCCGAGGGCGGTGCCGCATTCGCCGCAAAATCGCTGCCCCGGCGGGTTGGCTGCGCCGCAACTCGCGCAGGTCTGCGCGAGACCCGTCCCACATGAGCCGCAGAACCTCTGCCCGGCAGGGTTCTCGGCGCCGCAACTGGGGCAGTTCACAGGACTCAGCCTAGTCGGGCGATCGTCCGCAGCCAATGCCCGGCGGTCTCTATCTTGGTGGCCGTGAACGTGGCGAGCCGGATGCCCCAGCCGTGGCGCTCGATCGTGGACTGGGTGGTGACGATCGTGCTCGCCGTCGTCTTCGTGCTTGCGTTCGAAGCAGAGGTCGCGAAGCCGTACCGGATCCCGTCGTCGTCGATGGAGCCGACGCTCCATTGTGCGAAGCCCGGCGCGTGGTGCGAGGGCCATTACAACGACCGCGTGATCGCGAACCGGCTCGCGTTCCGCTTCAGCAGCCCGAAGCGCAAGCAGATCATCGTCTTCAGGACGCCGCCGAAGGCGGCGCAATGCGGCGCCGGCGACGGCGGCGCGACCTTCGTGAAACGGCTGATCGGCCTGCCTGGCGACCGCGTCTCCGAGCGCGACGGCTTCGTCTACGTCAACGGCAAGAGGCTCGACGAGTCGTACGTCGACCCGACGCTCCGCGACAACGAGACCGCCTCGTGGCCGCAGGTCGCGCCGGGTCACTACTTCTTCCTCGGCGACGACCGCATCCACTCGTGCGACTCACGGACGTGGGGAACGGTCCCGCGCTCCAGCCTGATCGGCCCAGTGATCGCGACCTACTGGCCGCTGAGCCGCGTCGACTGGTTCGGTTAGTCTCGGCAGGATGGCGCGCTTCCGCCTCCGCTCACGGTCCGAGGTCGTCGAGCGGTGCCAGGCGCTGCGGACCGACGTCAGCGTCGCACTCGCACGGCTGCCGACGCACGAGCCGGCCGTCGTCGACGCCGTCTGGCGAGGCGAAGCGCTCGGCACGCTGCTGTGGTCGCTGCACCTGGTCGAGCTGCCGCCCTACGACCGGCCGTTCGACACGGACGAAGTCGTCGAGGCGAACGCAGCGGCCGGCGAGCTGCGCGACCCGGATGAGCTCGAGCTCGAGCGCGACACAGCGCGGCTGTGGCACTGGCGCGCGCGGACGACCGACCTCCAGCAGTCGGGCACGCTCCAGCTCCCTTCGCGCTACTCGAGCTTCGACCAGTTGATCGCGGCGACGGCCATGCGCGGGCACGACGAGGGGCTGTTGCCGGTCCCGATTCGCGGTGACTTCCGCGCCTACGGCAAGGTCTACCGCCACCTCACCCCCGAGCAGCATGCCGAGGCGCACTCGATCGCGGCGGAGCGCCATCACGCCCTCAACTGGCTGGCCGGAGAGGGCGCGAGCTGGAACGACGTGCCGCTCGACACTTGATATCGAGTTCTCTATTCTCTCTCGCATGAAGAATCTCTCCGCCTATGCCGACCTGATCGTCCGCGTCGGGACGAACCTCCAGACCGGCCAGACGCTCCTCATCAACGCCCTGCTCGACCACGCGCCGCTCGTGCGCGAGCTGACCGAAGCCGGCTACCGCGCCGGTGCACGGTTCGTCGACGTCACCTACATCGACATGCACGTCCGCCGCTCGTTCATCGAGCACGCGGCCGAAGAGGATTTGACCTACACGCAACCGTGGACACTGGCGCGCTCGTCATCGCTCGACGGCAATGCACTGATCATGATCGCCGGCGACCCAGAGCCGACGCTGCTCGCGGACGTCGATCCGAGCCGGGTCGGCAAGGCGCGCGCGATCAAGGCGCTGGAAGCGCAACTCGCGTCGCAGAACGCGCGCACCGTCAACTGGAACATCGCCGCCTACCCGACCGCCGGCCAGGCACAGCAGATGTTCGGCGAGCCTGACGTCGAGCGGCTGTGGGCGGCGTATCAGACCGCGGTGCGCCTCGACCAGCCCGACCCCGTCGCCGCGTGGCGGGCCCAGAGCGACAAGCTGATCGCGCGCAGCAAGCAGCTGGACGAGCATGCCTTCGACGCGATCCACTTCAGCGGGCCCGGCACCGACCTGACGGTCGGCCTTCTCCCCGGCGCGCGCTGGATGGGCGGCGGCGGCGAGACCGTCGACGGCATCTTCCACGTCGCGAACCTCCCCACCGAGGAGGTCTTCACGGCACCCGACTGGCGCCGCACCGAGGGAACGGTGCGCTCGACCAGGCCGCTCGCGCTCGCCGGCATGATCGTCGAAGGGCTCGAGATGCGCTTCGAGGCAGGGAAGGCGGTCGAGGTTCGAGCGTCGGTCGGGGCGGACACCGTGACCGCGCAGATGGACAGCGACGAGTTCGGCCGCGCGCTCGGGGAGATCGCGCTGGTCGACGGCGAGTCGGCAGTCGGCAAGACCGGCCTCACGTTTTTCGACACGCTGTTCGACGAGAACGCTGCCTGTCACATCGCATACGGTGCGGCGGTGACGTTCGGCATCGACGGGCTCGACGGGTTGTCGCCTGACGAGCTGCGCGCGCGAGGCATCAACGTCTCGAACGTGCACACGGATTTCATGATCGGCGGCCGCGAGGTGGCCGTCGACGGAATCACAAAGGACGGCACGGCCGTCCCGATCCTCCGGGAGGACGTATGGCAGCTGTAGCTCCGGCGATCGACGAGCGCCTCGAGGCGTATGCCGACCTCGCGGTGCGCGTCGGCGCCAACGTGCAGGCCGGGCAGACGGTCTTCCTCACCACCCAGGTTGAGCACGCGCCGCTTGCGCGTGCTCTGACGCGCGCCGCGTACCGCGCCGGTGCGCGCTACGTCGACGTCCGCTACCGGGACGACCACGTCCGCCACGCGATGATCGAGCTCGGCCCCGACGACGCGCTCACACATTCGCCGGAGTGGATGAAGCAGCTCTACCGCGCGATGGAAGGCGGAGCGCAGCTGTGGACCACGGGCGATCCCGAACCGGAGCTGATGAACGACCTCGACGGCGAGCGGGTCGGCCGCGCGCGCCAGAAGGAGATCGTCGAGATCATCCGCGGGCAGATGATCGAGCGGTCGCTCAACTGGTCCGGTGTCGCCTATCCGAGCGAGGGCTGGGCCAAGCAGATCTACGGCGAGCCGGACGTCGAGCGCCTGTGGGAGGCGGTGGCCTTCTGCACGCGGCTCGACGAGGCCGACCCGGTGCAGGCGTGGCGCGACCACATGGCTCGTCTCGAAGGCCGCGGGAAGGTCCTGACCGAGCTCCAGCTGGACGCGATCCATTACACGGGGCCCGGCACCGATCTGACGGTCGGGCTGAACCCGAATGCCCGCTGGATGTCCGCGCTGTTCCGGACGCGCGACGGCATCGAGTACGTCCCGAACATGCCGACGGAAGAGGTGTTCACGACACCGGACTGCCGCCGCGCCGAAGGAACGATCCGCTCGAGCCGCCCGCTCGTGCTCGACGGCGACATCATCGAAGGGCTGCAGCTGACGGTGAAGGACGGGAAGATCGTCGACGTCGAGGCGGACAAGGGCGCAGGCATCGTGCGCGGTCAGCTCGAGATCGACGACCGCGCCGGCTATTTCGGCGAGCTCGCGCTCGTGGACGGCACCTCGCGCGTCGGGCAGACGCACACGACGTTCTTCGACACGCTGTACGACGAGAACGCGACGTGCCACATCGCCTACGGCTTCGGCGTCCCCGAGGTGTTCGACGGCGAGCCCGGCGAGGGGATGAACATCTCCGGCGTCCACACCGACTTCATGGTCGGCGGCCCCGAGCTCGCCGTCGACGGGATCACCAAGGACGGCACCGCCGTCCCGATCCTGCGCGAGGACGTTTGGCAGCTGGACTGAATCGGCCAGACCGGATCGAGCGGTACGCCGAGCTGATCGTCCAGGTCGGCGCGAACGTCCAACCCGGACAGATCGTCGAGGTAATCGCGCGGATCGAGCATGCGCACGTCGCGCGCGCGGTTGCGCGCGCCGCCTACCGTGCCGGCGCCGCGTACGTCGACGTCGGCTATTCGGACCAGCACGTCCGCCGGGCAATGATCGAGGGTGCCGCCGATGACGTGCTCTCGTGGACGCCGCCGTGGCTTCTCGAACGCGCGAAGCACTTCGGCCAGGTGAACGCGGCGATCGTCGCGCTGGTCGGAGATGCTGAGCCGGAGCTCCTCGCGGACCTTCCGGGTGATCGCGTCGGCAAGGCGCGGATGAAGGCGCTCGGGGAAGAGCTCACGCACCAGACGAACGAGGGCCTCAACAACTGGGTCGTGACCGGGGTGCCCAACGAAGGTTGGGCGAAACAGCTCTTCGGCACGCCCGACGTCGAAGCGTTGTGGGACCTCGTCGAGTTCTGCGTGCGTCTCGACGAGGCCGACCCGGTCGCCGCGTGGCGCGCGCATGTCGCGAAGCTCGGCGCGCGGGCGAGCCTGCTGAACGACATGCGAATCGACTCACTGCGGTATCGCGGGCCGGGCACCGACCTGACGGTGGGGCTCCTTCTCGAGTCGCGCTGGCAGGGCTGCGAGTCGACGACGAGCGTCACCGGCATCAACTACGTCGCCAACATGCCAACCGAAGAGGTCTTCACCACTCCCGACTGCCGGCGCACCGAAGGAACGGTGCGGTCGACGCAGCCGCTCGTCCTCGCCGGACAGATCGTCAAAGGCCTCGAGGTGCGCTTCGAGAACGGACGCATCGTGGACGTCCGCGCCGAGGAGGGGGCAAGCGTGATCGAGGGCGAGCTCGCGCTCGACGAGAACGCACCGTTTCTCGGGGAGGTCGCCCTCGTCGACGGCACCTCCCGCGTCGGTCAGACCGGTCGCGTGTTCTACGAGACACTGTACGACGAGAACGCGTCGTGCCACGTCGCCTACGGCAGCGCGTACGCGGAAGCAGTCGAGGGCGGCGTGATCGACGGCGTCAACGTCTCGGCGGTGCACACCGACTTCATGATCGGCGGGCCTGGCGTCGAGGTGGACGCCGTTCTGCACGACGGGACAGTCGTGCCCGTGCTCAGGGACGACATCTGGCAGCTCGCCGAATAGGTGTCAGACACTTTTCGGTGTCTGACACCCGGCTAGTCAGGCCTCGTCTTCGACCGGAGGCGCGTCGGGAGGAGCTCCAACTGCGAGCGCCTCGGGCGGAGCCGGCGGAACGACCGTGATGTCGACCTCTTCGTCCGACCTGCGTGCGACGAGGATCGTCGAGCCAGGCTCGAGCTGGCGGCCGAGGACGAAGTCCGCGAGCGGATCCTCGATGTAGCGCTGGATCGCGCGGCGCAGCGGGCGGGCGCCCATGGTCGGGTCCCAGCCCTTCTCGACGAGCAGGTCCTTTGCCTCCGGCGTCAGCTCGATCGTCACCTCGTGCTCGGCCATCTGCACGCGCAGCCGGTTCATGAGCAGGTCGACGATCTGCAGGATCTCGTTCTTCGCGAGCTTCGGGAAGACGATGATCTCGTCGATGCGGTTCAGCAGCTCGGGGCGGAACGCCTTCTTCAGGTCGCCCATCACGCGCGTCTTCATGTCGTCGTAGGACAGCCCGTCCTCACTCGACATGTTGAAGCCGAGCGACACGTTCTTCGAGATCGACGCCGAGCCGATGTTCGACGTCATGATCACGATCACGTTGCGGAAGTCGACCTTCCGGCCCTGCGAGTCGGTGAGCTTCCCGTCCTCCAGGATCTGCAGGAGGATGTTGAAGACGTCGGGGTGCGCCTTCTCGATCTCGTCGAAGAGCACGACCGAGTACGGCTTCCTGCGCACGGACTCCGTGAGCTGGCCGCCTTCGTCGTAGCCGATGTAGCCCGGGGGCGAGCCGACGAGCCGGGACACGGCGTGCTTCTCCATGTACTCCGACATGTCGATCTGGATCATCGCGTCCTCGTCGCCGAACAGGAACTCGGCGAGGGTGCGGGCGAGCTCGGTCTTCCCCACGCCTGACGGGCCGAGGAAGATGAACGAGCCGGTCGGGCGCTTCGGGTCCTTGATGCCGGCACGTGCGCGGCGAATCGCTTTCGAGACGGCGACGATCGCGGCGTCCTGGCCGATGACCCGCTTGTGCAGCTCCTCCTCCATCCGGACGAGCCGCAGGGACTCGGCCTCCGTGAGCTCGAACACGGGGATGCCCGTCCACATCGAGACGATGTCGGCGATCTCCTCCTTGCCGATCTCCGGCTGCTCGGTCTGCTCCTCGGAGCGCCACTGCTCCTCGAGCTCGCGCTTCTTCTGCGTGAGCTTGCGCTCCTTGTCGCGCAGCGAGGCGGCCTTCTCGAACTCCTGGTTCTCGATCGAGGCTTCCTTGTCCTTTCGGACCTTCTCGATCTCGTCCTCGAGCTCGCGGTACCGCGGCGGCGCGGTCATCGTCTTGATGCGCATGCGCGACGCGGCCTCGTCGATCAGGTCGATCGCCTTGTCGGGCAGATGGCGGTCCTGGATGTAGCGGTCGGCGAGCGACGCAGCGGCAGTGAGTGCTTCGTCGGTGATCTTGCACCGGTGGTGCGCCTCGTAGCGGTCGCGCAGCCCGCGCAGGATCTCGACGGTGTCGTCGGTCGTCGGCTCCTCGACACGGATCTGCTGGAAGCGCCGCTCGAGCGCGCTGTCGCGCTCCAGGTACTTGCGGTACTCGTCGAGCGTCGTCGCGCCGATCGTCTGCAGCTCGCCGCGGGCGAGCGCCGGCTTGAGGATCGACGCAGCGTCGATCGCGCCCTCGGCTGCACCTGCGCCGACGAGATTGTGGAGCTCGTCGATGAACAGGATGATGTCGCCGCGCTGGGTGATCTCCTTCATCACCTTCTTCAGGCGCTCCTCGAACTCACCGCGGTACTTCGACCCGGCGACGAGCGCCGCCAGATCGAGGCTGTAGATCTGCTTGCCCTTCAGGATGTCGGGCACCTGGTTCGCCGAGATGCGCTGGGCGAGGCCCTCGACGACGGCGGTCTTGCCGACGCCCGGCTCGCCGATCAGCACCGGGTTGTTCTTGGTGCGGCGCGAGAGGATCTGCATGATCCGCTCGATCTCGGTCTGGCGGCCGACGACGGGATCGAGCTTGCCCTCGCTCGCGAGCTTCGTGAAGTTGCGCCCGAACTGGTCGAGCAGCTTCGAGCTCTTCCCCTTCTCGCCCGTGCCCTGGCCGGCAGCGCCTCCCTGGCGGCGTCCCGGGCCGGAGAGCATGCGGATGATCTCGTTGCGGATCTTCTCGGCGTCGGCGTCGAAGTCGAGCAGGATGCGTGCGGCCACCCCTTCGTTCTCGCGCACGAGCCCGAGCAGGATGTGCTCGGTGCCGATGTAGTTGTGGCCGAGCGACAGCGCCTCACGCAGCGCGAGCTCGAGCACCTTCTTGGCACGCGGGGTGAACGGGATCTGGCCGGTCGTGACCTCGTCGCCCTGGCCGACGATCCGCGCGACCTGCGCGCGCACCTCCTCGACCGTGATGTCGAGCGACTCGAGGACCCGTGCGGCGAGGCCTTCTTCCTCGCGCAGCAGGCCGAGCAGGATGTGCTCCGTCCCGATGTAGTTGTGCTTCAGCGCCCGCGCTTCGTCCTGCGCGAGCACCACGACCTGACGAGCCCTCTCTGTAAACCGTTCGAACACTCAATGACCTCTCTTCCGCCGGGACCGGCGGCTAAAACGATTTTGCTTCGCCGAGGCGCCATCGTACTCCCCTGATCGGGGGTGCCGCCGTGACGGATTCGTCGCGATATTCGCGACGAACCGCACAAATTCCTGGCCGTCCTCACGTGCGCGGACGTTGCGCAGGAAAGAGGATCACGTCGCGGATCGACTCCTTCCCCGCCAGCACCATAGCGAGACGATCGATGCCGAAGCCGAGCCCTCCGGTCGGGGCCATGCCGAACGAGAGCGCCTGGACGTAGTCCTCGTCGCCCGGCTCCGCCTCGACGTTCCCGCCGGCACCCTCTTCCGCCTGCATCCGGAAGCGCTCCTCCTGCTCGACGGCGTCGTTCAGCTCGCTGAACGCGTTGCAGAGCTCCGTCCCACCGACGTATCCCTCGAACCGCTCGACGATCTGGTCGTTGCCGTCCGACGCGCGGGCGAAGGGCGAGAGTCGGACCGGATAGTCGTGCAGGAACGTCGGCTCGATCAGCCTGGGCTCGACGTAATTCGTGAGCGCGTGGTCGACGAGCTGCGCCCACGTCTTGTCCTCGGTCGTGTCGATCCCGCGTGACTCGAGGATCGCGCGCAGCTCGGTCTCGTCGTCCGACCAGACGCCGTGCTCATCGAGCGCGTCGACGAGCTTTACGCGCCGCCACGGCCGCTTCAGGTCGATGTCGTGGCCGCGGTAGGTGACCTTCGTCGTCCCGAGGATCTCGAGCGCCACCGTCTCGACGAGCGTCTCGAACCGCTCCATCGTGTCGTTGTAGTCGGCGTAGGCCTCGTACCACTCGAGCATCGTGAACTCGGGGTTGTGCTTGTACGAGACGCCCTCGTTCCGGAACACGCGACCGATCTCGTAGACCTTCTCGAGCCCGCCGACGATCAGCCTCTTGAGATAGAGCTCGCCGCCGGCGATGCGGAGATAGATGTCCTGGTCGAGCTCGTTCGAGTGCGTCGCGAACGGACGCGCGAACGCGCCGCCGTAGTCGGCCTGCAGCGCCGGCGTCTCGACTTCGAGGAAACCGTCAGCCTCGAGGTAGTCGCGGATCGCCTTGACCATGCGCGAGCGGAGGATGAAGTCGGCGCGCGTCTCCTCGTTCATCAGCAGGTCGAGGTAGCGGCGGCGGTAGCGCTGCTCGACGTCGGTCAGGCCGTGAAACGTGTCGGGGAGCGGCGAGCGGATGCGCGAGAGGACTTCGAGCTCGTCGACGACGAGCGACGGCTCACCGCGGCGGCTCTTCGCCGGCTTGCCGGTCGCGCCGACGACGTCGCCGAGATGGATGTCGACCTCGCCCGTGCGTGCGGCAGGGCAGAGCAGCTGGATGCGGCCGGAACGGTCGACGAGGTCGAGAAACACGAGCTTCCCCATGTCTCGGCGTGCCATCACGCGGCCCGCGAGCCGCCGCGTGTCGGCTGCCTCCGCCCCGCTCTCGAGTGTCTCGGCCTCCGCGCGCACCGCGGCGATCTCGTCGCGGTCCGGATAGCGCTTCGGAGTGCTCACGGCCGCCTGACCATAGCCCAGGCGTGCGGGCCGTCCTCGGGCGTCTCGGCCTCGCGCACAGTGCGAAAGCCGTGCGCTTCGTAGAACGAGAGATTCTGGTCGTTGTTCGTCAGCAGGACCGCGGGAACGCCGTCGCGCTCGGACGCTGCGATGCCGGGCGCGAGCAGCGCACCGCCGATGCCCTGCCGGCGCGCGGCCGGATCGACGCCGATGCCGGCGAGGTACCAGTGCGGGCCTGTCGTCGCCTCGACGCGCAGCGCTTCGACCGCGCGGCCGTACGCAAGGAAGTGCGGCGTCGCCGAGCCGAGCCGCAACGGCGTCGTCACGAGCGCGCGCACCGTCGCGCCGACGCGCATCGGCGCGCGACCGGGCGCCAGCCAGCGCGCGGCCCCGAGCACCTCACCCTCCGTGGCATAGACCTCCGCCGCGGTGATGTCGAATCCGATCCGGAAGAGCCACGGCAGGAGCCGCGCGCGGCGGTCGGCGTCCGGCAACAGCCAGACCCACGCGGGGTCGTCGAAGAACGCCCGCGCGAGAACGGCGCTTGCTTCGTCGAGGCGAGAGCGCTCCAACCGCACGATTTCCATCGGGGCGACGTTAACTGGAACCGTCCTGACGGTTTCCTGGCGACGTGCCGGCGGTGCGGCACCGGAGGGGACAGTGCTCTGGCACGGCCCCGGAGAGTGACGTGCCGCCGGCGCGGCGAGGCGGCGGCGGAGCCGGGCTCTGCCCGGCGGGAGCGGCCGCCGGCCAGCGAAGCGTCAGGCCGCCTTGATCTCCATGATCTTGAACTTCCTCGAGCCGCGAGGCGCGGACACTTCGACGATCTCGCCCTTCTTCTTGCCCATGATCGCCTTGCCGACGGGCGACTCGTTCGAAAGCTTGTTCTCGGCCGGGTTGGCCTCGGCGGAGCCGACGATCCGGTACTCGAACGTCTTGCCGCCCTTCTCCATGTCCTTGATCCGTACGTGCGACCCGATCGAGACGGTGTCCTTCGAGATCTCCTTCTTCGTGATCACCCGGGCCGAGAGCAGCCGCTCCTCGAGCTGGGCGATCTTGTGCTCGAGCATCGCCTGCTCGTTCTTCGCGTCGTCGTACTCGGCGTTCTCGGCGATGTCGCCGAACTCGCGGGCGACGCGGATGCGTTCGGCAACCTCACGGCGCTTTTCGCCGCGCAGGAGGTCGATCTCCCGCTGGAGCTTCTTGAACCCCTCGGGGGTGAGGATGACTTCCTTCAACTAGGCCTCCCTTGCCCGCCAGAAACGGGCGGGAATGGTAGCGGCGCCGTCAAGGGATGCGCAAGACAGGGTGATCTACGATTTACGGATCGTGAACATCGACCTTCGCGAGCACTGGTCACTGGGCGGCGTCGACATCCCCGGCCGCCTGGTTCTGGCGCCGATGGCGGGCGTCAGCGTGCAGGCGTTCCGCCGCCAGGGCCGCCGCTACGGGGCAGGCCTCGTCTTCTCGGAGATGGTCTCGGTCGCCGGGATCCAGCACCGGAACGAGCGGACGCTGGGCTATCTCCGGGTCGGTTCGGACGAGCATCCGCTGGCGATCCAGATCTTCGGCTCCGACCCCGCCGCGATGGCGGAGGCCGCGCGGATGGTCGAGGCTGCGGGCGCCGACGTCGTCGACATGAACTTCGGCTGCCCGGTCAAGAAGGTGACGAAGACCGGCGCGGGCGCCTCGCTGCTCGACGACCCCGATCACGCGTGCCGGCTCGTCTCGGCGGTCGCCGCCGCAACGTCGCTCCCCGTCTCGGTGAAGATGCGGCGCGGAGTGGACAACGGCTCGCGGGTATGCCTCGATGTCGGGCCGCGGCTCGTGGACGCCGGCGCGTCGTCACTGACGCTTCATCCGCGCTCGGCGAAGCAGATGTACACCGGCACCGCCGACCACTCGCTGACCGCGGAGCTCGTGTCGCGGGTCGACGTCCCGGTGATCGCCTCCGGCGACGTGACGAGCCGGGCGCGCGCGCAGTCGGTGCTCGCGACGACGGGTGCGGCGGCGGTGATGGTCGGACGTGCCGCGCAAGGCAACCCGTGGGTGCTGCGCGAGATCATGGGCGACGACCGGGAGCCGACGGGCGAAGAGGTCGTCGCGGAGCTCGTCCTGTTCATGCGCGAGACGGTGCGCGAGCTCGGTGATCAGCGCGCGTTCGGGTTCTTGAAGAAGTTCTACGGCTGGTATCTCGGCCGCGGCCGCTTCCCGCGCCCGTTCAAGCAGGAGCTCGTGATGTTGCCATCGCTCGACGAGGTCGAGGCGCGGCTGTTCGACGTCGCACCCGGCGCGCGGTTCGTGCTGGAGCGCCTGCTCGACGAGCTGCCCGATCCGGCGGACGAGGTACTGCTCGACTCGCTGCCGATCTCGATCTACGGCGGCGGCTAGGCGGGCGGCGGCATCGGCTTGTCGCTCACCGGCGTGATCTCGGCGACGGTCCGCCCCGCCCCGGGCAGCAGGAAGTTGTGCAGATGGCCGATGTCGTCGGTCTCGACGACGAGATAGTTCGTGTGGGCCGGGAAGGCGAGCCAGTACCCGACGATCTTCACGGTCGTCGACTCGCGGTCGAAGAGCGACCGTGAGCCACCCTTCCCGTACGGGCAGTCCTCCGGTGTGTGCGTCTGCTTGATGTGGAAGAGCATGGTTCCCTCCTCGGAGTGGCGACGAACGCGGACGCTACAAGGAACGCGGCGCCTACGATCACGGCATGCGCGGCATCCTCGCCTCGCTCGTCACGGCAGCTGCGATCGCTCCGCCGATGATCCACGAGCCGTTCACTGCGCTCCCGTGCCCTCTCCACCCGGACACGACGATCGACGTGATCGGCTGCCAGGAACATCGGGTCCTGCGGACGGATCGGGCGATTGACGTTCAGGTCGGGGCGATCTTCGGTCTGCTGCGAACGGACGCCCGGCGCTCGACCTTCGTGGCCGCCGAGCGAAGCTGGCTGCAGTACCGCCGTCAGTCGTGCTCGGTCGAGGCGTCCAAGTTCGCGGGCGGTTCGGCCCAGCCCGTCGCGCTGCTCACCTGCGAGCTCCAGCGAAACACGACGCACCTCGCCGATCTCAAGGCGACGCGGAAGACACTCGCACAGCACTGATCGCTTCGACGTAACGCGCAGCGTTGGGGGTCGAGAAACGCACGGCAGGCGGATCGCCCTCCGGGAACGGGACGACGAACCGCAACTCGTCGCCGTCGGCGGTGAGATCCGACGGCGAGACGTAGTACGTCGGGTAGCCGTTCGCGAGCCCGAACTTCTGGAGGTACGCCGCGTAGCCGGTCTCCGAGACCGACGGCGCCTCCGCAGAGAAGTCGAGGATCATCAGGATCACCAGTTTGCGCTCTCCCGCCGGCCCGCCGGTCGCGAGCAGGATGCGCCGGTCGGTGAGCGTGGAACGCACGCGGTACGTGGTCGTCCAGCCGCCCCACACCGACATCCGGCGGAAGCGGTGTGCGACTTTCAGTCCTGCTTCTTCGAGCAGGACGTTCTCGTCGACATCTACCGGCAGACGGACGACGAACCCGCCGCGCTGGGTGCGACGCACGAGCACCACGCCGACGAGCAGGAATGCGACGACGATCGCGGCGAAGAGCACGGTCGGCATTCGCCGATCGTAAGCTCTCTCGGTAACGTCGCGGCTTGTCCCCCGACTGGCCCCTCGAGACCGAACGCCTCACACTCCGTCCGTTCATCGACGGCGACTTCGAGGCGATGCATGCGATGCGCTCGAGCCCGGAGGTGGCCCGCTACCTCTACCAAGGGCCGTCGACACCGGAGCAGACCCGAGACCGGCTGACACGGATGATCGCGAACGTCGAATGGGAGAAAGAAGACGACTGGTTCTCGGCTGCGGCCGTCGAGCGCGCGTCGGGGATCACCGTCGGGGACATGGCGTTCCACTGGGTGAGCGCGAGCGATCGAACCGCTGAGATCGGGTTCGTGTTCGACCCACGTCATCAAGGGAAAGGATTCGCGACCGAGGCGTCGCGCGCGCTCGTCGACTGGGCATTTGCGAGCGCTGGGATGCATCGGGTCATCGGCCGCCTGGAGGCTGGGAACGCCGCGTCGGCACGCGTGCTCGAGAAGCTCGGCATGCGGCTCGAAGCGCACTTCGTCGAGAATGAGTGGGTGAAGGGCACATGGTCGAGCGAGCTCGTCTACGCGGTGCTCGACCGCGAGTGGAACCGCTAGCCGCGCGACTGCAGCTCCCACGCGGCGATGACGGCATCTTCGACCGCGTCGCCGTTCCCGTTCTCGAGGTCGGCGACGATCATCATGTGCTTTGCGAAGCGCGGCGGCACGGAGAACGTCTCGGGGAACGACCGCAGGAGAAGATCCCGAAAGTCGAACGTCGCGCGGATGACGAGCTGGCTGTCGTCCAGCTGCCGCGCGACGAGGCGTCCCCGGCGCCGCCATTCGAGCAGGCCCTCGCGGCGGCGCTCGGCGACACCGTCGAGTTGGGCGGCGAGCCGGCTGACGTCCGCGAACGTCACGCCGCTGTGAGCAGCGACTCCAGGTAGTCCTCCAGCTTGTCGAGGCTGTCTTCCTGGCCGTCGTGCTTGGTCATGTGCGCGCGCCCGGCCTGGTCGTGGAAGACCATCGTCATCGTCAACGTGGTCACGCCGTCCTGCTCGCGCAACTCGACGGTCTCCACCGCCTCTGCGTCCGGCCAGCCTTCGAAGAGCCAGGTCGCGACGGTGCGCGTCGGCGGCTCCACTTCCGAATACGTGCCGCGAAACGAGCATTCCGTTCCGTCCTCGGTCACGAAGACGATGTGGTAGCTCCCACCCACACGGAGATCGATCGAGCAGACCGTCACCTCGTCCTTGAACGGAGCGAACCAGTTCCGCACATGCTCCGGTTTCGTGAAGACGTCGAAGACGAGCTGGAGCGGAGCGTCGAACTCTCGCGTCGTCACGATCACGAGCTCGCTCGGGTACTCGACGACCGACGAGCCATGCCGATTCCCTCTCACTGCTGCTCTCCTTGTTCCTGTAGCTCTTTCAGGTAGTCGCCCATCCGGTCGAACCGCTCGTTCCACGCCTGCTCGTACTTGGCCAGCCACTCCTGGAACGGTTGCAATCGCGTGGGCTCGAGCCGGTACAGGCGTCGGCGCCCTTCCGCCCGTGAGCTGACGAGCCCCACTTCGCTCAGCACCCGAAGGTGCTTCGACACCTGGGGCTGCGGCAGCGCGAGGTCGGTCACGATCGTGCCGACCGCCTTCTCGCCCGCGATCAGCGTGTCGAGGATGTCGCGCCGGCGACCCTCGGCGACCGCGTTGAAGACATCGGACGTGGTTGACGAACGGGCCATGTCAGCAATATATTCCTGTATTGGAATATGTCAAGCGATGAGTTCCGGGCCGTGCTGGAGTCTGTAGCGCGTCCGGATCCGTGAGCACTGAAACCCTGGAGGCAGGATGAAGCTTCTTCTGACGTCGGCTGGCATCAAGAACGCGACCCTCAACGACGCGATGGTCGAGTTGCTCGGAAAGCCGATCGCAGAGTGCGACGCTCTGTGCATCCCCACCGCGTCGTACGGGCACGCGCCGCGCGGGATCCACGGCGCCTACCGGTTCATCACCGGCCGCGCCACGACGCCGATGATCGAGCTGGGGTGGAAGTCGCTCGGCGTGCTCGAGCTGGCCGCGCTCCCGACGCTCGACCGCGAGGTGTGGGCGCCGGTGGTCGAAGAGGCCGACGTCCTGCTCGCGAACGGCGGCGACTCGCTGTACCTGGCGCACCACATGCTTGCGTCGGGCCTTGTGGATCTCTTGCCGTCGCTGAGCGCGGTCTGGGTCGGGTTGAGCGCCGGGAGCATGGTGATGACGCCGCGGATCGGTGAGGACTTCAAGGTGTGGAACCCGCCCGGCGGTGGCGACAAGGCTCTCGGGATCGTCGACTTCTCGATCTTCCCGCACGTCGACCATCCGGACCTGCCGGAGAACACGATGGCCGCCGCCGAGCAGTGGGCCGCCGGTTTGTCGAACCCTGCGTATGCGATCGACGACGACACCGCGATCCGCGTCGTCGACGGGAGCGTCGACGTCATCTCCGAAGGCCATTGGCAGCACTTCGCGTGAGCCGAAGTGCCTATGCGGTTGGTCCGAACCGCTTTCGGTAGAGCGCCACTTCCGTTTGGCGTCCGCCGAAGTGCGGCTCAATCTTGACCCGATCGAGCCGCCATCCATTCCGCTCGTAGAACCGCCGCGCTCGCGCGTTCGCGGCGAGCACCGTCAGCACCGCCTGCTCGTACTCCCGCGCGAGCTCCTCGTGCGCGCGATCGAGGAGACGTTGCCCGGCCTCGGTTCCCCACCAGTCTGGATGGACGTAGAGCACGAAACGGCGAGCGCTCAGACATCGCGAAGACCTCGCGCCAAGCCGCCTCGCGCCGAGCCAGGCGAGCCGGATCAGGAGGAGTGAGCTCCGCGTATGCGCCTCCGACGACTCGTGGTGGATGCGCGCCAACTCGGGCGCGTCCTCGATCCGCGCAGACCGGATCGTCACCACGAGCGGGATGTAACCAAACACGCACGTGCGAGCGAACCACAGTCCGAAGAGGTGTCAGACACCTTGAGTGTCAGACACCCTCGCATGGGCGAGTGTTGCGAAACGACGCCGGAGCGCACTTCGAAGAGGTGTCTGACACTCTTGGTGTCAGACACCCGTTGGGTGGTCTGCGCCAGCGCCCTTACGTCTGGTTCCGCTCCCAGACGATGCGCAACCCCTGCAGGGTCAGCTCGGGATCGACGGAGGTGATCGTCGAGGAATGCGGTGCGATCAGATCGGCGAGGCCGCCGGTCGCGACGACCGGCGCGCCCCCGGCGCCGAGCTCGGCGACGATGCGCGAGACGATCGCATCGACCTGACCGGCGAACCCGTACACGAGCCCCGACTGCAGCGCGGCTGTCGTGGTCTGGCTGATCACGCGCTCGGGTGCCGTGAACGGCACCTTCGGCAGCCGCGCCGCGCGTGCGAACAGCGCGTCCATCGAGATCTCGATCCCCGGCGCGAGCACGCCGCCCGCGAACTCGCCGGCCGCGTTGACCACGTCGAAGTTCGTCGACGTGCCGAAGTCGACGACGACCGCCGGCGCGCCGTGACGCTCGCGCACGGCGACGGCGTTCGCGATCCGATCCGGCCCGACCTCGCGCGGATCGTCGTAGCGGATCGTCACGCCCGTCGACACTCCCGGCCCCAGCACGAGCAGCTCCGTTCCCGCCCAGCGCTCGGCGAACAGCTCGTACTCTCGCACGAGCGTCGGGACCGAGGCGCACAGCACGATGCCGTCGAGTGCCTCGACGTCGATGAACGCGCGGAGCATGACGGCGAGCTCGTCGCTCGTGTGCGAGCGGTTCGTGGCGACGCGGAACTGCTCGCTGAGGCTCTCTCCGTCGAAGAGCCCGAAGACAGTTTGCGTATTGCCTACGTCGATCGCGAGGAGCATGAGTGACGTCAGGATCTAGAGATCTTCGATCTCTGACCGGCCCTCACCGATGCGCTTCGCGAGCGCCTCCGCGGTGAGCACCGGCTCGTCGCCCTCGCCGCGGAGCTCCTCAATCGTCACGTCGCTCGAGGTGTACACCTCGGCGCGCGGGATCATCCGTGTCGGGCGGTTCTTGTCCCACACCCACACGTCCTCCATCTTCAAATGGAAGAACGGGTAGTTCGGCTGCGGGACGTACTGCATGTCAAGCTTGTTGCACAGGTACGTCGCGTCCTGCGTGAGCACGCAGTAGCGGAACAGCCCGAAGACAGCGCCGTACTCCTTCTTGAGACGGAGCTCGGCCTCGGCCTCGAATTCGTCGAGCTCGTCGAGGTTGCTCACGCGCCTGATTGTAGCCCCGCGAGCGCGTCCGAGACTGTGCCGTTTCCGGGGATTTCCCGGTCGGGAGCGAGCGCCGCCAGCGGCTCGAGGACGAAGCGGCGCTCGAGCATCAGCGGGTGCGGCACCTCGAGCGCCGGCTCCGAAATTTGCTCGTCCCCCCACAGCAGCAGGTCGAGATCGATCGTTCGCGGCCCCCAGCGCGGGCCGACCCGCTCACGCCCAAGCCGCCGCTCGACGTCGAGCAGATGGGTCAGGAACGCGCGCGCCGTGAGCGGCGTCTCCACCTCCGCGGCCGCGTTCAGAAAGGGCGGCTGGTCGCGGAAGCCCCACGGCTCGGTCTCGAAGAGCGGCGACAGGCGAGCCGCTCCGATCAGCTCGGCGGCGCGCCGGATCGTGGCCTCGCGATCGCCGAGGTTCGACCCGAGACCGACGTACGCAAGTGTCATGGGCGTTCGACGGTGACGGCGCTGAACTCGACCGCCATGCCGGCCGGCTTCACCTGCGGCTTCCGCACGCGCACCGTCACGCGCTCGGGCGCGAACTGCTCGTACACGAGATCGGCGACCGCGGTCGCGAGCGCCTCGAGCAGGTCGAAGCGTCGTGCGTTCGACAGCTCGCGTACGGCCATCGCCACCTGCGTGTAGTCGATCGCGCCTTCCAGCCGGTCGTCGGCCCCGCGCTCCCCGACCTCGAGCTCGACGTCGAACAGGAATAGCTGCCCGAGACGCTTCTCCTCCTCCTCGACGCCGTGGTAGCCGAACACGTGCAACCCGTTCAGCTCGAGCTTCATCCGCGGACCGCCTTCGCCGCGGCCAGCGCCTCGACGTGCTCGCGCACGTCGTGCACGCGCAGGATCGTCGCCCCGCGCTCATAGGCCGCAACGGCAGCGCCGACGGAAACGGCGAGTGACCCGACCCGATCGCGGCCGACGAGCTTCGCGAAGCTGCTCTTCCGCGACAGGCCGATCAGCACCGGCCGGCCGATCGCACAGAGCTCGTCGAGCCGGCGGACGAGCTCGAAGTTGTGCGCAGGCGTCTTTCCGAACCCGATCCCGGGATCGAGGCAGACGTTCCTCTCGTCGATCCCGGCGGCGACCGCGAACGCGAGCCGCTCCTCCAGGAACCGCTTCACGTCCGAGACGACGTCGTCATAGACCGGATTCTCCTGCATCGTCCGCGGCTCGCCCTGCATGTGCATGAGGCAGAGATAGCAGCCCGCGTCGGCAATCACACCTGCGAGCTCCTGATCCGCCCGCAGGGCTGTGACGTCGTTCACGAGCTCGACTCCGAGCTCGAGCGCGCGCCGCGCGACCGCAGCCTTGGAGGTGTCGATCGACACCGGAGCCCCGGCGAGGTCGGCGAGCACCGGCTCCACCCGCGCGAGCTCCTGCTCGGCGGTGACGCCGGACGAGCCCGGCCGGGTCGATTCCCCGCCGACGTCGACGATCGCCGCGCCCGCGTCGAGCATTCCCCAGACAGTCGTGACCGCGGGCTCGACGTTGAAGTGCAGGCCGCCGTCGGAGAACGAGTCGGGCGTGACGTTGATCACCCCCATCACGGCTGGGGCCGGAAACCGGCTTTCGATCGGCGCAACCGACATCGCGTCGCTATTTTCGCCTCATGGACGCAGGCGGGCGTTATCTCTGGTCTGTCGCGCGCCGTCTTCGCTGGACGATCCTCGGGGCGATCGCCGCCGGGCTCTCCTGGCAGGGCGCCGCGCTCGTCTCGCCGCTCCTCGTCCGCCACGCAGTCGACGCCGGCATCGTCCATCACCACCGCGCCGCGCTCTGGTGGGCGTGCGGCGGAATCGCGGCCCTGGGACTCGTCGAAGCGGTCGCGGGCGGCACCCGCCATTACTTCGCCTTTCGGAACCGCGCGCTCGCCGACGCCGGCGTTCGAGACGGGATCTTCCGCCGCGCGCTCGAGCTCGACGCGCACTACCACGATCGCGTCGGTGCCGGCGAGCTGATCTCCCGCGCGTCGAACGACGCCGAGCTCGTCGCCCGCGTCTTCGACGCGATCGGCCACACCGTCGGGTACGTCCTCACGATCTTCGGCGTCTCGATCGTGCTGTTCGTCGTCGACTGGCGCCTCGCGCTCGCCGTGCTTCTTCCGCTCCCCCTCTTGAGCGTCGGCTTCGCGCGCTACTCACGCCGGTACGCCGAGCGGACGAAGGTGAACCAGGAAGAGCTCGGCGACCTGACCGCGCTGGCAGAGGAGACGATCGCCGGGATCCGCGTCGTGAAAGGGCTCGGCGCCGGCGACGCGCTCTCGGCACGCTTCCGTGCTCGCTCCGACCGCGTGGTTGCGACCTCGCTCGGCGTCGCCGATGTCGACGCCGTCTTCCTGCCGGCGCTCGAGGCGCTACCGCTGATCGGCGTCCTCGTCGTGCTCTGGTACGGCGCCCACCGCGTCATCGCCGGGGACATCACGATTGGCACGTTCGCGCTCTTCAACGTCTACCTCGTGCTGATCGTCTTCCCGCTCAGGACGATCGGGCAGCGCGTCAGCACCGTGCAACGCGGCGCGGCAGCGGGCCGGCGAATCGTCGACGTGCTCGAAGCCACACCCGCCGTCGTCGAGGCGTCCTCACCGCGGCCATTCCCGCAGCGGAGCGAGGTTCGATTCGAAGACGTCCGCTTCGCTTATGCCGACGAACGGCCGATCCTCGACGGGCTGTCGATCACGATCCCGGAAGGCGAGTCGCTCGCGCTCGTCGGCGCGACCGGCTCCGGCAAGTCGACGGTCGCCGCGCTCCTCGCCCGGTTCTACGACCCAGACGACGGCCGTGTGACGATCGGCGGCGTCGACGTCCGCGAGCTTCGCCTCGAGGAGCTCCGCCGCGGCGTCGGGCTCGTGTTCGAGGAGACATTCCTCTTCGGGGACACCGTCAGCGGCAACGTCGGCTTCGCGATCCCGGACGCCGAAGAGAAAGACATCCGCCGTGCCGCGCGCCTCGCCGGCGCCGCCGAGTTCGTCGAGCGCCTGCCGCAGGGGTACGAGACCGTGCTCGGCGAGCGCGGCTTCTCGCTGTCGGGGGGCCAGCGACAGCGAATCGCAATCGCACGGGCGATCCTCGCCGACCCGCAGGTGCTCATCCTCGACGACGCGACGTCCGCCGTGGACGCGACGAAGGAGCACGAGATCCGCGCCGCCCTCTCGGAGGTGATGGCCGGGCGCACGACGCTTGTGATCGCACATCGCCCGGCGACGATCGCGCTCGCCGACCGGGTGGCAGTCGTCGACGGCGGACGAATCGCCGAGGAAGGGACGCACGCCGAGCTGGTCGCCTGCTCACCGCGCTACCGGGACCTGCTCGCGCTCGCGGAAGCGGAGGCGGCGTGATCGCGCCGATCATCAGGCCGCACCTGCGGCTCGTCGTCTGGGCCGGCGTCGCGATGATCGTCGCGACCGGCATCTCGCTCGCAGCGCCGCTGCTCGTGAAGATCGCGATCGACCGCGGCATCCAGGGAGGGCACATCCACACGGTCGACATGATCGCGCTCGTGTACCTCTGCCTCGTGATCGTGCGCCCCTTCGCCGAGCGCGCGATCGTGCTCTGCAGTGCACGCGCCGGCGAACGCTTCCTCGGCGACCTCCGCACCGCGGCGTACGACAAGCTCCAGGAGCTGTCGCTGCCGTTCTTCGAGGAGACGCGCGCCGGCGTGCTCGTCTCGCGGCTCACCGCCGACGTGCAGACACTGACGACCTTCACGCGCACCGTGCTCGTGGAGGTGGTCGGCTCGGTGCTGCTCTTCGCGGTATCGGTCGTGATCCTGATCACGCTGTCGCCGCTCCTCTCGCTCGTGATGCTGATCTCTCTGCCGCTGCTCGCGTGGTCGTCGCTTCGGTACGGCAAGCGCTCCCGGCCGGCGTTCCTTGCCCTGCGCGACCGTGTCGCCGACACGATGACGTCGCTGCAGGAAGGGCTCACCGGCGTCCGCGTCGTGCAGTCGTTCGCACAGGAGCAGGAGCACTACGCGGCCTACCGCGCGCGCTCGCGCGAGCAGGTTTCCGCGTGGCGGCGGATCTCGCTCGTCAACATCGGCTTCTTCCCGATGATCGCCTTCGCGCAGGCGCTCGCACTCGCGGCGGTGCTCGTCGTCGGCGGCTACCTCGAACGGCACGGACGCGTGACCGTCGGGACGGTCGTCGCGTTTGCGCTGTACCTCATCTCGCTCTTCGATCCCGTGGCGCGGCTCGGCGACTGGTACAGCGAGTTCCAGTCGGGTCGCGCAGCGCTCGCGAAGATCTCGTCGCTCCTCGCCGAGCCACCCACCGTCTTCGGCGGCTCGGACGCGCTGCCCGCGAGCGGGGAACTGCGCGCGGAGGCCGTCACGTTCGCCTACGGCGACAGCGCGCCGGCGGTCATCGACGTCTCGCTGACGGTCGCAGCCGGCGAGCATCTTGCGCTCGTCGGCGCGACCGGCGCCGGGAAGTCGACGCTCGCGAAGCTGCTCGTGCGCGCGTACGACCCGCAGCAGGGCTCCGTCTCGCTCGGCGGCACCGACGTGCGCGACGCGACGCTCGACGCGCTTCGCTCGCGCATCGTGTTCGTCCCGCAGGAGGGCCACCTGTTCTCGGGGTCGATCACGGACAACGTGAGACTCGGTCGTCCGGACGCCACCGACGACGAGGTGCGCGAGGCGCTCCGGTCGATCGGCGCCCTGGCACGCGTCGAGGCGCTCCCCGACGGGATCGCGACCGACGTCCGCTCGCGCGGAGTGCGCCTCTCGGCCGGCGAGCGCCAGCTCGTGTCGATCGCGCGCGTCGCGCTGGTCGACCCGGCGGTGATCGTGCTCGACGAGGCGACGTCGTCGCTCGACCCGCGCACGGAAGCGGCGGTCGAGCACGCGCTCTCCGTGCTCGCACTCGGACGCACGGCGATCACGATCGCGCACCGGCTCTCGACGGCCGAGCGCGCAGACCGGGTGGCGGTGATGGAGCACGGCCGCCTCGTCGAGATCGCATCGCACGACGAGCTGGTGGCCCAGGGCGACCGCTACGCCCGTCTCTGGGCGAGCTGGCAAGCCGGGCTAGCGGGGGGTGTCTGACACCCTCAGCGTCAGAGACCTCTTCGGAAGCTCAGTATGCGCTCGCGGATCCCGCGCACGTCGAGCCCGAGCGCGGCGTCGTGCTGCGCGGTCGTCCCGTAGTGGTCGATGAACTGCCGCCGGACACCGATCGAGAGCAGCTGCGTCGGCCGGTGTGAAAGCGCGGCGGCGATCTGCGCGGCGGACGTACCTTCGTAGGCCGGCTCGACGAGCACGACCTTGGTGGCAGCGGAGGCCTCACGCGCGAGCGTGTCCGCGTCCAGCGGCACGAGTGTGGTCGCATAGAGGACGGTCGCGTCGACGCCGTCGAGCGCGTCGAGCGTGCGCGAGAGAAACGGTCCCGCGGCGACCACCGTCAGGTCGGTGCCGCGCCGCACCACGGTCAGGCCGCCGGGATCGAGCTCGACCGGCTCACGGTTCTCGACGACGCTCGTGCGGAGGTACGTCGGCCTGCCGTTCGCGTAGCTCGCGCGGAGCAGCGCATCGGTCTCGGCGGCGGACCCGGGCACGAGCACTTCGAGCCCGGGGATGCTGCCGAGCGCCTGGATGTCGCCGGCGGCGTGGTGGGTACCACCCGACTCGCCGTAGTCGTACGCGGCGCCGGCAGAGATGAACGTGCCGCCGAGCCCCTGGTACCCGAAGTCGAGCTTGATCTGCTCCAGCGGCCGTTCCGTCAGGAAGGGCGCAAGCGTGTGCACGATGGGATGGAAGCCTTCGAGCGCGAAACCCGCGGCGATCCCCAGGGCGCTCTGCTCCATGATCCCGGCGTTGACGGCCCGACGCGGGTCGTGGTCGACTGCGGGCTGCAGGTAGTCGAGGCTGATGTCCGCCATCACGATCGCGACGTGCTCGTCGCGCTGGAAGAGATCGACGGCGGTCGCCATCGCCTGCTCGCGCATCGTCGTCACACGACCACCGCCACGACGGCGGTCGGCCCGTCGGCCCGCCGCTCGTAGGCTGCGCGCAAGGCATCGCGGTCGCGCCCGTCGACCTTCACCGCATCCCATCCGAACGCCGCGAGCTTCGCGGCGATGTCGCCCATCTCCACCGTGCTCGACCTGTTGTCGACCACGACCAGTGTCAGGTTCGGCAGCCGGACGGAGCCGGCGTGGAGGATCGCTTCCCAGTTCGAGCCCTCGTTGAGCTCGGCGTCGCCCGTCAACACGAACACGCGCTGCTCGTCGGCGCCGCGGGCGCGAAGCGCATACGCGACGCCGACCGCCATCGGCAGGCCGTGGCCGAGCGACCCGGTCGAGGCCTCGACGCCGGGGACACGGTTGCGGTCCGGATGCGAGCCGAGGATGCCGTCCCACGTCAGGAAGCGCTCGAGCTCGTCCGGCGCGAAGAAGCCGTGCTTCACGAGCACCGCGTAGAACGCGAGCGGCCCATGGCCCTTGGAGAGAATGAAGCGGTCGCGCCCCTCCCACCCCGGGTCCGCCGAGTCGAAGCGCATCACGTCATAGAGGACGTCGATCACCTCGAGCGTCGAGTACGAGCTGGCGTCGTGCTTCTCGTCCCCTCGCGCCCGTGCGATCAGATCCATAAGCATTCCCATATATTAGCGAATCATGATATACTCGGAGCGTGGATGCGTCCCCGAAGCTCAAGGCGCTCGGCCATCCGGTGCGGCTCGGCATCGCGCTCCGCCTGGCGGCGGAAGGCGGGACGTGTGCCTGCGACTTCGCCGAGATCTTCAGGATCAGCCAGCCCGCCGTCAGTCAGCACCTGAAGGTGCTGCGCGAGGCGGGGCTGGTGAAGACGCGCCGCGACGGCACGCAGATCTACTACTCGCTCGACCTGGGCGGCGTGCGCGTTCTCCAGCGCGCGGTCGCTCAGCTCTCGGGCTGAATGTTCCGTTCGAAGCGCCGCCCGCTGATCTTCACGCAGGCGGACCACGCGCGGTTCGCCGCGACGATCGCCCTGCACTGGCGCGAACGTCCCCCACTCCCGTTCGACTCGTTCGTGCGCGGCGTGGCGGACCACGACCGCGGCTACGGCGAGCACGACGACGCCGAGATCGGCGTGGTCGACAACGCTCGCTGGGTGGAGATCCAGCGCGCCGGCTTCCACCGTCGCGGCGAAGATCCCGTCGTCGATCTCGTCACGGCGCTGCACGTCCGGCGGCTGCTCTCACCGCCTGAGGACGACCTCGAGACGGCCGCGCTGGCCGAGCTCGACGAGCTCATACCGACGCTCGTCTCCACTGCCGGCGCGACTCGGGAAGCCGCGGAAGTGGCGGATGCGGTGACGAACGTGTGCGACCGGATCGCATTCGCCTTCCCGTTCGAAGAACCCGCGAGCGGCGAGGCGCGCGGGACCTCGTTCCACCTGGACGGGCAAGGCATTGTCGAGCTCGATCCGTGGCCGCTCGATGTGCCCGAGCTGCGTGGGCTCATCCCTGCGTTCGCGGCGGACGGCTATCCGGAGCGGCTCGTCCCGACGGTCGTGCCGTTCGAGCTGCGACCGCTCCGCTGACGGTGTTCAGGAAAGAACGCGCTCGAGTGCTGCGCGGTCGGTCGGTTCGCCGTGCGCGGGCAACACGAGCTCGATCGGCAGATCCAGGAGCGGGCGGAGCCGCTCCACCACATCGTCGCGGGTCACGTGCTTGCGACCTCCGAGCTGAATGTCGAGCCCCTCGCTGAAATCGGAGATGGAGTCTCCGGTGACGATCGCATTGATCGACGGCAACCAGAGGATGAGATCGTTGTCCTCGCGGCCTGCGTAGGCCCTGATGCCGAAGGGCCACGCGCCGGGGCCGTGGAACTCTCCTTCCCCTTCCCCGGCGCGCAACCAGGCCAGGTCTTCACTTTCCATGCCGCGCACCCGGTCGGGATCGACGCCGTACTTCGCGACCCAGTCCTCCCAGGTATCCGCCGGCGGTGTGTGCACCGGAAGGCCGAGCGCGCGCGCGTCGCGCTCGTGGTAGGGCGCGGTCAGCACCACGGCGGCCGCGGTCTCACGCAGCTCGTCCGGAACCGAGAGCGGGTCGAACAAGACGAGGTCGTCGCCGAGCTCGATCGCGTAGGACGAGACGAGCTGTGGCCACCACTCCTCCTCGTTCCAGTCGGGGTGCGGCGACTGCCAGTGCCAGACACCAGGGCGCAGCTCACGCACGACGGGGGATCGTAATGCGCTAGTTCATCGGGTGCGTCGATTCGGAACACCGGCGGCCGATTCAATTTCGTTCCGAGGTGGAACGAAGAGGATGTGACAGAGACAGCGAGGGTGGCGCTCGTCGCAGGCGCGACTCGCGGTGCCGGTCGGGCAATCGCGGTCGAGCTTGCCCGCGCGGGCTTCTACGTCTACGCGACCGGCCGCAGCAGCCGGAGTGGCGGGCCTTCGGAAATCGGCAGGGCCGAGACGATCGACGAGACAGGCGAGCTGATCGCGGACGCCGGCGGGGAAGGCTCTCCGCGCGTCGTGGACCATGAGAATCCCGCAGCGGTCGCCGAATTGGTCGCAGGCATCGAGCGTGACCGGGGCCGGCTGGACGTCCTCGTCAATGACATTTTCGGAGGCGACCGGTACATGGAGTGGGACAAGCCGGTCTGGGAGCACGACTGGACCGGCGGGTTACGGATGCTGCAGATGGGAGTGCACACGCACCTCATCACCTGTCGCGCGGCGATCCCGCTGATGCTGAGGAGCGCTGACGATCACAGAACCCGGGGCTTGATCGTCGAGATGACGGACGGCACCTCGGATGCGAATGCGGAGTTCCGGCGCAACGTCGGTTTCTACTACGACCTCGTGAAGGCGAATGTCGAGCGGATCGTGAAGGGGCTCGACGTAGAACTGGACGGGTTGCCCGTGACGGCCGTCGGTGTCACCCCCGGCTGGTTGCGTTCCGAGAAGATGCTGGAGAACTTTGGTGTCACCGAGGAGAACTGGCGCGACGCCGTGCAGAAGCGCCCCGGGTTCGGGATCTCCGAATCGCCGACGTATGTGGCCAGAGGTGTAGCCGCGCTCGCTGCCGCTGCTGATGCCGACCGCTGGGCCGGGACGATCGTCAGCGCTCGGCAGCTCGCAGACGCGTACGCCTTCACCGACACCGACGGGAGCAAGCCCGACTGCTGGGGCCTCATCGCCGCCTACGGGTGGGATCACGACGACGGCCGAGGCATCCACGAGTTTCGGTAGGCGCGATCGGCGCCGCCTGCCCCGCCGGGCGTCGCTAGGAAGCTTCGGGCTCGGGCGGCTGCATGGCCGCGCCGCCGGGAAGCGGGAACGGGCGCGGCTTGACCTGCGGGCGGCGCTGCGGTTCCTTCTCCGGCTCCGAGGGTGCCTCGGGCTCGGGCGGGAAGACGGCGTCCTCGCTCTCGCCGGCCACCAGACGCTCGAATTGATCCTTGTCGATCGTCTCGCGCTCGATCAGGATCTGCGAGATCCGGTGCAGGTCGTCGATGTGCTCGATGAGCACCTTCTTCGCGATGTCGTGGCCCTCCTCGATGATCCGCCGGATCTCGTCGTCGATCTCGCGGGCGACCTCTTCCGAATAGTCCGGCTCCGCGCCCATCTCGCGACCGAGGAACGGCATGTCGTGATTGCGGCCGAGCACGCGCGGGCCGAGCTTCTCGCTCATGCCGAAGCGCATGACCATCGCCTTCGCCGTCGACGTCACCTTCTCGATGTCGTTCGAGGCGCCGGTCGTGATCTCGTTGAAGACGATCTCCTCCGCGGCACGGCCGCCCATCGTCATCGCGATCTGCTCGAGCAGCGCTGTGCGCGTCGTCAGGTAGCGATCCTCGGTCGGCAGCGAGATCGTCAGGCCGAGCGCCTGGCCGCGAGACACGATCGTGATCTTGTGCACCGGGTCGGTGTTCTCCAGAAGGTGGCCGACGAGCGCGTGGCCCATCTCGTGGTACGCCGTGATGCGCTGCTCCTTCTCGGAGAGCAGGCGCGCCTTCTTCTCCGGTCCGGCGATCACGCGCATGATCCCTTCCTCGAGCTCCTCCTGCTCGATCACCTTCTTGCCTCGGCGCGCGGCGAGCAGCGCTGCCTCGTTGACGAGGTTGCGCAGGTCGGCGCCCGTGAAGCCGGGCGTGCCGGCGGCGAGCGAATCGAGGTCGATCGCGGACGCGAGCGGCTTGCCCTTCGAGTGCACCTCGAGGATCTTGCGGCGGCCGTTGCGGTCGGGACGGTCGACGACGATCTGCCGGTCGAAACGGCCCGGGCGGAGCAGCGCCGGATCGAGGATGTCGGGGCGGTTCGTCGCGGCGATCAGGATGATGTTGTCCTTCATTTCGAAGCCGTCCATCTCGACGAGCAACTGGTTCAGCGTCTGCTCGCGCTCGTCGTGGCCGCCGCCGAGACCTGCACCGCGGTGCCGGCCGACGGCGTCGATCTCGTCCATGAAGACGATGCACGGCGACGCCTGCTTCGCCTGCTCGAACAGGTCGCGCACGCGCGATGCGCCGACGCCGACGAACATCTCGACGAAATCGGAGCCGGAGATCGAGAAGAACGGCACGCCCGCCTCGCCCGCGACCGCGCGCGCGAGCAGCGTCTTACCGGTACCGGGAGGCCCGTAGAGCAGAACGCCCTTCGGGATCGACGCGCCGAGCGCCTGGAACTTCTTCGGGTTCTCGAGGAACTCCTTGATCTCCTGAAGCTCTTCGACCGCTTCGTCGACACCGGCGACGTCCTTGAAGCCGATCTTCGGAGAGTCCGGCGCCATACGCTTCGCGCGCGACTTGCCGAAGCTCATCACCTTCGAGCCGCCGCCCTGCACCTGGTTCATCAGGAAGATCCAGAACCCGATCAGCAGGAGGAACGGCAGGAACGATCCGATCAGCGCCGTCCACGAGAACCCGCCCGTCCCCTTCGAGTCCCACTCGACGCCGTTCTGCGTGAGGTCGTTCTGGAACTGCAGCTGCGCCTGGTCGGACGCGTAGTGGACCGTCGCCTTGTCGCCGTTCAGGAGCTTCAGCGAGATCGACCGCTTGCCCGGGTTGAAGACCGCCTGGGTGACCTGGTGGTTCTTCACCTGCTGGATCGCCTCGGACGTCGTCAGCTTGTGGGCGTTCGACGACTTCGGGATCAGGGTCTGACTCGCGAGCCAGACCAGCAGGACGATCACGAGGAGCGGGAAGAACGCGCTGCGGAAGAAACGATTCACGTTGATATCTCTTCGCTCAGGGTAGCCGAGTGGATGTTCGAGCGGGTATCGGCATAACCCTCCTGTTCTCCGAGAGGTTACGCCCCTTCCGGCATCAGATCCGGGTGTAGAACCCCCACGTAAGGGAGGTTTCGATATCGCTCGGCGAAATCCAGCCCGTAGCCGATCACGAACCGGTTCGGGATCTCGAAGCCGACGTACCGGACGGGCACGTCGATCTCCCGCCGGTCGGGCTTCGTCAGGAGGGCGCAGATCTCGAGGCTCGCGGGCTCGCGGGATTCGAGGTTCCGGAGCAGATAGGAGAGCGTCAGCCCCGAATCGATGATGTCTTCGACGACGAGGACGTGGCGGCCCTCGATGTTGATGTCGAGGTCCTTGAGGATCCGGACGACGCCGGAGGAGTCGGTCGCGGCGCCGTAGCTCGAGATCGCCATGAAGTCGATCTCGCACGGGACCGACACCGACCGCATCAGGTCGGCCATGAAGAACACGGCGCCCTTCAGCACGCCGACGAGGAGCAACTCGCGCCCGGCGTAGTCGGACGAGATCTCGCGGCCGAGCTCGCGGATGCGCTCCTGCAGCTCCGCCTCTTCGATCAGTACCTCCCCTACTCCCCGCTCGAGCTCAGTCTGCGACACGAGCAGCGCTCACCCCCTCCTTCTCGACGATTCCGGGGACCGCCACGACCTCGTCGCCACGCACGACGAGCGGCCAGCCGTCGCGGTCGGAGCGCGGGATCTTGGCGTCGACGAACACGTCCTG
>DATINO010000102.1:0-24187 GCA_035474195.1 Gaiellaceae bacterium
GTTGGAGCTATTGCAAGGTCTTATTGGCTGTCGTTTCGCTCGCGTTGGCCACGGTGCTAACGGTAGCAACCCAGTTCGGATATCGCGTCCGAAGGCAGTGCCGTGGCGCGTGGTCTCAGTCGGCAAGGCCCGCCCTGTCAAAGCGTTCGTCGAGTTCGTCTCGGAGCCGATCGAGCTGCGGGCCTCCGCCGTCGCTGGCGTCTTTCTTTGCGTTGAACAGCCGCACCCATAGCCCTGCGGCCCAGGCAGCGGCACGGTCTTGACCCGACCAGTCACCGAATGCGGTTCGGTAGGCGACGATGAATTGGTTCGTTTGCGCGACCGTGGCGGCTCCGCCGGGAGAGCCTTGCGCAGGCCATACCGCGGCCGCGAGCCCGACGATGGCTGCTTCCGGCTGGGCGATTCCCACGCTTGAACAACGTCGCCACGATCGGGCTTCCGAGCGACGACTCGCACCACCGCGCCAGGCTCCCGTCCGACAGCACCGTCCGATCATGCCGGGCCGGACGCACCATGCTCGGACTGGTTCGGTGTTCAGGCACGACAACCAGAGGCCTGGTTTGAACCGAGTTGCAACCACGCTTTCCTAGAGTCCACACTGCGGCGACGCCTAACGATGGAACGAGTACGGCGGTTCCATGCCCGCCCTTGTCGGACGGAGACTCAACGGATCGGGCGAGAGGTCGTCGCGCTGCCAGCAGCGTTCCGGAATGACCCCGAGCACAGGCATAACAGCGGGCGCACGCTGATGGGGCTAGGATCGAGTCGCGACGGTCACAAGAGGAGGTTCTCCGATGCAACCGTTTTCGTTCGCGCTCAGCCGTTCCTGCGCGACTCTCGCCGTAGCCGCCATATCGCTGACGGCACTTGCGCTCATTCCGGCAGCCTCGGCGCGAAGTGACGCGGCCCTTTCGGTTCGCTCCGTGCAGCCACTGACCCGCGGAAAGCCGCTCGTCTCAGGACGCCTGAACACCGTGGCTGTAACCCAACCATTCGGCTTCGCGGTCTCGCTTCGCAACTCACGCGCTGGTCGTACCGTGCTGGTCAAACTCACCATCAGATACAAGGGAAACCGGCAAGCACCGCTTGTGTTGAAGACCACAGCTACCGCCAAACAGGGCAGCGTCACCGTCCACGACGCACTCCGTGGCGGCGGAATGGTCGCGTTCGCGGTACCCGCACGGCTCACCGTGTCCGTGACAGACCGAGTCGCACACGTGACCGCGACGCGGCAGTACGCGATCATTTTCGCGCTCGGCTAGACCGCCCAGGGGTCGCATGGGCGAGCGTCCTTTACGCCTGAAGGGCGGAACGCGAATCGAGATTCCCGGGCTGGCCCGGTGCCTCTCGCCCGACTCAGCCCGGCGACCGCCGGTCGCGTCTACGAGTCGATGCGCGCGATCAGCTCGTAGACCAGAGGCTGGAACTCCGTGCAGTGGCTTCGCACGCGACCGATCCGCTCCTTGAACTCCGGCTCGGACTTCCACGCCTTCTGCGCGTCGAAGCTCTCCCAGTCGGCGAAGCTCATGTACCGCTCCGGCTCGTCGACGTTCCGCACGAGCCGGAACGTCCCTGACCCGGCGTGCGTCCTGCCCCAGTTGACGAAGTTCGTCCACTCCTCGACGAACGCGGCATCTTCGCCGTCCTTCACCGTCCACGTGCCGTTCGTGTAGGTCTCAGTCATAGCACGACTCTACGGCGCGCTCACTGCGGCGGCAACCGCTCCATGACCTTTGCGTTCGGGACGTCGAAGCCGAGCTTGCGGTACAGCGGATGCATGTCGCTCGTGTGCAGGAGCCACTTGAGCCGCGTCAGGTCGCCGGCCTCCACCATCTCGCGGACCATCGCCTCGCCGAGCCCGCGGCCCCGGTAGGCCTCGAGCACGTACACGTCCGCGAGATAGACGAACGAGACACCGTCGGTCGTTGCGCGGCAGAAGCCGATCTGGCGCTCGCCGTCGTAGAGGCCGACGACTCGCGTCGCTTCGTCCACGAGACGATCCTGCGTCTCGCGTGGGCGACCCTTCGCCCAGTAGCTCTCGTTGCAGAGGTAGCGATGCACCTCCGCGCGGTCGATTCGCGACTTGTCGTCGTCGAGCTCGAGTCCGTCCGAGAGGACGCGCTTCACGCGACGAGCCGCTCGCGTGCGATCACGCCGTCGAGGATCAGATAGATCGCGACGTGGCGCTCGTGCCCTCCGCGGCCGGTGACGGTTTCCTCCTGGACGACGAACTCCCCGACCGTCGTTCTCCAACCCGGCTCGACGCGGATGTTCGGGTACCGCTCGAACATGGCTCCGTAGAGGGCTCGCAGCTCGCTGTGGCCCGTCGCGCGAATCTGCTCGCGGCCGTCGCCGATCGTGGCGTCCGCCGAATAACACTCGACGAACGCCTCGAGGTCGCGTTCGTTGAGTGCCGCCAGGACGCGGTCGACCACGTCGCTCACGCGGAAAGCGTTCTCAGTCTGAAGCCGCCGTGCTCTTCGTAGGAAGACGTGATCACGGCGAGGGCGTCACGAGCAGCGCGTTCCGAGAGCGCCGCCTCGTCTGCATTCGCGAGCGGCGTCGACAGCAGGCTCTCGATCCCGACGAGCCCCTCAGCGGA
Source organism: Gaiellaceae bacterium (assembly GCA_035474195.1). Taxonomy (GTDB): domain Bacteria; phylum Actinomycetota; class Thermoleophilia; order Gaiellales; family Gaiellaceae; genus PALSA-600. Next base: position 2,603 of record DATINO010000102.1, read on the forward strand.
CAGGCGCAACGCGCCCGCCGCGTGGTCGGAGCAAACCGCACCACCCGCGCGCGCCGAGAAGCCGACCAACGCGCCCGCGCCGCATTCGACGCAACTCGTGACGTGCGGCAGGTAGCCGGCGAGCCAAAGCAGCTTCAGCTGGAAGCTGAGAGCGAGCGGGTCCGCGGCTGGTTGCGTCTTTCGCGGGGTGATCTCTTCGAGCAGGTCGAGGAACTTCGCGAGTGCTCCGAACGCACGCTCGTTCGCCTCCGGCTCGCCGAAGAGCCGCAGCATCGCCTCGGCACCGATCAGCCCGACGTTGAGCCGGTACGAGTCCTCGCGCACCGCGTGGTGCGAGCGGAGGAGCTCCACGCCCGTGATCGTCTGCAGCTCGCCCGCTCCCTGATGGAGCATCAGCTCGACGTGCGACAGCGGCTCGAGCCTTGCGCCGAAACGCGACTTCGTCTTGCGGACACCCTTCGCGATCGCGCCGATTCGTCCGCGGTCTTCCGTGTAGAGGTGGAGGATGCGGTCCGCTTCCGAAAAGCGCATCGAGCGGAGCACGATCGCCTCGGTCTTGTAGGTACGCGCGGCCATGAGGTCAGTCTAGGGGCGCTCTCGGCGCCGCTAGCCGCGGCGTACCTGGCAGCGCGGGCAATACCAGGTGCCCCGCCCGGCGACGCGGATCTTGTCGATCGGCGTGCCGCACCGGTCGCACGGCTCGCCGCCGCGGCCGTACACCTTGAACTCGTCCTGGGCTCCTCCCTCGGTTCCGTCCGGGAGGCGGTAGTCGCGGAGCGTCGAGCCCTGCCGGCGGATCCCGGCGCGCAGTGACTCGCGGATGCCCTTGTAGAGCGCCTTCACCTCTTCCGGCTCCAGCGCCTCCGCCGGTGTCAACGGGTGGATGCGCGCCCGCCAGAGCGCCTCGTCGGCGTAGATGTTCCCCACGCCCGCGACGGTGCGCTGGTCGAGGATCGCCGCCTTCACGGGCGCACGCCGCCCCGCCAGTCGCTCCGCCAGATGCTTCGCCCGGTAGGCGGTCGCGAGCGGCTCACGTCCCACGCGCGCGTCGACGTACGCGTCGACCTCGTCGGGCTCGAGCAGGAGCCACGTGCCGAAGCGCCTGACGTCTCGATAGGCAACAGCCGATCCGTCGTCTAACGTGACAACGGCTCGACGATGGGCGTCCTCGGGCAGGGGCGAACCGCCGGTCGAAGCCAGAAACGACCCCGTCATCCGGAGGTGAACCAGGAGCGCACGACCCGATTCGAACCGAACAATCAAATACTTGCCGCGACGATCGACCAGCGCGACGCGCTCGCCGTCGAGCTCATGTGCGACTTCGAGCGGGTCGAGCGGACGGGTCAGCCGTGGATCGGCGATGCGAACCTGCTCGAGCACCCGCCCCTCGAGCACGGGCGCGAGCCGCCGGCGGACGGACTCGACCTCGGGTAGCTCCGGCATCGACGCACCGTAGCTGCGTGGTGTCAGTCGACGACTTCGAGCAGCACGTGGCGCTCGTGCGGCGGCGTGTCCGTGAGATCGTACGCCGCGAGAACCTCGCGAGCGGCGACGTCCGCCTGCTCCTCGGTCCTCGCGTGGATCTCGGCGAGCACGCTGCCGGCTGAGATCTCGGCGCCCCGCTTCGCGTGGCACACGATTCCGACTGCATGGTCGACGGCGTCCTCCTTCGTGCGGCGGCCCGCACCGAGGTGGACGGCCGCGTTGCCGATCCGGATCGCCGAGAGGTCGTGGACGTGGCCAGCGCTGGGAGCGGTCACCTCACGCACGACCGGCGCGCGCGGCAGCGCAGCCTCGTCGCTCGTCCCGCCCTGCGCCTCGATCCAGCGGGTCCACGTCGTCTCGGCGCTGCCGTCGGCGATCGCCTGCGCGGCGCGCCGCCGTCCCTCGGCCTCGTCGACCTCGAGGTCGGACAGCGCGAGCAGCTTCCCGCAGGCGTCGAGGACGAGCTCGTGGAAGTCCGCCGGCCCGCGACCGCGGACGGTCTCGAGTGCCTCGAGCACCTCGAGGCTGTTCCCGACTGCTGCCCCGAGCGGCTGGTCCATGTCGGTGAGCAGACAGACGACCTCCCGCCCTGCCTGGTGCCCCAGGGAGATCATCGCCTCGGCGAGCCGGCGAGCGTCCTCGATCGTCCGCATGAACGCGCCGTTCCCGACCTTGACGTCGAGGACGATCGCCTGCGCGCCGGCGGCGAGCTTCTTCGACATGATCGACGCCGCGATCAGCGACAGCTGGTCGACCGTCGCGGTGACGTCGCGGAGGCCGTACAGCAGCTTGTCCGCGGGCACGAGGTCGCCGGTCTGGCCGACGATCGCCGTGCCGACGTCGCGGACCTGCGCGATGAACTCGTCGAGTGTCAGCTCGGTCCGGTAGCCGGGAATCGACTCGAGCTTGTCGAGCGTGCCGCCGGTGTGCCCGAGGCCGCGTCCGCTCATCTTCCCCATCGGCACGCCGCATGCGGCGACGATCGGCGCGACGGCGAGCGAGGTCTTGTCCCCGACGCCGCCGGTGGAGTGCTTGTCGACGACCTTGCGGCCGAGCGCGCCGCTCATGTCGATCGTCTCGCCGCTTCGAATCATCGCGTCGGTGAGCACGTAGGTCTCGTGCGGTGTCAGGCCGCGGAAGAAGACGGCCATGCAGAACGCCGCCATCTGGTAGTCGGGAACGTCGCCGCGCGCGTAGCCGAGGATCAGCTCTGCGAGCTCGTCGTCCGGCAGCTCCTCGCCGTCGCGCTTGCGCTGGATGAGCTCGGCCGGCCGGATCATTTCGTGGCCACGAAGATGGTGGTTCGCCCGTGGACCCGAAACGGCAGTTCGAGATCGGCGGGAAGCGGACGCGTCTCGTAGAGAAGAGAGCGGCGATAGCCCTCGAGCACGTCGTGCTCGTCCACGACCGCGATGACGTTCGCGTCCGTCCTCTCCACCGTCGAGAAATGCCGGCGAAGCGACGCCTCTCCGTTCTCGCTGTTGAACCGATCCTCGTAGCCGCGCATCAGCGTGTCGAAGATCGTTTGGAGCTCTTCGAGGTGCCTGACCGAGTTCGTGACGGCGACGAGCGAGCCGCCCGGTTCGAGTACGCGGGCGATCTCGGCGAGGCCGCGGTCGAGGTCCTGGACGTGGTAGAGCATCCACGCGGCGACGACGGTGTCGAAACGCCCGTCCTCGAACGGCAACTCCTGGACGTCGCCGACCTGCGCATCGGCCATCCCTCGGGCACGCGCCAGCTCGACCATCCGCTCCGACTGGTCGACGAACGTCACGGCCGCACCGAGTTCGCGCTGCATCCGCTCGGCGAGCTCGCCCTGCCCGCCACCGACCTCGAGCACATTCCGCGGCTGCAGCTCGGAGAGGATCCGGAAGAGGACGAGCCGCGCGTTCTCGCCCTCGAGGTTCGCCCACAGCCGTTGCCGCGCCTTCAGATTCTCCTCGGTCGCGTACTGCTCCCGGACGGCAACGGGATTGTCCATGGTCATGATGGCTTCCTCGCGACGAACACCGAGCTGCCGCGGCGGGCGACGAACGGGAGGTCGATCTCCGTCGGCAGGTTGGCGATGAACGGCGACATCGAGATCGACGCGCCCACGTAGTCCTCGACACTCGCGCGATCCGTCAGCTCGAGGACACCGTCGACGTCGATCCGGTCGATCGTCGAGAAGTGCGGACGCAGATGCTCCTCGCCGTCTTCCCGCGAGAACTTCAGCGGCGACGGGCCGCTGCCGACGAGCTCGCGAAGCTCGTGGAGGTGGAGTCGCGAGTTCGTTGCCGCGACGAACGTCCCGCCGGGGCGGAGCACGCGCGCGATCTCGGCGAGCCCACGCTCGAGGTCGGGCACGTGGTAGAGCATCCACGCGGCGACGACGAGGTCGAACTCGCGGTCCGCGAACGGCAGCGATTGCACGTCCGCGACGCGTGCGTCGATCCCCCGCTGGAGGGCGAGCTCGACCATCCGCGGCGACAGGTCGATCGCGACGACCTCTGCTCCGGTTTCCTGCGCGATCCACTCCGCGAGCTCGCCCCAACCGCAGCCCACCTCGAGAACGATCCGCGGCGCTGCCGCGACGACGGCGTCGACGAGCGGGATGCGTGCGTCGTCGCGCGTGCCGGCGCCCGCATAGCCTGCTGCACGGCGACGAAGCCGCGACTCGTCCGCGTACTCGGACGCGACGAGTGCCGGGTCGTCGAGCCGGCTCACGGCTGGACGAAGGGCGTGCCGGGAACACCGCGCGGCGCGCTCTTGCCACCGAGCCAGGCGTTGACCGTCGCGCCGACGTCGGCGAACTCGCCGTCCTCGTGTATCCGTCCCGCAGCGTTCCGCCCCTCGACGTAGGCGAGCAGCAGGGCGTGCTCGCGGCTGTGATCGGTCGACGGCGTGGTCGGGTCGCAACCGTGATCGGACGTGAGGATCAGCAGGTCGTTCGGCCGCAGCGCGTCGAGCAGGTCGGGCAAGCGCCGGTCGAAGTCCTGCAGGCAGCGGTGGAAGTTGACCGGGTCGTTGCGGTGGCCCCAGAGCGAATCGGTCTCGACGAGGTTCGTGAAGACGAGGCCGTCGTCGATCGTGCGCAGCAGCTCTTCGGTGCGCTGAATGCCGTCGACGTTCGACTTCGTCGGAAACTCCTCGTCGACGTCCTGGTGCGCGAAGATGTCGCCGATCTTCCCGACGCCGTAGACCTTGTAGCCCGAGTCACGGACGAGGCTCAGGTAGTTCGGCCGCTTCGGCTCGAGCGAGAAGTCGTGCCGGTTCGTGGTTCGCTCGTACGACCCGGGCTCGCCCGTGAACGGCCGCGCGATCACACGGCCGACTGCGTGCTTTCCCGTCAGGATCTCGCGGGCCGTGCGGCACGCGCTGTACAGCTCCTCGAGCGGCACGGTCTCCTCGTGTGCGGCGATCTGGAAGACCGAGTCGGCGCTCGTGTAGACGATCCACTTGCCGGTTCGTTGATGCTCCTCGCCGAGCTCCTGGATGATTTCGGTCCCGCTCGCCGGCTTGTTGCCGATCACACCGCGGCCGGTGCGGTTCATGAACGGGTCGATCACGTCGTCGGGGAAGCCGAGCGGATACGTCGGCATCGCTTGCGGCGTGACGACGCCCATCAGCTCCCAGTGGCCCGTCGTCGTGTCCTTGCCCTTGGATCGCTCGACGAGGCGGCCTGCGATCGCGGGGGCACCGGGCTGCGGCGCGCAACCCTCGAGCGGCTCGATGTTCCCGAAGCCAAGCGCCTCCAGCGTCGGGAGATCGAGGCCTCCGACGGCGCGAGCCACGTTCGCGAGCGTGTTCGAGCCCTCGTCCCCGAACTCCGCAGCATCCGGCAGCTCGCCCGCGCCGACAGCGTCCAAGACGATCACGCAGGCTCTGGGCATCGCTTCGACGCTATCCTAGTTTCGTGGCAAACGTGCTCGGACTGTTCGGGATCCTCGCGTTCATCGTCGCGATCATCGCGCTCGCGGCAGGTGTCACATGGGTCGTGGTGCGCGTGAGCCCGAACCCGAACAAGAAGCGCGCGGCTTAGACGGCGCCCAGTGGGAGCACGTCGCGGAGCGGCGTGTAGTCGATCCCGTGCGCCTCGGCGACAGCCTCGTACGTCAACTTGCCGTCGATCGCGTTGACGCCCTTGGCGAGCGCAGGATCGGCGTCGACCGCGGCGCCGAGGCCGTGGCCTGCGATTGCCTCGACGTAGGGCAGCGTCGCGTTCGTCAGCGCCTTCGTCGACGTGATCGGCACAGCGCCGGGCATGTTCGCGACGCAGTAGTGCGTGACGCCGTCCACGAGGTACACCGGGTCGGCGTGCGTGGTCGCATGTGACGTCTCGAAGCAGCCGCCCTGGTCGATCGCCACGTCGACGACGACCGCGCCCTCCTTCATCGACGAGATCATCTCGCGCGTGACGAGCTTCGGTGCGACGGCGCCCGGGATCAGCACGGCGCCGATCACGAGGTCGGCGTCCTCGATCGACGCGGCGACCTGGAGGCTCGAGCTCATCAGCAGCGTGACGCGCCCGGAGAGCACCTCTTCGAGATGGCGCATGCGGTCGATCGAACGCTCGAGGATCGTGACTTGCGCGCCGAACCCGAGCGCGATGACGGCAGCGTTGTAGCCGACGACCCCGCCGCCGACGATCACGACCTTGCCCGGAGCAACACCCGGCACGCCGCCGAGGAGCAGCCCGCGGCCGCCCATCGGCTTCTCGAGGAAGTAGGCGCCCGCCTGCGGTGCAAGCCGGCCGGCCACCTCCGACATCGGCGCGAGCAGCGGGAGCGACCGTCCGACCTCGACGGTCTCGTACGCGACCGCCGCGATTCCGGAGTCGATCAGCGCGCGCGTGAGCGGCTCGTCAGCGGCGATGTGCAGATACGTGAAGAGGATCAGCCCTTCGCGAAGCCTGCGATATTCCGGTTCGATCGGCTCCTTGACCTTGAGGACGAGCTCAGAGCCCTCCCACACCTCGTCGACCGAGACGATCCGTACGCCGACGCGCTCGTAGTCGGCATCCGAGAACGAACTGCCGATGCCGGCACCCTGCTCGATCGCGACGTCGTGCCCGCGGTTGCGCAGCTCGAGCGCTCCGGCGGGCGTCAACGCGACGCGGTACTCGTCCGATTTGATCTCTTTGGCGACGCCGATCCTCATGCCGCGGGCAAGCCTACAGGTGGCGGTCGCGCACGAGAAGCAGCAGCCCGATCAGCGTTTTCGCATCGGTGATCTCGTGGATCAGCCCGGGGACGTCGGCCAGCGGGACGCGAACGATCTCGATCTCCTCGTCCTCCTCCGGGCTCGCATCGCCCACCTCGAGCCGGGTCGCAAGGAAGAGGTGAACCCGCTCGTCGGTGAAGCCCGCCGACGTGAAGAACGACGCGAGCTCCACCCACTCGCCGCCGTGCAACCCGGTTTCTTCGGCCAGCTCCCGGCGCGCGGCCTCGAGCGGCGACTCGTGCCCATCGACGAAGCCGGCGGGCAGCTCGAGCAGGCTCGTGCCGACGGGAACACGATGCTGCCGCACCAACGTCAGCCGGTCTTCGCGGTCGACGGCCACGACGGCCGCCACCGGCGCGTGCACCACGACGTCGCGGTCGCCGCGCCGCTCGACGCGGAAGATCGGCCCCTCGTAGAGCGTCATCGGCAAGATCCTGACGGATGCCCCGCGTCGTGATCGCCACACCGCTCGAGCCCGAGCTCGTCGACCGCCTCCGCGCGGTCGACGAGCGCCTCGACGTCGCCTACGAGGCGGACCTCCTTCCGGCGCCGCGCTGGGCCTCCGACCACATCGGCGACCCGTCGTTCGTGCGCACTCCCGAGCAGGAGGCACGATTCACCGAGCTGGTCGCAGGCGCCGAGATCGTGCTGGGGTACCCGCGGGAGGACCCTGCGCAGATCGCCTGGCTTGTCCGCACGGCACCGCAGCTGCGCTGGGTGCAGGCGACCTTCGCCGGTGCCGGTCAGCAGCTGGCAGCCGCCGGGCTCGCCCGCGAAGAGGTCGAGCGGATCATCTGGACGAGCTCGGTCGGCATCCACATCACGCCGCTCGGCGAGTGGGCGATGTTCGGGATCCTCGCGCTGACCAAGGACCTACCTCGCCTCGAGGCCGACAAGCGCGCGCGGCGCTGGGCGCACTACCCGGTCGACGAGGTCCGCGGGACCACCGTTCTCGTCGTCGGCTTCGGCGAGATCGGGCGCGAAGTGGCCAGGCTCGCGGAGACGTTCGGGATGAACGTCCTCGCGACGCGCCGCAACGAAGGCGATCTCGACGAGCTCTTGCCGCGCGCGGACTCGGTGGTGCTCGCGCTCCCGCTGACCGACGAGACGCGCGGCCTGTTCGACCGCCGCCGCATCGAGCTGGTGAAGCCGGGCGGCATCCTCGTGAACATCGGCCGTGGTCCCGTGGTCGACGAGGAAGCGCTGATCGATGCGCTCCGCTCCCGGAGGCTGCGCGGTGCGGCACTCGACGTGTATGCCACCGAGCCGCTACCCGCCGACAGCCCCCTGTGGGAGCTGGACAACGTCATCCTCAGCCCGCACACCGCTGCGCAGTCCGTCCACGAGAACGAGCGGATCGTCGAGCTGTTCGCGGACAACCTGCGCCGCTATCTGGCCGGAGAGGAGCTTCGCAGCCGGATCCGCACGGACGTCTTCTATTGACCACGACGCCAGCGGCGGCCTGACGTGGCTTTCGGCATACCGTCCTTGTAGGTTCCGGGTAAGCGCAGGCCCGCACCACGAGCACCGGTGGGTGAAGGAGAAGAAATGTCGCATCGTCTGACACGTTCGGCGCCGCTGACAGGGGTCGTCTTCGCGGCGCTGAGCGCTGTGACGATCGTGATCACGCCGAGTTCGCCCAGCTCGCACGCGACCGGCGCGCGGGTGATCGCGTTCTACGAGGCACACCGCTCGACCGAACGCGTTTCGATCATCCTCGGCGTGTTCGCGTTGGCGTTCTTCATGTTCTTCGCCACGTCGCTGCGGGGGTACCTCAGGAGCACACGATCGGCGGAAGGGCTGGCCTCGCTCGTCCTGGTCGCGGCCGGCCTCCTCGCCGTCGGGCTGACCGTCTCCAGCGGCTTTGCCTACGCTCTCGCTGATGCGCCGAGCCGCCTCGCCCCGGCGAGCGCACAGACGCTCAATCTGCTCGACGAAGACGTGTTCTTCACGATGGTGATCGGGGTCGGCCTCTTCGCATTGGCGAGTGCTTTCGCGATCTTGCGCGGAGCGCGACTTCCCAAGTGGCTCGGCTGGGTCGCAATCGTGATCGGAATCATCTCCTTCACCCCGGCGTTCGGCATCGCGCTCCTCGCGCTCAGCATCTGGGTTCTCGTTGTGAGCGTCGTGATCTACGCCAGGACTCGCACCGCGGCCGCGAGCGCGTAGGCGCCTGATGCGTTCGGTGTTCGTGCGGCTCGCGACCCGCTATCTCGGCGCGCTGCACCGCGTCCTCTACTCCGCGAGCGGCGGCCGTATCGGCTCGCGCATCTGGGGACTCGACATCGTGTTGCTCACGACGACCGGACGAAGGTCGGGGCGCGCGCGGACAGTGCCCCTGTGCTCGTTGCGCGACGGCGGCAGCTTCGTCGTGATCGCCTCGTACGGTGGGCTCGCCCGTTCACCGTCGTGGTGGCTCAACCTCAAGCAGGACCCGCGGGCAACTGTCCAGCTCGGCCGGAGGAGCCACGCCGTCGTTGCGCGTGAGGCAAAGCACGACGAGCGCGAGCGCCTCTGGACGCAGGTGACCGCGCGGGCGCCGGGCTATCTCGACTATCAGCGCCGAACTACGCGCCGCATCCCGATCGTGCTACTCGAGCATCCCGGCTGACGCCGCGTCGACGAGCGCGAGTGTGACGTCCACCATCGCCTCGAGATCGGCGACGGCGATGTGCTCGTTCGGCGTGTGGATATCCGTCATCCCGTTCGCGAGATTCACGCACTCGAGGCCCCGCTCGTTGAAGACATTCGCGTCCGCGGCCCCGCCCGACAGCTCGTAGGTCGCGTCGTAGCCGCAGCGCCGAAGAGCCTCCGCTCCCAGCACGACCGCGCGGTCCGACTTCGCAAACCGGTAGCCGCGGTAGCTCTTGCGCGACGTCGTCTCGACATCGCACTCGGCGACGCCGGCGGCGAACGTGATCGCGTCCTGCATCTCCTGGATCAGATCGGCGAGCCGCCCCTCGTCGTGCGAGCGCGCCTCCGCCTCGAACATGCACCACTCCGGGACGATGTTCCCGGCCGTGCCGCCCGTGATCGTTCCCACGTTGGCCGTCGACAGCTCGTCGACGCGCCCGAGCCGGAACTCCGAGATCGCACGCGATGCGGCGGCGATCGCCGATCGGCCGTCCTCCGGATGCATCCCGGAGTGCGCAGCGCGTCCGTGGAACGTCACCTGGATGGCCTGCGAGAACGGCGCGCCGAGGATGACCGTGCCGATCGGCGCAGCCTGGTCGTAGACGTAGCCTGTGCGTGCTCGCAGCCGCGTGTGATCGAACGCATACGCCCCGTTCAGCCCGACTTCTTCCTTCGGCGTGAACAGCAGCTCGATCCCTGCGTGCGGACGGCCCTCCACGAGGACGCGCCTCGTGCCTTCGAGCATCGCCGCGACCGCCGACTTGTTGTCTGCGCCGAGGATCGTCCCGGCCGCGTTCCGCACGATGCCGTCCTCGACGACCGGATCGATCGCCGCGGTCGGAGGCACCGTGTCGAGGTGCGCGCAGAAGAAGAGCGGCTCGCCTTCGACGGTCGGCTCGATCCGCGTATACAGGTTCCCCATGTTCGAGCCGACCCGCGGCCCGGCATCGTCCTCGTCGACCGTCAGGCCACAGTCGCGGAGGTACCGCGAGACGACGTCGGCGACCGCACGTTCGTCGCCCGGCGGGCTCTGGATCGCCGCCAGCTCGCAGAACAGATCCAAGACCTCCGGCGGCACCGGAGGAGGAGACTAGCGAGCCGCGTGCACGCCGGAGCGCGAGCGCGACCGCTGCAACGCCGCCGCGACGAACTCGCGGAAGAGCGGCGCCGGCCGCGTCGGGCGGGACTTGAACTCCGGGTGGAACTGCGACGCGACGAACCACGGGTGGTCGGGCAGCTCGACGATCTCGACGAGGCGGCCCTCTTGGAACGTCCCGCTCACCACGAGCCCGCCATCGACGAGTTGCTGGCGGTAGGCGTTGTTGACCTCGTACCGATGCCGGTGGCGCTCCGAGATCAGCGGTTCGCCGCCGTAGACCTCACGCGTGTGCGTTCCCTCCGCGAGCTCGACCGCCTGCGCACCGAGGCGCATCGTGCCGCCGAGATCCTCGACCTCCTTCTGCTCGGGCAGCAGGTCGATCACCGGATAGGGCGTCTCGGGATCCATCTCCGTCGAGTTGGCGCCGTCGAGACCGCACACGTGTCGCGCGAACTCCGAGACGGCGACATGCATGCCGAGACAGATGCCGAGATACGGGATCTCGTCCTCGCGCGCGACGCGGCAGGCGAGGATCTTCCCCTCCCACCCGCGCGACCCGAAGCCGCCTGGCACGAGCACGCCGTCGACACCGGCGAGCTCGGCGCGCGCCTCCTCCAGCGTCATGTTCTCCGCATCGACCCAGCGCACGTGCACACGGCAGCCACTCGCGATGCCCGCGTGCTTGAGCGCCTCGTGCACCGAGAGATACGCGTCGTGCAGCTTCACGTACTTGCCGACGAGCGCGATCTCGATCGACTCTCGCCGTTCCTTGATCCGCTCGTTCAGCTCGATCCAGTCGTTGAGCTCCGGCGCCGGCGCGTCGATGTGGAGCTTGCGGCAGACGAGCTCGTCGAGCCCCTGCTCGTGCAGATCGAGGGGAACGAGGTAGACGTCCGAGACGTCCGCGTTCGAGATGACCGCGTCCACGTCAACGTCGGCGAAGAGCGCGATCTTGTCCCGGATGTCGCGCTGGAGCGGCTCGGTTGAGCGGCACACCAGGATGTCCGGATGGATACCGATGCGGCGCAGCTCGTTCACCGAGTGCTGCGTCGGCTTGGTCTTCAGCTCGCCCGCGGTGTCGATGAAGGGCACGAGCGTGACGTGGAGGTAGGCGACGTTCTCGGACCCGACCTCCCGCCGGAACTGGCGGATCGCCTCGAGGAACGGCTGCGACTCGATGTCGCCGACCGTGCCCCCGATCTCCGTGATCACGACGTCCGTGTCCGTCGCCTCGGCGACCGACCGGATTCGCGCCTTGATCTCGTTCGTGATGTGCGGGATCACCTGCACGGTCGAGCCGAGGTACTCGCCCTTGCGCTCCTTGCGCAGGACGCGGTCCCAGACGGCGCCGGCGGTGTGATTCGCGGCGCGCGAAAGGTTCTCGTCGACGAAGCGTTCGTAGTGGCCGATGTCGAGATCGGTCTCGGCGCCGTCCTCCGTCACGAACACCTCGCCGTGCTGGAACGGGCTCATCGTCCCCGGATCGACGTTGATGTACGGGTCGAACTTCTGAACCTGCACCTTGAGGCCGCGCGCCTTCAGCAGCCTGCCGAGTGACGCGGCGGTGATGCCCTTCCCGAGAGACGAAACGACGCCGCCGGTGACGAACACATATTTCGTCACTTACACGCGCCTCCCGTGATTTCACTCACGGGACTCCATCCTAGCAGTCCGCCCTCGGAGCTCACGGATTTCGATGGTAGGGACCGCACCGGTCAGAGCTCGGCGGCGGTCTGCACGAGGTCGTAGAGCCGCTTCACCGCCACCGCCGGGTTCCCGCGGCTTGCTTCGACCGACACGAGCGTGCGGTCGTCGGCGACCGCACGAAGACGCACCGCGACATCGGTCGCGGGCTGGAGCAGGTGCCACGTCCAGCGCTCGTACGGCTCGATCTCGCGGATCAGCACCATCGACTCGACCACGCGCCGGCCGGTGAAGATGTTCCGCTTGGTCGAGTGGACCTGCCAACGCGCACCCGGGGCGAAGCCGCGCACATCGGGATCGACGCCGGTGATCCCGGGCCACCAGTCGGAGAGGTGGTAGGGCTCGGCGAGGAACCCCCACACGTGCGCGCGCGGCGCAAGCAGCTCCAGCGACGCCGTACTCAAGAACCGACTGCGCGGAAGACGATCGAGTAGCTGAAGCCGATGCCGTCGACCTGGTACGCGTAACAGCCGAGGGCCTGGACGCGCGTGACCGATGGATGGACGTAGCCGCCCGATTCGTGCAGCTCCGTCGTCGGGTGAGCGCGCGTGTAGTCGCTGAAGCCGGGCTCGCCCTTCTCGAACTTGAGGATGTCGGTGCCGTCGAGCTGGCGTCCACGCACCAGCACCGGCCCGACATATCGCGGGTCGATCGCCCACATCGCCTTGAACACGCCGTAGTCGGCGTACGGACCGGCGTCGTACTCGACGGGCGCAACGAGCGAGCGGCTGGGCATGAAGGGCGACGCAGGGCTACCCCACGCCGGGACGCCTCCAAAGCCGTTCCGCTTCAGCGTGCCCTGCTGCGGCGTGAGGGTGCACGCCGGCTGGCGGACCGGTCTGCTCCGAAGCTGCGAGTAGTCGTACTGGAGGTACCCTCCGAGGCACGAATAGGCATGACGGCGGTAGGCCGCCTGGTGTGCCTTCGTGCAATGCGTGTACGGCGCCAGGCAGCCCACCTTGGACGCCGTCGCTCCCCACTTGCACGCTGCTTCCGAACGCCCCTGCGCCGTGCCGGCGGCGAGAAATGCGAGCGCGAGGACGAGAGAAAGAAGCTTCATCGTTCGAGCGAGGCGAGGAATTCTGCGCCGCCAAGCATACGCTCGAGCTCGTCGCGTCGCTGCGCGTCGTCGAGGGGCTCGATGCGCGTGTGCGTCGGGTCGCCCGGCACCTTTTCGACCCGGAAATGACGGTCGGCCACCGTGGCGATCTGCGGGAGGTGCGTGATCGTGACGACCTGCGCGCGCTCCGCGAGCCGGCGGAGCGTCTCCGCCACCGCATGCGCCGTCGTGCCGCCGATGCCGGCGTCGATCTCGTCGAACACCATCGTCTCGCCGCCGGCGACGGCCGCGATCGCGAGCGCAATGCGCGACAGCTCGCCGCCGGATGCGGTCTCGGCAACCGGGCCGAACGGCAGACCCGGGTTCGGGCGGATCAGGAAGCCGACGTCGTCGACGCCTGTCGCACCGGGCTCTCGCTCCGAGAGGACGACCTGGAACTCGCCGTCGCCGAGGCCGATGCCACGCAGCTCCGTCGCCACTGCGGTCGCAAATGGCTCGGCCGCCGCTTGGCGCGCATCGTGGAGCTCGGCCTGGAGCCGCTTCACATCCGCCTCCGCTCGGCGCAGTTCCGCGGCGGCAGCCTCGACCGGATCGTGGCCGTCGTCCAGCGCCGCCAGCTCGCGCCGCGCCTCCTCTCCGCGCTCGAGCAGCTCCACGTAGGTCTGGACGCGGTGTCGGCGGCGAAGGTCCGCCAGCTCCTCCAGCTCGCCCTCCACCTGCTCGAGGCGTCCCGGCTCCGCCTCGAGCGACGAGAGGAACGCGTTCAAGTCCGAGGCGGTCTCACGCAGCTGCAGCTCGGCCTGGCGCAGCGCGTCGCCTGCCGCCGCGAGCTCCGGCGCGAGGCGCTCGACCGGCGCGACGGCGTGCTCGGCAGTCGCAACCAGGTCGCTCGCTCCGTCGCCGTCTTCCGGCGACAGTGCGGCGGCGGCCGTCGCAGCCGCCTGCGCGAGCTCGGTCACGTGCCGCAACCGCTCACGCTCGGCCCGTAGCTCGTCCTCGCGGCCCGGCTCGCAGCCGTCGGTGTCGGCCGCGAGCCGGCGGAGCTCGTCGACCCGGGCCCGTGCGCTCGCGGCGTCGCGCGTCAACTCGTCGTGCAGCCGGCGCGTCGCCTGCAGCTCGCGCCAGGCCCGCGCAGCCGCAGCGGTATCCACTCCCGCAAACGCGTCGAGCACGTCGCGCTGATACGCCGAACGCGCGAGCCGCCGCTGCTCGAACTGGCCGCTCATCGCGAGCAGTGCCTCCGCCGCAGCGGCGACGTCCTCGCGCGCGGCACTTCGACCCCACGCGTAGGCCCGCGTGCGGCCGTCGGCGAAGATGCGCCGCGCGAGCACGACGTCGTCCTCACCCTCGGGCCGCAGCTCGGCGAGCCCGCCGAGCGCTTCGTCGCTCGCGCCGCCGAACTCCGCCTCGACGTACGCCTCATCGCCGGCCGCGCCGATCAACGCGGCGTCGCCCTTGGCGCCGAGCAGCAGCCCGACCGCGTTGGTGAGGATCGTCTTCCCGGCGCCGGTCTCGCCCGTGATCGCGTTGAGGCCGGGCCCGAGCTCGAGCTCCGCCTCACGGATCAGGACGAGGTTCGAGATCGAAAGCCGACGCAGCATCAGCTGCCAAACGTCGCCGCGTACCGCGAGAAGAACGTCGCCTCGGGGAGCGTCGCGAGCAGACTCGGCTGCGCGCCGACGCGCACGACCGCCTGCTCGCCGGTTCCGAGCGTCGCGATCTGCTGACCGTCGACGAGCACGCCGGTCGCCTGGTCGGACGAGAGGTTCGTGATCGTGACGTCGGGCCCGCGCGGGACGACGAGCGGCCGGATGTGGATCGCGTGCGGCGCGACGAAGGTCAGCACCATCGCGTCGAGCCCCCACACGAGCACGGGCCCGCCGTTCGAGAGGTTGTAGGCGGTCGAGCCGGCCGGCGTCGCGCAGATGAGACCGTCGCACGGCTGCGAGCCGAGATCCTCGCCGCCGATCGCATACCCGACCTCGATCATCCGGCCGAGCGTCCCGCCCGCCACAACAACGTCGTTGACGGCGGTGCGCGTCTCCCCGTGGACCGTCACCTCGAGCGTCGACAGCTCGATCGTCCGGTAGTCGCCGGCGAACACGCGCTGCAGGCCGTTCTCGAGGTCGTCGGCAGGGATCGCGGTCAGGAACCCGACGCGGCCGAAGTTGACGCCGACCGCCGGCACACCCGTGCCACGGAAGCGACCGAGCGCCCGCAGCATCGTCCCGTCGCCACCGAGCACGATCGCGATGTCCGCGTCGTCGCCCTCCGTCAGCTCGACGCCGCAGCGCTCCGCGATCGCCCGCAGCCGGGCTATCGCCTCGTCGACTCCGTCGCGATCGATTGTCGCGACGGAGGCGCGCTCAACCCGTCGCATCGGCGATCCACCGGTCGAGGCCGGCCGGGAGCTCGGGGTGCTCTCGCTGGACGAGGTGGAGGACGAACTCACGGTTTCCCTTCGGGCCGGGGAGACCCGAGTCTACGACCCCGAGCGGCTCACCACCGCTCGCGACCAGGGATTCTGCGACCTCGCGGACGACGCGCCGGTGGACGGCGGGGTCGCGGACGACGCCCTTCGGGACCTCTGCGCGGCCCGCCTCGAACTGCGGCTTGACGAGCACGAGCGCAAGCCAACCGGGCGCGGCGAGCGCGAGTGCCGGAGGCAGCGCGAGCTTCACCGAGATGAACGACACGTCGCAGGTGACGAGCTGCGGCGCGAACGGCAGCTCTGTCAGCGACCGTGCGTTCACGCGCTCGAGAACGGTGACGCGCGGGTCGTCGCGGATCTTCGAATGCAGCTGCCCGTAGCCGACGTCGAGGGCGATCACGCGCCTTGCGCCCCGCTGGAGCAGCACGTCCGTGAAGCCGCCCGTCGACGCCCCGACGTCGAGGGCATCGAGTCCGCTGACGTCGATCGCGAACGAATCGAGCGCGTTGGCCAGCTTGTGGCCCGCGCGCGAGACGTAGGGCGGCGCCTGTTCGACCTCGAGGGGCGCGTGCTCGTCGACCTGCTCGCCCGGCTTCGCGTGCCCGGGGACGCGGCCCGCCATGACGAGCGCCTGCGCCTGCGCGCGCGACGCGGCCAGGCCACGCTCGACGAGCAACACATCAAGCCGTTTCTTGGGCAAGACCCGGACCCTCCGCGAGGATGGCGAGGATGAAGTTCGTCGAGGCGGCGGTCGCCAGGACGGCGGCGATCGCGTACACGGCGTGCAGCCCGAGCGAGGTGAACAGCACGCCCGCCGTCGCGTAGGCCGCCGGGCGCACGACCTGGTTCGAGACGATGATCGTCTGGACCACCTGAGGGAAGACCGCCGGTGGGACGCGGGTCGTCAGGATGCCGAAGATCGGCGCGTTCGCCATCGGGTTCGCGAATCCGACGATCGCGATCGCCGTGACCATCACCGCGAGGGGCACATGCGGGACGAAGAGCCAGAACGGCGCGCCCAGTCCCACACACGCCGCGATCCCGATAGTCGTCGCCTTCAAGCGCGCGAGCGCCATGTACGTGACGAACGACCCGATGACGCTGCCCCCGCCGTAGGCGGCCAACAGCAGTCCTGCGACCCTCGGGTTGTGGTGGTAGTCGCGGAACGCGATCACAGGGAACGAGGCGAACACGAGTGGGAACGCCGCGCCGAAGAGCAATGGTGTGACGATCGCGCGGCGCACGAACCGATCGCCGGCGATGTAGGCGATGCCGGCCCGCACTCCTCGCGGCTCGTCGCTCTCGCGCACCTCACGGACGACCCGGACGAACGCGCCGACGAGGACGAACGACGCGACGTACGACACTGCGTCGATCCACATGACGTTCGTCGCGCCGACGAACGCAATCAGGACACCGGCGAGTCCTGGGCCGACGAAGTTGGTGAAGTTCGTCGCTCCTTCGACCAGGCTGTTCGCACGCGCAACGCTCTGTTCGTCTGCGCCGACGATGGCAGGAATCACGGCACGCTGGCACGTGAAGTACGCCGTGGAGAAGAGACCGTGAACGAACGCGACCGCGAGGATGATCGGGTACGAGAGCCCTCCGACGGCATGCAGAAACGGGACGACGGCGATCACAGGAGCACGCGCGACGTCGGAGAGGAGCATCGTCCCCCGCGGGCCGAGCCGGTCGACCACGACTCCCGCATGCAGCCCGAAGAGGACGAACGGCACGAGCTCCGCCGCGAAGACCACACCCATCCGGGTCGACGAATGCGTCGTCACGAGGACGAACCACGGCAGCGCCAGGGCCGAGAATTGCGAGCCGAGCGTCGAGACGAGCTCGGCGCTCGTCAGCGCGAGCAGCGACCGATCGCGAAGCACCTACGTCGTCCGGACCGCGAGCCCGTCGACCATCTCGGCGAGCACGCCGGTGTCGGCGCCAAGTGTCGCGAGCTGCGCCCGCGCACGGTCGGCGGTCTCGTCCGCCAGGCGCCGCGCGCCGTCCTCTCCGACCGCCGAGACGTAGCCGTCACCGTCGAGCAGGTCGTCGACGATCTGGAAGAGCAGCCCCACATCCGAGGCGAATGCGCGCCACGGCGGATGCTCGTCGACAGGAGTCTCGGCGGCCCAGAGGGCACACATCACCGACGCGCGGAAGAGCGCACCCGTCTTCAGCGCATGCAGGTGGTCGAGCTGCGCGCCGCCTTCGAGATCGAGCTGCTGGCCGCCGATCATCGCGAGCGTCGCATCCACGAGCTCACGTGCAACGGCGCCGGACGGGTACGTGAGCGCCAGCCGCATCGCCTCGACGAGTAGCGCATCGCCGGCGAGGATCGCCGACGCCTCGCCGTACCGCGCCCACACCGACGGTGCGCCGCGGCGCTCGCGGTCGTCGTCGAGCGCCGGCAGGTCGTCGTGGACGAGCGAGAACGAGTGAACGAGCTCGACGGCGGACGCAGCCGGCAGGAGGACTTCGACGCGGGCTCCCAGAGCGTCACCGGTGGCTAGGCAGAGCACCGGACGCACGCGCTTGCCACCGAGGGCGTGTCGCATCGGCTCCTCGAGCGTGCCGAGGTCGGGCGCGAGCGCCAGCTCCGCGAGGTAGCCCTCGACGAGCTCGCGAAGCTCTCTAGCCGGCCGGGGCATCGGGAGGCGCGACCGCCTCGGTCTCCGCGGCGCGCTTGGCGCGCTGCAGTTCCGCCTCGACCTCTTTCGCGAGCTCGGCGAGCTCCTGCAGGATGTCGATCGCCTGGTCGGGGTCGTCGGTGCCCTCGAGGCGCATCCGCGCCTGCTCGAGCCGCGCGAGCAAGTCCTCCGCCCGATTCAATGAGTCTTCGGCCGTCATGCCACCTCCCGTTGTATATGACCGAGGATCCCGTTGACGAGGCGAGCGGCGTCCTCGGACGCATACCGCTTCGCGAACGCGACTGCCTCGTTGATCGCCACCTCCGCCGGCACGTCGCGCGTGTCCAGCTCGTGCACCGCCACGCGCAGAGCGGTGCGTTCCACGGCGCCGAGGCGGTCGGCGGTCCACCCGTCCGACGCATTCGTGATGCGCTCGTCGAGCACATCCGCGCGCCCGGCAACCGTCTCCGCCACGCCGCGCGCCCACGAGTCGATCTCGCCCGCGTACTGCGAGCCGATCTCCTGTCCGGAGAGATCCCACTGGTAGAGGAGCATCAGCGCCTGCCGGCGCGACTGCCTACGCGAGAGCGCCATGCGTCCTCAGCGCGTCGAGAGTCGACGTCGAGTAGTCGCCTGCCCGGAACGGCTCGCTCGCGAGCACGGTGAGTGCGAGGTCACGCGTCGTCGGGACGCCTTCGATCGCGGTCTCGCGCAGGGCGCGCTCGGCGCGCGCGATCGCCGCGTCGCGATTCGTATCCCACACGATCAGCTTCGCGATCATCGAGTCGTAGTACGGCGGCACCAGCGAGCCCGATTCGACGAACGTGTCGAGGCGCACGCCCGGCCCTTCCGCCGGCCGGAACCGCTCTATCCGCCCCGGCGACGGCCTGAAGTCGTGCTCCGGGTCTTCGGCGTTCAGACGGATCTCGATCGCGTGGCCGCGGCGTGGTGCGCGCCCCGTCACCGAGAGCGTCTCGCCCGTGGCGACGCGCAGCTGCTCGCGCACGATGTCGATGCCGGTGCACATCTCCGTCACTGGATGCTCGACCTGGAGTCGTGCGTTCAGCTCGATGAAATAGAAGCTTCCGTCCGGCCCGAGCAGGAACTCGAATGTACCGGCGTTTCGATAGCCGACTGCCCGGCACGCGCGCTCCGCGGCCGACTCCATCTGCTCGCGCGTCTCGTCGGTGAGCGCGGCCGACGGCGACTCCTCGATCAGCTTCTGGTGGCGGCGCTGGATCGAGCACTCGCGCTCGCCGAGCGTCAGCACGTTGCCGTGCGTGTCGCAGATCACCTGGATCTCGACGTGCCGCGCCGGAACGAGCGCCTTCTCGACGTACATCGTCCCGTCACCGAAGGCAGCTTCGGCCTCGTTCGACGCGGTGCGGTACGCATCCTCGAGATCGTCGGCGTCCGTGACGAGCCGCATGCCTTTCCCGCCGCCGCCTGCGGTCGCCTTGAGGAGCAGCGGGAAGCCGACCTCGGCGGCGACGCCGCGCACGTCGTCGAGCGACGTCGCGCCTTCCGTTCCGGGCACCGTCGGCACGTCGGCGGAGCGCATCGCCTGCTTCGCGGAGATCTTGTCGCCCATCAGCGCCATCACGTCGGCCGGCGGGCCGATGAAGACGAGTTCGTTGTCGACGCACGCTTCGACGAACGCCGTGTTCTCGGCGAGGAACCCATAGCCGGGGTGCACGGCCTCGCAGCCGGTTGTCTCCGCGGCGGCGATCACGCTGGGGATGCGGAGGTAGCTCTCGGCGGCGGCCGGCGGGCCGACGCGCACGGCGTGATCGGCCATGCGGACATGGAGCGCGTCGGCGTCCGCGGTCGAGTAGATCGCAACGGCTTCGACCCCGAGCTCGTGCAGCGCGCGGATGACGCGAACCGCGATCTCGCCCCGGTTCGCGACGAGGACACGCTTGAACATCAGAGAAGCGGCGGCCCGGCGATCGGCTCGAGCTCGAAGAGCAGCTGGCCGTACTCGACCGGCTCCGCATTGCCGACGTGGACCGCACGCACGACCGCCTCGATCTCCGCCTTCACCTCGTTCATGAGCTTCATCGCCTCGAGGATGCAGAGCGTCTGCCCCGCCGCGACCGCGTCGCCTTCTTGCACGAAGGGCGCAGCGTCCGGCGAGGGCGCGCGGTAGAACGTCCCGACCATGGGGCTCTCGACGCGCACGAGCGCGTCGTCGCGCGGTGCGAGTGCGCCGGGTTCGGTGTCGGCCGGCAGCGATGGCGTCGCGACGATCGGGATCGCTCCCTGCTCGGCCTGGCGGCGGACACTGACCCGCATCCCATCCTCTTCGATCGTGATCTCGCCGATGCCGGTCTCCTGGACGATGCGCACCAGATCGCGGATCTTCTCCGCCCGTGCGCGGTCGACCCCCCGCGCGGCGAGCGACT
Source organism: Gaiellaceae bacterium (assembly GCA_035474195.1). GTDB lineage: Bacteria > Actinomycetota > Thermoleophilia > Gaiellales > Gaiellaceae > PALSA-600. The sequence continues at coordinate 23,253 of DATINO010000102.1, forward strand.
CCTCACCGCCCGAGCGCTCGCGAATCGAGCGAAGCAGCGCCTCCGCCTCCTCGCCGAAGAGGGCGAGCAGCAGGAGCTCCTCCTCGCTGGACGCGAGCCCGGCAGCCTCCTCACGGATCTCGGAGAGCTCGACCGGATCCTCCTCGGCGAGCGCACTCTCCTCGGTGCGCAGCTCGACCGCACGCCGCAGCCCTGCGGCGATCGGGCCCGGCGTCCGCCCGAACCGCCCTTCGACGAGCTCACGCAGCTCGTCGACCATCGTCGAGTAGCGGTTCGCGGTCAGCACGTTGATGAGCGCCTGCGTCGCCACGATCTGCCCGATCGGTGCGGCGAGCGGCGGCGAGCCGACCTCGTCGCGAACCTTGATCACCTCGTCGAGCACTTCGTCGAGCCGGTCGCCCGCAGCCTGGGTGCGCAACTGCTGGTCGAGTGCGGCGACCAGGCCGACGGGCAGCTTCTGCTGCGCCGCGCGCACGGCGATCCGCGGCGCGAGCGGTGCGACCGGCTCGTCGCCGATGTGCTCGTCGACGAGATCGGCGGCGGCCCAGAGCTTGTCCATGTCGATGCCGGGCGAGAGCCCGAGCCCGGACAGCGCCTGCGCGGCGGCTTCGGCCGAGACGCGGTGCATGGTCAGCGCGACCGGGTAGACGCAGGCAGCGAGGACGTCGGCTCCCGCGCGCGCCGCTTCGATCGCCGCCGCGAGCGCATTGCCGCCGGCACCCTGCGCGTAGAGCCCGACCGGCAGGCCCGAGACCTCGCGCAGCTCGGCGACCAGCTCGCTCGCGCGGTGCGGCTGGAGCAACGCCGCCGGGTCGTTCAGCAGCAGGCGCGCGGCGCCGAGCTCGGGCAGCCGCTTCGCAGCGTCGACGAGCGCCTCGTGGCGGCCGCTGCCGTAGAGAAGCCCGGCCTCGAACTCGCAGCCGGACGCGACGATC
>DATINO010000103.1:0-46683 GCA_035474195.1 Gaiellaceae bacterium
TCGCGCAGCTCGTCGACCGTCGTCGCGCGGATCACGCGCGCGCCGAGCGACTCGGCGTTCGCGGCGAGGTCGACCGGCAGGTACGCCTCGTTGTCGACGGAGTCGGTCCCGAGCGACCCGTCGCGCCGGTAGCGGTACAGCGTCCCGAACCCGTCCGTGCCGAGCGACCGGGAGAGCGCGCCGATCGACGCAAACCCGCGATTGTCGACGAGCACGATCACGAGCTTCGCGTCCTCTTGCACGGCGGTCACGATCTCGGACGGCATCATCAGGTACGACCCGTCGCCGACGAGGACGTACACCTCTCGCTCCGGCGCCGCGAGCTTCACACCCAGCGCGCCGGCGATCTCGTAGCCCATGCACGAGTAGCCGTACTCGACGTGGTAGCCCTTCGGATCGCGGGTGCGCCAGAGCTTGTGCAGGTCACCGGGCATCGAGCCCGCGGCGCACACGACGACGTCGGTCGCAGCCGACGCGTCGTTGACCGCGCCGATCACCTCGCTCTGTGCCGGTAGCGGCGAGTGCCCGAGCGCGTAGAGGCGCGTCACCTCGTCGTCCCAGGCGGCAGACAGCTCGGCCGTACGCGCCCGGTACGCGGCGTCGACCTCATGGCCGGCGAGCAGCTCCGCCAGGCGCTCGAGCGTGGCACGCGCATCGCCGCGCAGCGCGACACCCGCGTGCTTGGCCGCGTCGAATTCGGCGATGTTGACGTTCACAAAGGCGACGTCCGGATCGCGGAACGCCGTCTTCGACGCGGTCGTGAAGTCCGAGTAGCGCGTGCCGACACCGATCACGAGGTCGGCGTCGGCGGCGATGCGGTTCGCGGCGAAGGTCCCGGTGGCGCCGATCGCACCGAGGTTCGACGGATGATCGAAGGGCAAGGAGCCCTTCCCGGCCTGCGTCTCGCCCACCGGAATGCCGGTCTGCTCGACGAATGCACGAAGCGCGCCGGTCGCCTCGGAGTAGATCGTCCCACCACCCGAGACGATCAACGGCCGCTTCGCCGCCCGGATCCGCTCGGTCGCGCGCGCGAGTGCGTCGTCGTCGGGAAGCGGACGGCCGACGTGCCAGACGCGCTCCGCGAGGAAGGCGTCGGGAACATCGAACGCCTCGGCCTGAACGTCCTGAGGGAACGCGAGCGTCACGGCGCCGGTCTCGGCCTGGCTCGTCAAGACGCGCATCGCCGCCAGCGCCGCGGGAACGATCTGCTCCGGCCGCTCGATCCGGTCGAAGTAACGAGAGACCGGGACGAAGCAATCGTTGACGGACACGTCGCCACGGCTCGTCGACTCGAGCTGCTGCAGCACGGGATCGGGCCGACGCGATGCGAACACGTCGCCCGGCACGAGGAGGACGGGGAGCCGGTTGATCGTGGCGAGCGCAGCGCCCGTGACCATGTTCGTCGCACCGGGCCCGATCGAGCTCGTGCAGACGAGCGCTCCGAGCCGGTTCCGCTGGCGTGCATAACCGACGGCCGTGTGGACCATCGCCTGCTCGTTTCGCGACTGGCGGTAGGTGAGGAGATCGGGTCGCTCGTAGAGCGCCTGCCCGATCCCGGCGACGTTCCCGTGGCCGAAGATGCCGAGGCAGCCGCCGAAGAAGCGCTGCCGGACCCTGTCGCGCTCGATCTCCTGGACGGCGAGGAAGCGCAGGAGCGCCTGAGCGGCGGTCAGCCTCACACGACGACTCTATAGGCTTGCCCGCGATGATTGGAGCGTTCCAGCGATGAGCACGCTGCGCGTTCGGGGCTCCTCGGTCACGCCCGAGAGCGCGGGCTGGACGCACGTCGGCTTCTCCGTGCACCGGCTCACCGGACGGCTCGAACGCGTCGAGGAGAGCCGAGAGTCGTGCGTCGTCCTCCTGTCGGGCGCGTGCTCGTTCATGGGTCTCGGCGAGGCCGCGCGCGCGACCGTGTTCGACGGGCCGCCGACGGCGCTCTACGTCCCGCCGGAGACGCCGTGGTGGGTCGAAGGCGACGGGGAGGTCGCGGTCTGCACCGCGCCCGCGCGCGGCGTGCTCGAGCCGCGGCTCCTCGACTCACCGGAGCTCGTGACGCGCGGGTCCGGCACCGAGGAGCGCTACATCGCGAACATCCTGATGGAGAACGAGCCCGCCGAGTCGCTGCTCGTGACGGAGGTCGTCACCCCTGCCGGTCACTGGTCGAGCTTCCCGCCCCACAAGCACGACCGGGACGACCCGCCGAACGAACGCGCGCTCGAGGAGACCTACTACCACCGCCTACGAGGCGGGCGCGGCTTCGCGTTCCAGCGTGTCTACACCGCCGACGGCGATCTCGACGAGTCGATCGCAGTCGGCGACGGCGACATCGTCCTCGTCCCGCGCGGATATCACCCGGTCGCCGCCGACCCGCGTGTCGATCTCTACTACCTGAACGTGATGGCCGGGCCGATCCGCGAGTGGCGCGTGTCGGTCGAGCCGGGCTACTGACCGGAGCGCCTCGCGGCCTCGGCGACGGCGTAGGTCGCGAATGCGCGGGTGCGCCCGGCGAGAGCGGGCTCGGCCTGCTGATGGACGCGTTCCCACGGATCGGCTCGATCTGCGAGCGCCTGCCGAATCAAGGGCGCCCACTCCCGGTCGAGCGTCGCGACGCCCCAGTCGGCAGCTTCGCGCTTCGATGCGACCCGCCCGTTGGCGATCGTGAAGAGCAGGCGGCAGAACGTGAGGACGAGGTAGGGCTGTTTCCACCGGCTCATCGGACCGACCTCTGTGGGCTCCGTCGCCCAGTCGGCGTACTCCTGGACGCGCTCGACCGCCTCTTCTTGCAGATCGAACGAGGAAACGGGATCGACGATGAGCTCGGGGGAAGGGCCGGCGAGGACCAGGCCGCATTCTCGGAGGAGCCACCTCACGACCGCCGTGTTGCAGTGGTTGTCCGACACGAGCTCGCTCGCACCGTTGTCGAGAAAGAGAAAGGGCCGGCGCGACCGGTCGACGCGCCGTAGCTGTCGGCGGGCGATGTATGAGCCCTCCAGGTGCTGCGCCCACGGCGAGCCGAGTGCGTGCAGCCGACGGTGCAGCACCTGCAGGCCGTGCTGCTGATCGGCGGTGAGCTCGTCGTGCGTGACGATCACGAAATCGACATCGCTGAACTCGTCCGCGTCGCCGGTCGCGAACGAGCCGTGGAGATAGGCGCCGCAGAAGTTGCCTCCGAGGACGGCGCGTGCTCCGCCGACGAGCTCGCCGAGCACGGCGTCGAGCTCCGGGTAGATCGTCGTCGTGGCGACGCGCGTGAAGCCGCTCACGAACCGCAGCCGCAGGAGCGGCGCACGACCAGCTCGACGGGCAGCCGTACGGCCGGCGTCGTGATCTCGCCGTCCAACCCGTCGAGCAGGAGCTGCGCGGCCTCCCGTCCGAGCTCGTAGTCGCTGCGACGCAGCGCCGTCATCGGCGGATCGACGAGCGAGCCGAAGAGGGGATCGTCGAACGCAACGAGCGCGATGTCCTCCGGGACCCGGCGTCCGGTGGCGCGGCACGCGGCGATCGCGCCCATCGCAAGCGTGTCCCCCGATGCGACCACCGCGGTCGGCGCCTCGGCGAGCGCAAGCAGCCGCGCCATCGCCGCTGCAGCACTGTCCGCCGACCACGACGAGTCGGCGATCTCGACGTACGCGGCGTCGCGGCGGACGCCGTGCCGCTCGGCGGCAGCGCGAAAGCCCGTGAGCCGCTCCTCGCCCGATGTGAAGATCGGCGGCCCGCCGATGTACGCGATTCGCGTGTGCCCGTGCTCGGCGAGGTGCCTGACGAGGAGCTCCATTCCCTGGTCGTTGGCGAGCGCGATCTGCGCCATGCCGCGGCCGACCGCAAGGCTGTCGAAGTACACGGTCGGGATGTGGGGCTCGGCGGACGTCGGCCGTGAGGTCGCGAGCAGGACGCCGCTTACCTGATGGCCCTCGAGCGTGCGCAACGCAGCCTCCTCGTGGCCCGCCTCACGCTCGGTGTTCATGACGAGCGCCTGGTACCCCGCAGCTTCGAGCACCTCCTGCGCCCCCTTCACCACCCGGCTGTAGAACGTGATGCCGATGTCCGGCACGACGATGCCGACGAAGGGCGCCGTCTTGGCGCGCAGCGACTGCGCGACACGGTTCGGCTGGTAGCCGAGGCCCCGCGCGGCTACACGGACGCGGAGCCTTGTCGCCTCGCTGATTCGCGGGCTCTCCTTCAGCGCGCGGGACGCGGTGGACGGCGCGACCTGCGCGAGTCGCGCGACGTCGATCAGCGTCGGTCGCCTCGGCTCGACGCTCATGCGTCAACCTTCGGTTGCCCTATGAGTTCCCCGCTTCGGCGCCGGCGAAGCCGGCACCTGCGCTCTTTGATGAGCTCCGTCGAGCCTACGCTCATGCCGGCTCGCCGACCGGCCAGATCGAGAGCAACTCGTCGACGACCCCTGGCGCCGCGGCGAGGAACGGCTCGCCGTCGGCGGGCACACCCCACGGAAGGACTGCTCCGGCCTCAGCCGCGATCAGCGCGCCCGCCAGACAGTCGCCCCGGTTGAAGCCGCCGATCGCGGTCGCGACACATCGGCCCGCGGCGACCGAGGAGACGGAGAAAGCGTTCGAGCCCATGATCCTCGTCACACACCCCGCGTCGGCGAGCGCCTGCATCGCGTCGAACATGCCGTGCCAGATCGACTGTGCGCTGAACTCGGTGAGGACGATGCCGCCCATGAGCGAGTGCGCGCCGGAGACACGCGTCGGACGGCCGTTGCGCAGCGCGCCTCGACCTCTGACCGCCGACAACACGTCCCGCCGGTAGGGATCGGCGACGAGCCCGGCCGCGGCGCCACGTTCATCGGCGACGCAGAGGCTGAATGACGACACCGGCAGCTCGTGGACGTAGTTCGTCGTCCCGTCGACGGGATCGATCAGCCACGTCGCCGACGCGTCGGCGCCGCCCGAGACGCCGTACTCCTCGCCCTCGATTCGGTGGTCGGGAAAGCGTGCGCCGATCTCGTCGCGTACGAGCCGTTCGACCGCGAGATCGGTCTCGGTCACCCAGTCGGCTGCGTTCTTCTTGGTCGTGACCTGGTCGGCGCGCGGGCGCTCGGTGACGATTCGCTCTATCGCGCGCCCCGCGACCTCGTCCATCAGGGCAGCGCAGGCGTCGAGCTCTGAGTCCGTCAGCATCGCGCCTCCGCGAGCAGTGCGACGAGCTCCGGCACACGGTTCGTGACGACCGCATCGACGCCGCAGTCGACGACACGGCGCATCTCGCGGGGATCGTCAACCGTCCAGGTGGAGACCTTGTAGCCGCGGTGGTGCGTCGCATCGACAAGCGCGGCGTCAACATGCTCCCACGGCGGATTGAAGTACTCGACGCCCAACTCCTCGAGCAGCGCGAGCGGCGGCGGCTCGCGCTCCGTCCAGGTGAGCGCGATCCGCGCTGTCGGCGCGAGCGCGCGGATCCGCCGGTGGCCGGCCACGTTCCCGCCGGAGAAGAGCACGCGCTCGAGTGCATCCGCCTCGGTGATGACGGCGAGCGCAGGCTCGACGACGTCGGCCATCGTGAAGTCGACCATCACGGGGAGATCGACGCAGGCGAGCGCCTCGGCGAGGGTGGCGACGCCGATCCGCGTGAGCTCGGCCAGAGTCGCATCGGCGACTGCGAGCGGAGACCCCCAGACGCGATCGAGAGTCGGATCGTGCGCGACGACCACCGCTCCGTCCACGGCTCGCCTGATGTCCAGCTCGATCATGTCGGCGCCTCCGCGCGCGGCGGCCCGAAACGCCGCGACGGTGTTCTCGGGCGCCTCGCTCCAGTCTCCCCTGTGCGCGAGCGCCAGCGTCACTACACCGAGACGGGCGCGGGCGATCGCTGCAGCACGCCGTCGCGGTAGAGGAGAACGCGCGCGAAGGAGATCCGCACCCGCTCCGCGGACGGGAGGTCGGTGCCCACGAATGCCCGTACCTCGTTGGGCCCCGCGGTGAGGACGAGTTCCTTGTAGTGACCGCGCGGCACCTCGCGTACCACGTCGGCGGTCGCGCCGTCGCCGTTCAGCGACACACGCACGTCCTCGGGCCGGACGCCGGCCTCCCACGTCCCGCCGCCCGACACCGAGATGCCTTCGCACGGCACGATGACGTTGCCGGGCAGCTCGAGGCCGCCGGGCACCAGGCCGGCGTCGTAGCTGTTCATCGCCCCGACAAAGCTCGCGACGAACGTCGTCGCCGGCTCGCGGTAAAGGCTGCGCGCGTCCGCGTACTGCTCCACGCGGCCGCCCGACATGACGGCGATTCGATCCGAGATCGAGAGTGCCTCGTCCTGGTCGTGGGTCACGAACACCGTCGTGATCCCGATGCGCTGCTGAATCTCTCTGATGTCCTCGCGCACGCGAACCCGGAGCTTCGCGTCGAGGTTCGAGAGCGGCTCGTCCAGCAACAGCACCTGCGGCTCGAGGACGAGAGCGCGGGCCAGCGCCACACGCTGCTGCTCGCCGCCGGAGATACGGGCCGGGTAGCTGTGCACATGATGCGACAGGCCGACGAGCTCGAGCACTTGAGCGACCCGCTCGTTGACCTCGCTCTTCGCCAGCTTGCGCAGGCGCAGGCCGAAGGCGACGTTCTTGAACACCGTCATGTGAGGCCAGAGCGCATAGTTCTGGAACACCATCGCGGTGGGTCGCTTGTCCGGCGACATCGTCGTCACGTCGTTTCCGCTGATCAGGATGCGGCCGCGGTCCGGGATCAGGAAGCCGCCGATCATGCGCAGGGTCGTCGTCTTGCCGCAGCCCGACGGACCGAGCAGGCAGGTGAGCTCGCCGGCTTTCACCTCGAGCCGCATGTCGTCGACGATCGTCCGCCCGCCGAGGTCCTTCGACACGTGCTCGATCTGGAGGCCGACTTCCGTACTCATCGCAGCTGGAACCCTTCGGCGAGCTTGCCGCCCATCACGTGTTTCCGCGCCAGCGTCATCAGGAGCACCGACGGAATCGCGAGCAACAGCGCGAACACCGCCGCGACCTGTTCCGGATAGTTGAGGACGAGCGTGTACATCTCGGTGGGCATCGTGACGTACTTCGGGACGCCGACGAGGAACGTGCCTTGCGCCTCGTCGAACGACGCGAGGAACGAGAGGATCATCGCGACGAAGATCGCGGGCGCGGCAAGCGGGAACGTGACGCGGAAGAACACGCGCAGCGGCCCGGCACCGACGTCGCGCGCGGCCTCCTCGAGGCTGCGCGGGATCGACGAGAAGGCGGCGGCAGGGATCCACGTCATGAAGACGATCGTGCCGATCAGCTGCACGATCACGACGCCGAGAAAGGTAGCGATCAGGTTGAGCGAATAGAAGACGCCCGCCATCGAGATGTAGAGCCCGATCTTCGGGAAGGCGTTCACCGCGAAGAGCGAGATGAGGAGGAACCGCCGTCCGGGGAACTTGTAGCGCGAAAAGGCGTACGCAGCCGGCAGGCAGATCACTGCGGAGGCGACCGTCACGACCGGAGCGAACTCAAAGCTCAGCTTCATGGAGTGGCTGAGGTTCGGGTCGTTGAACACCTGGCGCCAGCCGCTCACCGTCCAGGTGGTCGGCAGCAACTGCGGGTAGCGCCACAGTCCGGAGAACGCTCGCAGGCCGAGCCACACGATCGGGCCGACCATGAACACGAGCAACGAGGTGACGAGCACGAACCACACCGTGCGCCGCACCGCGCCGCGCACGACCGCCACGCTCACGACGTCATCCCCGACCGCCTGCCGGTGCGCACGTTCGCCCAGACGTAGATGGCACCGATGCCGAGGGCGAGCACGAACACGACGATCGCCAGCACCTCCGCCTGCTGCGGCTGGTTGAACGCCGTGAAGAAGTTGCTCATCGACGGGCCGAGAAGGTTGGGTGCGGTCGGACCGGTCAGGTATGGGACGGTGAAGCTCCCGAGCACGTAGATCCCGGTGAACGTCGCGACGATCACCGTCGGGATCACGTTCATCGGCAGGAGGATCGAGCGAACGACACGCGGCATGCCCGCCCCGGAGTCCCGCGCCGCCTCGATCAGGTTGTTCGGCACGCCGTTCAGGCCGGAGCTCATCATCAGCACGCCGAACGGAATGTTCACCCAAATCTCCGCGAGCACGACGCACCACAGCGTGTAGCCGAGCGTCGGGAAGCTATGCCAGCCGAGGTGGAACGCGACGCTCCTCATGAAGCCGTCGGAGGCGTAGAAGACGAGGATCGCGTAGGACGCGATCACGACGGGGATGAACAGAGGCACGACCGAGAGCGCCGAGACGATTCTCGCCAGGCGCGTGTCGGCGAGCCGCAGGTAGAGCGCGATCGCCCAGCTGACGACGACGACCACGAGAGTGACGACGATCGTCACCCAGACGGTCGCCCAGAGGTCGCGGTGGATGGTCGCGTTGCCGAGGATGTCGCGGTAGGCGTCGAGCGTGACGCCGTGATGCACGATGAACTGCCGCTGCCCCAGTGAGGCGACGACGGAGTTCGGGCCGCCCGCGCGGCCAAGGGTGTAGGCGATCGCCGCCACCACCGGGAACCCGATGAAGACGGCGATCACCGCCACCGGCGGGAGCACCATGAGGAGGCCTTGCGCCCCCTCACGGAGCCCCCGCCTGCGCACCGACAGGCGCGGTACTACGGCACCGTCTGCTGCCACTGCGCCTTGAAGTCGCTCTGCTGCTTCTGCGCGTAGGTCGGCCGGAGCGAGTTCGCGGACACGTCGGCGAACTTGTTCTGGATTGCCTGCGGCAACAGCTTGAGAGGAATCGCCGGGAAGCCGGCCATGACGTTGATGATCTGCGTCTGGGCCGCCGGCGACAGGATGTAGTCGACGAACTTGTAGACGTCGACCTTGTGCCTCGCGCTCTTCGGGACGCCGAGGTACGCGGCGCCGCCGGTGAACGAGGGGCTTGCGATCTGCGTCAGGTGAACCGAGGCGGGCAACTGACCCGTCTTCAGCGCCGTCAGCGACTGATCCGACCACACCGGCGCGACCCAGATCTGCCCCTTGCCGAGCAGGTCGAGGACGGCCGCGTTCCCGTTCGGATACACGCCCTGATACACGTACTGGTTCAGGCTGTGCAGGGTGTCGAATCCCTGCTTCCAGTACGACTCGAGGTTCGGGAAGTAGCCGGTCTGCATCTGCTTGAGGACATTCGCCGGAATCGAGCTGTCCACCACCGTCTCGGCGAACGAGTAGCCGGAGCCACCGCTGTTCGGCGAGTTGTAGGTGAACTTGCCCGGGTGGGCCTTGATCCACGCGAGGAGCGCGCCGAGGCTCTTCGGCGGAGTCGGGACGTTCTTCGAGTCGTAGGCGAGGACGACCGACGAGCCGCGGTACGGGATCGCCGCGCCCTTCACCGGTGTGAGGAGCTTCTGGTCGACGTTCTTGATGTTCGGCGCTGTCGCCTTCGTGACAGGCTGCGTCAAGCCGTCCGTCGCGAGGGTCGTGACGAGCCCGGCGTCGACCAGGTCGATCCCGGGCCACTTGCGCTGCTTGACCGCGGCGCCGATGCGGGCGAGCGTGGTCGTGTCGTTGACGCCGTGCTCCGAGAAGATGAACTTGACCTTGATGTTCTTGTTCTTCTTCTCGAACCCCGGGATGATGTACTGCTGCCAGAGCGACTGCACGTTCACGTCGCCACTCGCATACAGGACGATCGTGTCCGTCTTGGCCTGACGCTTCGTCGCCGCGCTCGACGCCGCCGCGACAGATGCCAGGACGACCGCGAGCGCGAGGACGATGATCGCGCCGAGGTGCTTCCGTTTCACTGCTCCCTCCTTTGCGTCTTCCGACGATTTCGATGGTGGGGGGCTTGATTTCCGCTCCGGCGAGCCTACGCTCACGACGCAAGCTCCGAGATCGCGGCCGTAGCCTCGCCGCCGATCTCGACGTCGTGCCGCGCCGCGACGACTCGCGTGGCAGATTGACAGACGAGGACGTCCTCGCGTCCTTCGTCAACGGCCGCGCGGGGCGGCGTGCCGTCGCGAACGAGGGACTCGAACGCCAGCCACTGCTGTTCGAATGCCTCGACGGTCGAACGCGTCGTCGTGACGCGCTCCGCTTCGTCGTCCGCGCCGACGACCGTGAGCACGGTCGGTGCATGGAGGAGGTACGGCGCCGGGAACGCCAGCTCGACGCTGCCCTGCTCGTCGTGCACCCGCACCTCCTCGCGGTAGGCGGGATACCCCTCGAGGTAGTGCCAGCGAATCGACACGCGGGCGCCGTCCGGCAGACGGCCCTCGAGGGCGACCGACCCGTCGGCCGCTTCAGCCGGCCACACGTCGGCATCGTCGATCTCGAGACCCCCGCCCACGAGCGCACGGATCACCGCCAGGTCGTGAACGACGCTGCCGAGGAAGACCTCGGCGTAGAGCTCTCCGAGCCAGCGCGGCGCCGGGCCGAGCGCTCGCTCGAGCGACGCCGCCTCGTCTGCCGCGAGTCGAGCGAGATCCTCGGCGCCGACATCGCCTGCGGGTGGAAGGAGGCCGGCATGCGCGAGCTGCGGTCCCGAGGGAGGGTGGAGCACGGTGACCTCGACCGACCGCGGCGCGGGGCGAGTGGACAGCACGGCGGCGGCCCGCTCCACCGCCGGGTCGTACAGCTTCATGTACCCGAGCTGGAGAACCGGTTCGACGGCTGCAAGCTCGTCGATCTCGCCGACCGAGTAGGCGAGCGGCTTCTCACAGAACACGGCGAGGCCGGTGCCGGCCGCCGCACCCGCGAGCCCCGCGTGGGAGCCGCTCGTGAGGATGGCCACCGCGTCGAGCCCGCCTGCGTCGAGCAACTGGTCGGCGCGGGCGAACCGGCGCTCCTCCTCGACCCCGTAGTGCCTCCCGACGCCGTCGCGTGTCGCTCGCGAGAGGTCGCAGAGCGCAGCGATCCGAAAGCGCTCGGGATGCTTGTGCAACAGGGGGAGGTGAACCGCCTGAGCGACCGCCCCCAGTCCCACGATTCCGATCTGGATCGGTGAGCTCGGCCCCTCGCCCACGGCGAGCCAACGTTTGCACGGCGATCCGAGGTTGTCAAATCCCCTGAATCTCCAAGCGACTCTCGCGTGCGCAAACGTTGGCGCACCAGAGGATCAGCGCGTCTGTGGGAAGCCCAGGTCGACCTTCGAGGTCGCCGGATCGGGCCACCTCGACGTGACCACCTTCGACCGCGTGTAGAAGTCGATCCCCTCGGGCCCGTAGATGTGCCGGTCGCCGAAGAGGGACGCCTTCCAGCCGCCGAACGAGTAGTACGCCACGGGCACCGGGATCGGGACGTTGATCCCGACCATTCCCGCCTGCACGTCGAACTGGAACCGGCGGGCGACGCCGCCGTCGCGGGTGAAGATCGCCGTGCCGTTGCCGTACGCGTTCTCGTTCACGAGCCCGAGTGCCTCGTCGTAGGTCGCGACGCGCGTCACGCCGAGGACCGGGCCGAAGATCTCGTCGTCGTAGGCACGCATGCCGGGCTCGAGCCCGTCGATCAGGGACGGGGCAAGGAAGAAGCCGTCGTCGGGGCAGCTCTCGCGGCCGTCGACCAGCACGTCCCCGCCGCCGTCCTCGAGATACGACGCGACCTTGTCGCGGTGCTCGCGCGTGATCAGCGGGCCCATCTCGCTCGACGCATCCATGCCGTTGCCGAGCTTCACGTTCGGGATGCGCGCCTTGATCGCGTCGATCAGCGGATCGGCGACGTCGCCGACCGCGACGAGCACCGACACTGCCATGCACCGCTCGCCGGCCGACCCGTAGGCGGCGGAGACCGCGGCGTCGGCCGCCATGTCGATGTCGGCGTCCGGCAGGACGATCATGTGGTTCTTTGCACCGCCGAGCGCCTGACAGCGCTTGCCGCTCGCGGTCGCCGTCTCGTACACGTACTTCGCGATCGGTGTCGAGCCGACGAACGAGACCGCCGCGATGTCGCGGTGGTCGAGTATCGCGTCGACCGCGACCTTGTCGCCGTGGATGACGTTGAAGACGCCGTCCGGCACACCCGCTTCTTTCAGCAGTTGCGCCGTGTACACCGAAGCCGACGGATCCTTCTCGGACGGCTTGAGGATGAACGTGTTGCCGCACGCGATCGCAGGCGCCCACATCCACATCGGGACCATCGCCGGGAAGTTGAACGGCGTGATGCCCGCCACCACGCCGAGCGGCTGGCGGATCGAGTACACGTCGACGCCCGTCGACGCCTGCTCGGTCATGCCGCCCTTCAGTAGGTGCGGGATGCCGCAGCAGAACTCGATCACCTCGAGCCCGCGCGTGACCTCGCCCACGGCGTCGGAGAGCACCTTGCCGTGCTCGGCCGTGAGGTGCTTCGCGATCTCCTCGCGCCGCTCGTGGACGAGCTCGCGGATCGCGAACAGGATCTCGGCGCGCTTCGCGATCGAGAGCGCGCGCCACGCCGGGAACGCCGCCTTCGCCGCCTGAACGGCGCGGTCGACCTCTTCGACCGTCGCGAAGTCCACCGCGCCCGACTGCTGCCCCGTCGCCGGGTTGAATACGGGGCCGCTGCGGCCCGACGTGCCGGCGTACGGTGCGCCGGAGATCCAGTGGTTGATCGGCTTGACGGCTGCGGGCGCGTCGACGACATCGGTCATGGTGGGCTCCTTTAGGAAGGCTGTGGGCAGACTAGCGCCGTGGCACCGACGGTCGCAGAGCTCGCCGAGGACGCCGCCGTCCACGTCCTCCCGCGGCCAGGCTTCGAGACGATTTTCCGCGACGAGTTCTTCTTCGAAGCCGGACGGCACCGCGCTTCGATGCAGCGCCTGCGGCTCGACGACGTCGAGTCGGCCGTCGCGTGGGCGCGCGAGCAGTGCGCGCGCCGAAGCATCGAGCGTTGCGAGTGGTGGGTCGGCTGGAGCGCGTCGCCGGCGGATCTCGCCGACCGACTGACCGGTCTCGGTTTCGTCCCGGACGACGAGGAGGCGAAGCTGACGGGAATGAGCATCGACCACGAACCTCTCGCAGCGCCGCAGGTCGAGGTACGGCGAATCGAGACGATGGAGCAGCAGCTCGCCGCGCTCGAGGTCGACTGGGACGTCTGGAGCCTGCCCGAGGCGGAGCGCGTCTCGCGGCGCGCGTACGAGCACGAGCGCTTCGACCCGAACGGCGCCGTCCACCATTTTGCCGCGTACGCGGACGACACGCCGGTCGGCTTCGGCCGCGCGATCGACATGGATCACGGCGTCGCGCTGATGGGCGGTGCCGTTCTGCCGGAGGCGCGCCGGCGAGGCGTCTACCGCGCGCTCGTGCACGCGCGCTGGGAGCACGCCTCTGCGCGGGGGACGCCGCTGCTCGTCGTCCAGGCCGGCCGCATGTCGGCGCCCGTGCTCACAGGCCTCGGATTCCGGAGGCACGGCACGATCCTGCTGTTCGTCGACCGTTAGCCGAGGGTGTCCAGCACGTCCTGGGCCCGCCGCACGTACAGCTGCGAGCCCTTCACCCGTGCAACCCTGATCGCCTCGGCAAGCACGTCCCGTGCCTCCTCGCCGCGACCCGCTGCGGCGAGTGCACGGCCGAGCTCCGTCGTGAACCACGGTCGCAGCAGGAAATACCCTTCGTCACCGAGGTCGGTCGCGCGCCTCGCGGCGGCGACGGCGTCGCCGTGACGGCCGTCGAGCGTCGCGAGCCGTGCACGCACCAGGTCTGCGCACGCCACGGTCAGCCAGTCGTCCTCGGCGCTCAGGCCGTCGACCTCGGCGAGAATCGCCTCTGCCTCGTCGCGCCGGTCGAGCTCGACCAGGGCGAGAGCGAGGAGCCCGCCGAGCGTCGAGCGGAAACCGCGTTCGCCGACCTCGCCGAGGGCGTCCCAGCTCTTCCGGTAGACGTTCTCTGCCGCCTCGAGCTCGCCGGCGAGATAGAGCCCGTAGCCGCGGTTCTGGCCTTGCGTGCGCGCGTTGTACTCGTCGCCGCGCTCCAGCAACGCGTCTGCGTACTGCGCGAAGAGCCGCTTCGATTCGTCGGCGTGCCCCTGAGCCGAGGCGGCGACCGCCAACCCCGAGAGGGCGTTGTCGACGATCCGTCCCAGCCGGTCACGCTCGTCGAGCAGCCCTCGTGCGAACGCTTCATAGGCGTCCCAGCTGGACTCGCCGTAGAGGAGTGCACTGCCAATCATTCCCGCGCACACGCCTTCCAGCACGGTCACGCCTGCCTGGCGGGCGTAATCTCGCCCCAGCGTTGCCGCCTCGAGCTGCTCTGTCGTCTGCCCTTGCCAGAACGCAAACCGCCCAAGAGCGGAATAGCCCTCGGCGTACGCGAGCGGTGAGGTCTCGCCGAGCTCGGCGAGGCGCGCACGGACACCCTGGGCGAGGCTCTCGAGCGTCTCGCCGTCGACCGGGTTGTGCCCGCGGCCGAACGACCGCACGAAGAATGCGATCGCGGCGTCTTCCGGCTCTGCAGAGTCGACCGCTTCCGTCAGCACCCGGTCGGACTCGGCGAACTCGCCGAGTGAGTAGAGAGCGATTCCGAGCGACGGCAGGGCGGCGCCGCGCTCGGACGAGCCGGCTTCGAGCAGGTCGACGGCGCGGACGAGGAGGCGCTTGCCGGCTGCGAAGTCGCCGCGATTGACCGCGCGCGTGCCGGCCGCGGTCAGGTGCACTCCGGCGCGCACGGCAAGCTCGCCGGGCTCGTCTCCGAGCTCCGCCCGATACCGCGCCGTTTGCTCGAGGTGATAGCCGAGGACCTCGTCGAGCTCGACGAGGCCGGCGCCGTGCTCCTCGAGCCACCGAGCGAACCGCTCATGAAGCTCGGCGCGCGTCGCCTTCGGAAGGGCGTCGTAGGCGGCGTCGCGGATGAGCAGGTGCCGGAAGCGGAACGCGTCGTCCTCGGGCAGGGTCGCCGTCGCCGGCCGGAGAAGCTCCTTGCGCACGAGGCCCATCAGCTGTGCCGGAATCGACGGCTCGTCCGGGGCGAGCGCCTGGACCGCGCCGCGGTGGAACACCTGACCCTCGACGGCGCCGCGCTCCAGCGCGAGGCGCTCGCCGTTCGGCAGCTGGTCGAGGCGCGCAGCGAGGAGCGCCTGGATGGTCGGCGGCACCGTGACCTCCCCGCCTTGGGAGTCCTGCACCATCGCCAGCATCTGCTCGACGAAGAGAGGATTTCCCTCCGCCGCCTTCTGGATCCGCTCGCGCAGGCCGTCGCCGAGCTCCGCCGAGCCGAGCAGCCGCTCGATCAACTCGTCGGTCTCGGCTTCTGTCAGGGGCCCGAGCAGCACAGTGGTCGCGTTCAGCTTCCCGCCACCCCAGCCAGGGCGCAGGTCGAGCAGGTCGGGCCGCGCAAGACACAGGACGAGCAGCGGTGCGTCGCGCGACCAGTCCGTCACGTGCTCGATCAACTCGAGGAACGTCGACTCCGCCCACTGCAGGTCGTCGAAGACGACGACCAGCGGGCGCGCGCGTGCGGCACCCTCGAGGAGCCGGCGCACAGCGGACGCGATGTCGTCCGCAGCGGCGTCACCCTCGCCCAGCAGGGAGGCGATCGCGGCGTTCGGAGCCGGCTCGGCGCCGAGCAACTGCTTCACCGCCTCGACGACCGGCCAGTACGTGATCCCTTCGCCGTAGGAAAGGCATCGACCGGTGACAACCCGCGCGTCGAGTCCCGCGAGGAACTCGGTGACGAGCCTCGACTTGCCGACGCCTGCACTTCCGAGCACCGTGAACTGGACGCACGCGATCTCGGAGCGGCAACGGTCCCACGCATCCTGCAGCAGCCGCCGCTCTCGCTCGCGGCCCACCAAGGATGCATCCGTCCGCCGCTCGTACCCGGCGCCGCCCGTGAGCGAGCCCAACCGGTACGCAGTCAGCGGCTCGGACTTGCCCTTCGCCTCGATCGGAGGCACGAGCCCCGCTTCGACCGCGTCCCGAACGAGCCGGTAGGTCGACTCGCCGAGCAGGACCTCTCCCGGCCCTGCAGCCTGCTCGAGACGGGCGGCGACGTTGACCGCGTCGCCGGTGACCAGCGTCTCGCCCGTACCGGTCACGACCTCGCCGGTGTTCACGCCGATGCGAACGTCGAGCGAGGCCCCGTCGCGCAACTCGAGTGCCGCCCGCACGGCACGGAGCGCATCGTCCTCGCGCACGGTCGGAACGCCAAAGACCGCCATCACCGCATCGCCGATGAACTTCTCGACCGTACCGCCGTGCCGTTCGATCGCAGCCCGCGCGACGGCGAAGTACTCGGACATCACGCCGCGCAGCTTCTCCGGGTCGAGGCGCTCGCCCAGCGCCGTCGAGCCGGTCACGTCGCAGAAGAGCACGGTGACGACCTTTCGTACCTGGCGCGCCGCTTCGGTCGGCAGCGCTGCGCCGCACGCGTTGCAGAACCGCGCGCCGGACGGGTTCTCCACGCCACATGCAGGACAGATCATCGGCGCGACACTAGCGCCGCACGCCGATCCCTAATAGAGCGTCGCGAAGACAACGGCAGCCATCTTTCGCTGACCGCGCACGGACAGGTGGTTCCCGTCCGAGGTGAGGTCTGACGACTGAATGACCATCCGGTGTACCGAACCCCCGTCGTAGCGGCAGGTCGAGAAGCGCGCGCACGTGACGGCGACCTCACGCTGGTACGCGAGGATGATCCTCTCGGAGCCGGCGATCCCGGCCGGCCGCGGCTTCCCAGAGAGGTCGAGCACGTCGCAGAGCCCGGTGCCTTCCTTGTCGGAACGCCCCGCAGCCGACAGGTGCTGCACGGCCTCGGCGTAGTTCTGGGACGTCGCCCAGACACTGACGATGAAGACGCGCGCACCCGGATCGCGCTTCGCGATGAAGGCGAGGAGGGCCGCAAGCTTCGTCGCATACGGCTTGTAGTTCTGGGGATCCGTCCCGTCGCACTTCATGTCGTTGTCCACGGTCTGGATCAGGACGAGGCCCGGCTTCTTCGGCAGCGAGACCGCTTCGCGTGCCTGCGGCAGGAGGTCGTTCACATCGGAGCCGGAGACCGCGAGGTCGTAGGTGTGCCCCTTGATCGCCGGTTGCCGAGCAAGGATCCGGCGATAGACGCTGTTCACCGCCGGGTTGGTGCCGGTCGCCCAGGATCTGCGGTGCGTCCGGCGAGGCGGCGGCGAATGCGATCGAACGAAGGCTCAACAACACGGCCGAAGCCGAGTAAATCAGCGTCCGGTCTCGGCCGCCAGCGAGCCGGAGTAGGCTTTCGGTCATGGCGACCACAGAGACGAACACCGAGCTGGGCAGGCAGATCGTCCAGGACGCGAAGGACTACGTCCTCTATTCCTGGAGCGTCCAGAACGCGATCAACCCGATCGCGGTGGAGCGCGCGGAAGGGCGCTACTTCTACGACTACGACGGCAAGCCGTACCTCGACTTCGCCTCGCAGCTCGTCAACGTCTCGATCGGCCATTCGCACCCGAAAGTGGTCCAGGCGATCAAGGACCAGGCGGAGAAGCTCGCGACGATCGGGCCGCCGATGGCGACCGAATCGCGTTCGCGCCTCGGGAAGCTCCTCGCCGAGGTGACGCCGGGCGACCTCTGCATGTCGTTCTTCACGAACGGCGGCGCGGAGGCGAACGAGAACGCGATCAAGCTCGCCCGCTGGTACACCGGCCGCCACAAGATCATCGCGCGCTATCGCAGCTACCACGGCGCCACCGCCGGCGGCATCACGCTGACCGGCGACCCGCGCCGCTGGGCCGCCGAGCCGGGCCTGCCCGGCGTCGTGCGCATGTTCGACCCGTACACCTACCGCTGCCCGGCCGGCCACCCCGATCCGTGCCCGGTGTGCACCGGCGCACCGCATCTCGAAGAGATCCTCCAGTACGAAGGCGCACACACCGTGGCCGCGGTGATCCTCGAGACGGTGACCGGGACGAACGGGATCATCGTCCCGCCCGACGGCTACCTGCAGTCGATCCGCGAAGTGTGCGACCGCCACGGCATCCTGCTGATTGCCGACGAGGTGATGGCCGGCTTCGGACGCACCGGCAAGTGGTTCGCCGTCGACAACTGGGACGTCGTGCCCGACATCCTCACCGTCGCGAAGGGCATCAACTCGGGCTACGTCCCGCTCGGCGCGATGATCGTGCGCAAGCCGATCGCCGACTGGGTGCGCGACAAGATGTTCGCCGGCGGCCTGACCTACAGCGGCCACCCGCTCGCGTGCGCGTCGGGCGTCGCCTCGATCGAGGCGTTCCAGGAAGAAGGCATCGTCGACAACGCCGCTGCGATGGGCGAGGTGTTCCGCACCGAGCTCGCACGCTTGCAGGACAAGCATCCGTCGATCGGCGAGGTGCGCGGTCTCGGCTGCTTCTGGGGGCTCGAGCTCGTCAAGAACCGCGAGACGCGCGAGCCGCTCGTGCCGTTCAACGGGTCGGGCGACGCCGCGAAACCGATCGCCGCGGTGATGAAGCGCGCGCTCGACAGCGGCCTGTACCTGATGACGCACTGGAACGTCGTCATGTGCTGCCCGCCGCTGACGATCACCCGCGACGAGCTCGACGACGCGATCGAGATGCTCGACGACGCGCTCTCGGTTGCCGACGAGTTCTGCGCTTAGAGCATTCGCGCTCGACCCACCGGCGCACCTGCCGCCGCAGTCCGGGGCGCGGGTCCTCGACGACCCGCGCTTTCACCTCACCGTCTCGCCGGACGGGCTAAGCGCGACCGTCTGCCGCCTCCGCACGGATCGCGTCGTCGACGTGTTCCGCGACGTCCGGGCACACGCTCCACGCGCGCGACTCACCTGGATCACCGACGGGAGCGCCGAGTCGGAGCTGCGCGCGCTCGGGTGCCGCGACCAGGATCCGCCGCTGACCTCGTACATCACCGCGCTCGCAACTGCGGAGCCGCCGCCCGCGGTCGACAGGATCGAGATTCGGCGAGTCGACACCTACGCCGAGTTCTTGGCCGCGATGGAGGTCGTCGACGCAGGGTGGGAGACGGACGTCAGCGGCGATCCGGAAGCACGGTGGCAGCGGCAGCTCGACCGGCCGGGCGGCGACTGGGTGGCGGTGCTCGACGGCCGGCCCGTCGCATACGCAGGCGCGATCGCCGGGCCACGCGGGCTCTTCCTCACCGGCGGCGTCACGCTCCCGGAGGCGCGGGGACGCGGCGCTTACCGCGCGCTCGTCCGCGCGCGCTGGGACGAAGCCGTTCGCCGCGGCACGCCAGCGCTCGTCGTGCACGCCGAGGAAGCGTCGCGGCGCGTCCTCGAGCGCATCGGGTTCGAGCGAGTGGGGAGCGTGGTGGAGCTCGTCGCCGACGCCTAGACTCGAAGCGTGCGAGACGAACTGCGTCGCTTCGCGGAGGACCCGCCCGCCTTCGGCGAGGTCGACCCACGCAGCGGGATGACGCGCGTCCTCACGGACCGGTACTGCCTGTTCTTCGGGCCGTCGCCCTCGACGACGCTCGTCTGCCGCCTCCGCCTCGATCCGGACGAGGTGCCGGAGACGATCCACGAGGTGCGCGATCAGGTCGCGCAGCACGGCCATCGTCAGGCGATCTGGCGCGTGGGCAGCTCGGCAACGCCCGTCGACCTCGTCGACCGGCTCGTCGGCCACGGTCTCGTCCCGTGCGAGGTGCCCGGCCTCGAGCCGCACCTGACATCGATGGTCCTCACCGAAGAGCCGCCCCCGGTCGCGGGCGTCGACGTGCGGCGCGTCGCGAGCCCGGACGAGCTCGCGCTCGCGAGCAGCATCTCCGCGACCACACTTGGCGAAGAGCATGAAGTGGAGGACTGGGAGCGGGAGTTCACGGCGGAGCAGGTCGGGGACAGGCCGCGCGTCTACCTCGCGTACGTCGACGGGACGGCGATCGGGGCCGCTCGCGCCCTGGTGGAGGACGGACTACCGGCGGTGATGCTGGTGTCCGGCGGTGTTCTCGCCGAGGCCAGGGGGCGCGGTGCGTACCGAGCGCTCGTGCGTGCGCGCTGGGAGGACGCGGTCGAATTTGGGATGCCGGCGCTCGTCGTGCACGCAGGCGCGATGTCCCGCCCGATCCTGGAGCGCCTCGGCTTCCAGGTGGCCGCAGAGCAGGAAGTGCTGCTCGATCCCACCACGTGCTGACCGCCGAGCTGCGCGAGTTCGCGCGGAGCCCGGGCGCATACCTCGATGCGTCCGGCGCGCAGGTGGTCGACAACGAGCGTTACTTCGCGGCGATCGTCGCGGGTGGGAAGTACCTCAACGTCTTCCGTCCACGCTTCGGCCCCGAAGCGGCAGCAGAAGTGCTGGCCGAGGTTCGATCGCTCGCACCGTCTGCGATCGGGTCCTGGCAGACCGACTCGAGGGAGCTCGCCGACGCGCTCGTCGCGGCGGGAGCACGACGGCCCGCGCCGCCGCTCGAGTGGGAGTTCACGGCGCTCGCGACCGCGACGGCACCGCCTCACGTCGCGGGCTTCGAGATCAGCCGCATCGAAACCTTCGACGACTACCTCGTCGGCCTCGAGATCGCGCTCTCTGCCGAGCAGTACACCGACGAGGCGCGCGCGCACCGCAGGGCGGAGGCCGAGGAGACCTACGAGCGGCGCAGGGGCGGCCCGTCGATGGAGTGGCTCGCGTCGATCGACGGCGCGCCGGTCGCGCACGCACGCGCCTTTCCCGGCCCGCGAGGGTTGCTGCTCGACGGCGGCGCGACGCTGCCGAGCGCCCGCGGGCGCGGCGCGTACCGCGCACTGATCGCGGCGCGCTGGGACGAAGCCGTTCGCCGCGGCACGCCTGCGCTCGTAGTGCAGGCGCAGGAGACCTCGCGGCCGATCCTCGAGCGATGCGGCTTCGAGGTCGTTTGCACCATGTACGAAGTGGAACACGATCCGCTGTGAACGACGCTCTCCGTGAGTTCGCTCAGAGCCCTGACCGCTTCACGCGAATCCCGGCCGACGTCGACCGCTTCGCGGACGAACGCGTCTGCATCCTTCAGGGCAACACGTGGGCTGCCGTCTCCGGCGTGCGTATCGATGCCGGCCACGTGGAAGCGCTGCTTGCCGAGGTGCGTAAACGTGTCGCACCCGAGAAGTCCGCGACGTGGTGGCTCGATCCGGACACGCAACCCTCAGATCTGCACGAACAGCTCTTGGCGCTCGGTCTTCGCGAGCCGCGCGACCGCGTCGGGCTCCTGCACGCGCTCGCCTGCGTGACCGAGCCACCGCCCGGCCCCGCGGGTGTCGACGTCACGCGCGTCGAGACCTTCGACGACTACCTCGCCGCGTTCCAGGTGATGTGGGAGGCGTTCCGGACACCTGAGAAGCGGCAGGAAGACCAACGACCACATCTGCGCTCCGAGTTCGACGCGGCCGCGCGGGCGGATGTCCCGGTCACGTTCCTCGCTCGCGTGGACGGCCAACCCGTCGGCACCGGCCGCTCGGTCTACTCTGACCGAGGCGTCTTCCTGATTGCTGGAGCCGTCGTCGAACGCGCACGAGGACGTGGCGTCTATCGCGCACTCGTACGTGCGCGCTGGGACGACGCCGTCGCGCGCGGCACTCCCGCGCTCGTCACCGAGGCTGACCCGGGCACGTCGTACCCGATCCTGAAGCGCGTCGGCTTCGTCGACGTGTGCACGATCCGACGGCTCGAAGACCCGCGCTGATGAATCGTCAGAACCGGACGGCGTCGATCAGGAGGAGATAGACGGAGAGGCCGTAGGCGGCGAACTCCCCAGGCCCGTCGGCTTCGACCGCTGCGAGCGCGACCGGCCACAGCGCGTACCACGGGCGCAAGAGACTCGATAACAGGCACAGGGCGACCGCCGCGACGGCGAGATTCGCGCGGCCGGTCACCCAGGCACGACGCAGGAGCACCGCATAGATGGCGAGGAAGACGAGCCCGCAGATCACGACCGCGTTCCGGTGGCGCACCCCGGCCTCGACGACGACGTGGACACCGCCGATTGGCGATGTGGCGTGGGCGCCGACCGAGGAAGCAGTCGCCCATGGGGTGCCGAAGAGCGCCGTCGCGACGACGATGAACGCGACCCCGGAGCCGACGAGCCCGATCCAGAAGCGGCGCGGAAGCCGCAACCGTGCACGCGCCAGCTCGAGCGGGAGCAGGATAGCGGGGACCGGCTTGAAGCCGGCGCCGAGCGTCCAGGCCAAACCCCCTGCCGGAGTCCCGCGAGCCGCAACCGCGGCGACGAGCGCGACGGTCATCCACGCATCGTTGTGGCCGGCGCCCGCAAAGTGGAGGGCGATGAGCGGGTTCCAGCCGAGAAATGCCACCGACCGGGCATTCCTCGTCGACCACGCAACCAAGAGGACGCACGCGAGGACGCCCGCGAACGCGATCAGGCGATAGAGCCGCTCGGCCGTCTTCCTCGAATGGCCCGAAACGAGCGCCGGTACGGCTCCGATCGCAACCCAGCTCGGCCCATACGGCTCGGTCTCTTGCGTCCATTGCCTGGATGCGACCTTCGTCGCCGGATCGTTGGCGAAGCGCAACGCGGGCACCGTGTACGGGTTGGCGTGGTGCGCCGTGACGACACGCGCCTCCGCCCAGTAGAGGTTGACGTCGCCGGAGAGCAGGAGCGGGGCGGCGAGCGGCAGAGCCTGCACCACGATCGCGACCCCCGTCGCCACCATGAGCGCTGTCCGTCCAGATCCTGCCAGCAAGGCGCCCAGCCCGTACAACGCCAACATGGCGAGAACCGATCCGATCCAGACCCGACCCCAGGCGCCGTTCGGGACGATGGGCGAGGAGCCCGCAATCTCCGCGCGGCGGGTCGACAGGATCGCAAGCACCATCACGAGGCACAGCCCGAGCCCGACAATCGCGAGGGGACGCCTCATGCGGCGATTCTGCCGCGCACGCCGGACCGACGTCAGTCGGGCTGCATAACGTCGCCCGCCTCGAAGAGCCGGACGAATGCCTTGACGACCTTCGGGTCGAACTGCGTACCCGCCGACTCCACGAGACGCTCGACGGCCTCGACGCCCGGCATCCGGCCGCGGTACGGGCGGTCGGTGACCATCGCGTGGAACGCGTCGCAGACGAGCACGATGCGGGCCTCGACCGGGATCTCCTCACCGGACCTGCCGTCGGGGTAGCCCCCGCCGTCCCAGCGCTCGTGACATGCGCGGACGATCGGTCGCACGTCGGAGAGCCGTTCGATCGGCGCGAGGATCTTCTCGCCGAGCTCGGGATGCGCCTTGACGATCTCGAACTCCTCGTCGGTCAGCGGCCCGGGCTTCTGCAGGATGTCGGACGGGATCCCGATCTTCCCGATGTCGTGGAAGAGCGCAGCGAGCTCGAGACGCTTGAGCGCATCGCGATCGAGCTCGAGCTCGCGACCGACGAGCAGCGCCATATCGCTGATCCACCGTGCATGTGACGACGTGTACTCGTCGTTCGCCTCGAGAGCGTTCGCGAGGGTCGCGACCGTGGACACGAACGTGCGCTCGAGCCCTTCGAAGTGCTCGGCGCTTTCGATCGCGAGCTTCGCCTGGTGCGCGAGCCCGGCGAGGAGCCGGAGTTGCCGGTCGACGACAAAGCGGTCGCCGACGGTTGCGACGAGCGCCCCCACGCGTCCGCCTTCGAGCCGAAGCGGCGCGACGACGTAGCGGTCGATGCTCGCCGGCGGTGCGCCGTCGAACCCGGCAAAGTCCTCGGGCTGCAGCACGAACGGCTCCGCGCGCTCGAGCCACTTGTGTGCGAGCGCCGCCGGGTAGCGACGACCCGACGCCGGGTCGATCTCGGCGGGATAGCCGACCGACGAGCGGCCGACGAGGTCGCGCGGCTCCGCCTCCTCCTGGATCCACAGGGACGCGCGCTCGGTGGCGAGGACGCGTGCCGTCACCTCGACGCTCCGCCCGAGAACCTCCTCGGGCGACTCCGCGGTCGCCAGGTCACGGCTCGCGTCGAGCAGCGCGTTTGCGATCTCTGCGGCCTCGCGATGGCGTCCGTAGAGACGCGCCTTCTGCAGCGCGACGGAGAGCTGATACCCGAACGACGCGAGCAGCCGCTCGCGGTCCTCGTCGAGGTGCGGCACGTCGACGACGACGCGCCCGTCCTCTCCATCACCCGAGTCGACCGGAATCGACACGCCGTCGGCAACCGGGTCACCCGCGTTCGCGACACACGCGGCGCCCATCCAGATCGATGCGCGCGACGTCTCGAAGATGCGCGTCGCCGCCTGGACGGCGAGGCTCTGGATCTCGTCGACCGAGTGCGCCCGCGAGAGCTCGCCCGCAAAGGCGAGGAGTGCCTTCGCGCCCTCGGCCTCACGCCGCTGCTGCTCGTAGAGGCGGGCGTTCTCGAGCGCAACCGACGCCTGGCCCGCGAGCACCTCGAGCAGGCGGACGTCGTCTTCGTCGAACTGGTTGACACCGAGCTTCGAGATGACGATCGCGCCGGTGACGCGAGCGCCGTAGCGCAGCGGCACCACTGCGAGCGACTCCTCGAGCTCGTCGGTGCCGGGGATGCGGAACGCGAAGTCGCACTCGAGCGCATTCGGGATCAGGAGCGCCTCGCCGGTCTCGACGGCGCGGCCCGTGACGCCCACGCCGACCCGCTGCGTGTACGCGGCCGACGTGTTGCCGATCGCCTCGTCGGCGTCACCGACGAACGCGATCGGACGAAGCTCGTCACCGTGACGAAGGACGACCCGGCAGTTGTGGTAGTCGATCAGGAGCCGCAGCTCGGTTGCGATCGTGCTGCCGATCTGCGCGACGTCGTTCAGCCGGTTCAGCTTCCCGGCGAGCGACTGCAGCATCTTCAGGTGGGCGATGCTGCGCACGTCGCGACCGGCGAGCGCCGCCGCGCTCGGGCGCTCGGTCGGGCCATCGTCGTAGACGACGCTCTGGTTCTTGCCGCGCGCCTTCGCGGTCATCATCGCCGCCTCGGCGCAGGAGACGAGCTCGCGGGGGTTCATCGCGTGCTCGGGGCCTTGCGCGACGCCCATCGAGACGGTGATGCGGCCGGCCGGCTCGATGTCGACGTCGTGTAGCGCTTTGCCGAGGCGAGACGCAAGCCCGAGCGCGTCGCCCGCATCGCACGACGGCATGATCACGCCGAACTCCTCGCCGCCGATCCGGCACACGACGTCGGAGCCGCGCACGGTGTCGCGCGCGACCCGTGCTACCTGGATCAGCAACTGGTCGCCGACGCCGTGGCCGTACACGTCGTTCACGCGCTTGAAGTCATCGAGGTCGAACATCAACACGGCGACGGTGTCGTGCGAGCGAGACGCGCGCGTCAGCTCCGAGCGAAGCCGCTCGTGGAAATAGCGATGGTTGTAGAGGTTGGTCAGCGAGTCGGTCTGCGCAAGGTGCTCGAGGCGGGCGCGGATCTGTGCGTTGTCGAGCGCGAGTGCGGCAGCGTCGCCGAAGGACCGCGCGAGGTGGAACTCGTGCTCGGCGAACTCCGCGTCCTCGCCGATCCGGTAGATGTTGAGCGCGCCCTTGAGGGCACCGCGCGCGATCAGCGGGATCGAGATCATCGCCTCCGGCTCGACCGGGGTGCCCGGCACGGTGACGGCCCGCGGATCGAGGTGGGCGCGGTTCGTCCACACGGGCCGGCGGTTCTCGACCGCCCACCCGGTGATCCCTTCGCCGAAGCGCGGGCGGCTGCGCATGATCTCGTCCTCGTACACCTGCGAGCGCGCCTTCAGCGGCACGAGCACGCGCCGGTCCTCGTCGGCCTCGTAGATGTGCAGCGCCTCGTACGGCATCAGGTCGCCGAGCGTGACCACGATCCGGTCGAGGAGATCCTCGAGGCTCTGCTCGGAGAGCACCTCGTGGAACACCTCGGCGAGCCGACGGTACGACTCGGCGAGCGCCTCGGGGCGCCCGTTGCCGTTGGCGGACACGCCGAGCTGGTCGGTGTGCGCCGCCGCCGCAGACTGCGTCACCATGCCGCTCTCATCGGCGGCGGCGCACCCCGGCTTGATAGTCCCGGAGGGTGGTTTTTGCTAGATCAAGCCGCAGGCGCGAGCCGTGTTGGGCCAGGGATAGAAGCCGCGGCCCGACCGGTACGCGCGCGCCGCGACCTGGAGCTGAGCCCATGCCGGCCAGTTGTCCGCCGTTCCCCACTTGGCGACGAAATCGGGGCCGTAGAGGCTCTGGAAGCGGCTGTCCATCTGGAGCCCGCCGTAGTAGCCGTTGCCCGTGTTCGAGTCCCAGGCGCCTTCGTAGTGGTGGATGCACAGGAGCGCCGAGCTGAGCGCCCGCGGCAGCGGCCGATGGCCGTGCTGCAG
The DNA here is from genome assembly GCA_035474195.1 of Gaiellaceae bacterium. Classification (GTDB taxonomy): domain Bacteria; phylum Actinomycetota; class Thermoleophilia; order Gaiellales; family Gaiellaceae; genus PALSA-600. The sequence continues at coordinate 26,100 of DATINO010000103.1, forward strand.
CACCTGGACGGTCGCCGCGGCAAGGCGGCGCTGCCAGAGCCGGAGCGTGGCGGCGCCCGACCTGGAGTGGGCGCCGGCGTAGCGCCGCGTGACCGAGCCGGCGTAGAGCCGCCGCAGCTCGAGTGTCAGGCGCCGCGTGTAGGCGACCCGGCGCGAGAGCGCGCTGTGCGGGAGTGGAGGCTTCGGGATCGCAACCGCGAGACGGGCGTGCACACGGCGCAGGGCCACGTCGCGAGCCGTGGACGCACGGCGCGTCCAGGTGTCGATCGTCCACTGCAGGTACTGGCGATCGACGCTGTGGCGGTACGAGAAGGTGGTCGGGATGCGGTGGACGCGAGCGGCACGCTCGAACGTCCAGGTGAGCGTCCGGTAGTGCTCGACGGTCCGGCGGAGCGCCGGAATCGCAACGGGTCGCGCGGGTCGAACGGTCTCACGCGCGAACGCAGCTCCGGCGAGCGCAAACGTGATCAGGGCCGCGAGCGCCGCAATGCTCAGCGGTATAGGGAAACGCACGAATAGTCCTCCTTGGCCGGGAGCGTCATGGCTGTGAGGGGGTTCCAGGGCAAGGCTCTGGGCAAGAGCGCCGAGCCCACGTGACCGCGGGAAGGTAGCGACCGCGTGTGAGGTGGTGCAAGGAAGATCTAAAGGATTTGTAAGGGCCGGAGCGGGTTAGCTGAAGAGATCCAGCTCGTGCTCGATCACGATCTCCTGGGCCGATCCGTCGCCCTCGAGCCGCAAACCCCGCACCACCACTGCCGGGACCCCCTCTGCCTTGCCGCGGGCCAGATCGGCCGCTCCGGCGATCTCGTCGGCGATCGCGACCCGGCTCGAGCGGAGCTCATAGCCGATCCGGTCGGTCGTGCCGCGGAGGTCGAGCATCGCCGGCACCCCGGCGACACCGATCGCGACGTCCGTCGTCCCCTGGCGGAAGGGCCGCCCAAACGAGTCGGTGACGATCACCCCCACGTCGGCGCCTGTCAGCTGCTTGATCCGGTCGCGGATCCCGCGCGCGCTCGCATCCGGGTCGACCGGGAGCAGGACGAGCGTGCCGTGCTCGGGCGCGTTCGAGTGGTCGACCCCTGCCGAGGCGCAGACGAAGCCGTGCCGCGTCTCGGCAATCACGAGCGGCCCGCGCTCCCGAACGATCCGCTTCGCCTCCCGGAGGATCACCTCGACCTCGCGCGGGTCACGCTCGTCGGCCGCAAGCTCGATCGCCTTCGGCGACGCCTCGTAGTCGTCGATCCTCACGACGCGGCCCTCCGCCTTCGAGACCGCCTTCTGGGCGAGGACGAGCACGTCGTGCGGCTGCAGCTCGACGAGCTCGACGACGAGCGCCGCGAGATCGTCGTCCTTCCGGATCTCCGGCAGGCCGTGAACGGGTATGAGCTCGATCACCTGATCACTTCACGCCGGTGACGCGCAGGCCCGCGTGCGCCTTGTAGCGGCGATTCAGGTTGACGATCACCGCGGTCAGGCCTTCGAGCGCGCGCGCGCTCGCGAGCGGGCCTGCGTCAAGCGCGCGGCCGCCGACGATTCTGCCCGCGAGCTCGAGCGAAAGAGCCTTCGCCGCCCCGTCGTCCCCGCACACGAGTGCGTCTTCGTCCGGTGCGTCCGCGAGGTTCGACGCCGCGACGGAATGCAGCCCGGCTGCAACCGGCGCGTCGACGATCTGCTGCACGCGCTCGGCGAGGCTGAGCGCGTCGGGGTCCGGAAGCATGCCGCGGCCCTTCTCGAAGCTGATCGCACTCGCCACGGAGAGAAACGGCGTCGTGCCGAGCGCTCCGGCGACCGCACGCGCCGTGTCGAGCGCCGCGTCGGCGTTGACCGCGAGCACCGCGAGGTCGACGCCGCGCACTGCCTCTTCGTTGGTGGCGCCGGTGACGCGTGCTCCGAGCTCCGTCGCGATCGCCGCAGCGCGCGTTGCGTCACGCGAGCCGATCACGATCTCGTCCTCGCCCACCGCTGCGAGGCGCGCGGCGAGTGCGCTGCCGAAGCTGCCCGTGCCGCCGAGGATCGCGACCCTCACGCCGGCGCTCCCGCTGCATCGAGCGCCGCCGCCGCGAGCTGCCGCGCCGCGTCGAGGTCGGTCATCAAGGTATGCGTCACCACCGGGCGAATGCCGTGCGGCAGCTCGGCGGGCGCATCGGCGACGTCGAGCACGAGCGCATCGATGAGCCCCGTATAACAGGACGCGACGTGCGCCGGCGTCGTCCCGCCCGCGAGCCGATCGAGCATCCGGTCGGCCGGCCCCTTCACGGCGCGTCCGCCCACGAGCGGGCTTACCGCCACGCATGGAGCGTTTCGGCGCTCGAGCGCGGCGCGAATCTCGGCGACGGCGAGGATCGGCCCGATCGACACGTACGGGTTGCTCGGCGCGATCAGGATCACGTCGGCGTCGTCGAGCGCCTCGAGCACGCCGGGCGCCGGGGCAGCCTCGGGCGCGCCCGCGTAGTGCACGGCGTCGACCGCGTCGCGGTGGCCGCGCGCGACGAACCATGTCTGGAACGGGAACGTCCCGGCCGGCGTCTCCAGGAACGTGCGCACAGGGTCGTCCGTCGCAGGCAACAGACGCGCCTCGAGGCCGAGCGCGCGCGCGATTTGGGCGGTCGCCTCGGTGAGCGACGCACCGCTGCGCAGGAGCTCCGTTCGGACGAGGTGGAGGCCGAGGTCGCGGTCGCCGAGGCGGAACCAGTCCTCACCGCCGAGCTCGCCCACCGTCTCGAGCGCCCGCCAGCTCTCGTCCGCGCGGCCCCAGCCGCGTTCCTCGTCGGATCGCCCCGTGAGCGTGTAGAGGATGCTGTCCAGATCGGGCGAGACCCGAAGGCCCAGGAGCTCGATGTCGTCCGCGACGTTGCCTACAATGGAAACGTTGCCTGGATCGACGACACCGACGAGCCCGCGCAGGAACCGCGCCCCGCCGACGCCGCCCGAGAGGACGACGACCTTCATGCTCATGCTGCCGACTGCAGGTCGAGGGCGGCGAGCACGCGCCGGGTGTGCTTGCCGAGCCGCCCTTTCAGCCGGGCGAGATCGTCGAGCGTGTCCACGTCATCGATGAGATTCGGCGCGTCGAGGACCGTCGACGGCCCGAGCGCAGCGAACCGCTGCGCGCTGCCGGGCCCGTAGACCGGCTCGAACAGGCTCGCGTCGGCGAACGCGAGCGCATTCGTCGTCCCGTCGGCGGCCGCCACGAGCGCGAGGCCGTCACCGGAGACCGCGCCGGCGAGCGCGAGCAGGTCGCGCGGGTCGGCACACGGGAGGTCGGCGTTCACGACGAGGTACGGCGCCGGCAGCCCAGCGGCGCTCGCCGCAGCGAGCCCGGCTTCGACCGCAGCGCCCTGGCCACGGTGAGGGTCCGGCACGAGCGTCGCGGTCGGCGGCACCTCCGTCCCGGCCGGCGCCACGACGAGCACGTCACCGACAGCCGCGGCAGCGGCGACCACGTCCGCCAGCATCGCCTCGGCGAGGGCGCGACGAGCCTGATCGTCGACTGCCAGGCGCTGCTTCGGGCCGGAGCCGCGGAACGGGACGACGATCGTGGCCATGCGTCGAGGACACTACCCGGGTGGCCCAGCCCGACAACGCGACGCTCGCCGAGCGGCTCGAGGCGCTCGCCTCGCTCCTCGACCTCTCGGGCGCGAGCTTCTACAGCGTTCGTGCGTATCGGCGCGCGGCCGAGCTGATCCGCTCGACGCCCGCCGACGTGGCGCTGCTCGTGCGCAGCGGGCGCGTCCGGGAATTGGCGGGGATCGGCGGCTCGATCGAGGCGAAGCTGCACGAACTCGTGGAGACGGGACGGCTCGCCGAGCTCGACGAGCTGGAGGCGACCGTGCGGCCGGAGCTCGTCGGGTTGGCGCGCCTCGTCGGCCTTTCCCCACAGCGGCTCATGCAGATCGGCACGACGCTCGGCGTCTCGAACGCGGACGAGCTGCGGGAGGCCGCGGCAGCGCAACGGCTCCGTCAGCTCCCGGGGATCGGCCCGGCCACCGAGGCGAAGATCCTGGCCGCGCTCGAGCGTCCGCGACTCGAGCCGCGTCGCGGCCTGACCTTGAACCGCGCGCTCGAGCTCACCGAGACGATCGCGGAGCGCCTTGGCGGCATCGCCGCCGGCGACGCGCGCCGTTTCTGCGACCTGTCGCACGAGCTCGCAGTCGTCGTGGCGAGCGACGACGCCGATGCGGTCGTCGCCCGGTTCGGCGAGCTGCCCGAGATCGTGTCGATCGCCGAGCGGGATGCGCGTCGAGCGCTCGGCGTGACGGTCGACGGCGTGCCGGTCGAGCTTGTCGTCGCGCAGGCGGACGAGCTCGGGACGGCGCTGATCCGTGCGACCGGTTCCGCTGCATACGTCGCGGCGCTCGGCGAGCTGCCGCCCGCCGCCGACGAGCCCGGCGTGTACGAGGCTCTCGGCGCAGCGTTCCTGCCACCCGAGCTCCGCGAGGCGCCGTACGCCGGGCCGTCACCTGCCCTCGTGGAGCGTGCCGCGATCCGCGGTGACCTGCACGTGCACACGACGTGGTCGGACGGAAGGAACTCGGTGCTCGAGATGGCAGAAGCGGCGATCGCACTCGGCTACGAGTACCTCGCGATCTGCGACCACACGCGCAGCGTGCGCGTGGTGCCCGGCCTCGATGCCGACGACGTCCGGCGCCAGGGAGAGGAGATCGCGGCCGCCAACGCGCAGCTCATGCCGTTCCGCATCCTCCGCGGGATCGAGTGCGACATCCTGAACGACGGCTCGCTCGATCTGCCCGACGACGTTCTCGGCGAGCTCGACTGGGTGCAGGCGTCCGTTCATGCCGGGCAGCGCCAGTCGCGCGACCAGCTGACGCAGCGGACGCTGGCGGCGATCGAGCATCCGGAAGTCCGGTCGATCAGCCATCCCCAGGGCCGCATCCTGAACCACCGCCCGCCGAATGCCGTCGATCTCGACGCCGTCTACGAGGCGTGCCTCGCCACCGGCACGGCCGTCGAGACGAACGGCCTGCCCGACCGAATCGACCTGAGCGCTGCCCATGTCCGCGAAGCGGTCCGGGCCGGTGTTGCCATCACGTGCTCGACGGACGCCCACTCGGTGCGAGGCCTGCAAAACATGCGACTCGCCGTCGCGACCGCGCGGCGCGGCTGGTGCACGGCGGCCGACGTGCTCAACACACGCCCGCTCGACGAAGTTCTCTAGGCGCCGCGCTCAGTGATCTCGCGGACGTCGATCCAGTGCGTGCCGCGGAGGGCCTCGACGACGCGGTCGTCCGTGTGCTCGTGGTTGAACACGTGCGCATCGAGATCGCAGCAGAGCACGACCTCGTCCGCGCCGATCCCTTCGAGCTGCACGAAGGCGTCCACCGGCAAGCGCGCCTCGCCGAGGGTGACGTGACGGAACTGGAGGTCCGGCGCGATCTCCATCAGCGCAGGCCAGTCGGGGCACGCACGAGCGCTCACGGCTCCGGAGTTGGCGCGACCGGGTCGATCTCCTGCATCGACCACGCCCCATCCAGCAACACGACGCCGGCCTCAGTGCCCGCCGGGAAGACAAAGAGCCGAAGCGCATCGTCGAGCGCGTGCAGCAGAGCGCCGGTCGACGCGTCCGCGAGCGATACGCGAAGGTGGAACCGCCCCTCGGCGAGCGGCAGCCGGTCGATTCTGAACGACACCTCATGACGCCCGCCGCCGTTCCAGCCGAGCGGCGCGAGCTCCTGCGACACGTGGCCCAGCACGACGCCGTCGTCGTCGCGCAACTCGATCACGACGCGTGGCGCAGCCACGCCGCGCTCCGCCTCGACGACCAGACGTACGAGCACCGGCTCGCCTGCAGCGAATTGCGCGCGCTCCTCGCCCGAGTCGTCGACGAGCGCGGCCGAGGCGATGCGCGCCTCACCCGTACCCCACTCGCGCAGCCCGGCCTCCAGCTCCTCCGGGCTCTCTTCCGAACCGAGCAGTCGCCGGTATGCGGCGATCGCCTCGCGCGTCGAGCCGTCGAACGCGAGCTCGCCCTGACGCAGGAGGACTGCGCGATCGCACAGCCGCTCGACCGCGCGCGCGTCGTGTGACACGAACACGATCGTGCCGCCGCGGTTCTTGAACTCCGCGATCTTGCCGAAGCACTTCCGCTGGAACTGCTCGTCGCCGACCGCGAACACCTCGTCGAGCAGCAGCACGTCTGCACGGATGTGCGCCGCGACCGAAAAGCCCAGTCGCATGAACATTCCCGACGAGTACGTGCGCACCGGCAGGTCGATGAACTGCTCGAGCTCTGCGAACGACACGATCTCGTCCATCACCTCGCGCACCTTGGCGCGGGAGAGCCCGTGGATGGAGCCGTTCAGATAGACGTTCTCGCGTCCGGTGAAGTCGGGATGGAACCCCGCACCGAGCTCGAGGAGCGAGGCGACTCGACCGCCGGCTTCGACGTGCCCCGCCGTGGGCGTGATGATCCCGGATGCGATCCGCAGGAGCGTCGACTTGCCGGAGCCGTTCCGGCCGACGAGACCGACCGCCTCGCCCGGCTCGATCGTCAGCGAGACGTCCTTCAGGGCCTCGACGTCACGCGCGCCGAGGCGCCCACGCGCCACGAAGACGTCCTTCAACGTGCGCTGCGCCTTCGGATACACGCGGAAGGTCCGCGAGACGCGATCGACGACGATGCGACCCGGCGTCAAACGCGCTTCTCCATGTGTACCGCCGTCTCCGTGTAGCCGAGCGAGAGGTAGAGGCCGCGCGCGACCTCGTTCCCGCCGAACACGTTCAACGCGACTTTCGCGATCCCGAGACGCTGGGCCTCCTCCTCGGCGAACACCATCGCCGCGCGGCCGAGTCCGCGGCCGCGAAACTCCTCGTCGATCTCGACCGCGTAGACGAAGAGGCTGTGCCCGAGCTCGCCGTCGCGGTCGCACAGCCAGAGGTAGCCGGCGAAGCTACCGTCGTCCTCGATCGCGTACATGAAGTGGCTCGGCGTTGCCAGTCCCTCGGACAGAAGCTGCGGCAGATCCGTGTCGGCTTTCGCCTGCGCCACGTCGCGGTCGATGCCGGCCCGAACCATGTCGTCGACGTAGAACGCCATCCCGCGCGCGATGAACCCGTCGTACTCGTCTTCGCGCAACGGCCGGATGACGGGGGTCGACTCAGGCACGTGCGCCCACCGGTGCAGCCTGGACGAGCTCCGTGAGCCGCGTCACCGACTCCGCCTTCGTCCCGGGCAGCACGCCGTGCCCGAGGTTGAAGATGTGCCCCGCCCGCCCGCCCGCGCGTGCGAGCACGTCCAGCGCCGCCGCCTCGGTCCGCTCCCAGGGCCCGAGAAGCACCGCAGGATCGAGGTTGCCCTGCACGCCGCGGTCGTCACCGACGAGCGTCCAGCCCTCGTCGAGCGGGAGGCGCCAGTCGAGACCGATCACGTCGCCGCCCGCGCGAGCCATCGCCGGCAACAGCGTCGTGGTGCCGGTGCCGAAGTGGATCGTCGGGACCTCGACGCTCGCGAGGATGCGCGCCGACCACGGCGCGACGAACTCCTCGTAGTCGGCGGGCGAGAGAACGCCGACCCAGGAGTCGAAGAGCTGCACCACGTCGGCCCCCGCGCGCGCCTGCTCGCCGAGGTACGCGGCGAAGCACGCCGCGAGCCGTTCCATCAACGCGTTCCACACCGCCGGCTCGCCGTACATCAGCGCCTTCACGCGGGTGAGCTCGCGCGACGGGCGCCCTTCGACGAGATAGCCCGCGACCGTGAACGGCCCGCCGCAGAACCCGACGACGGCGCGGTCGGCGGCGAGCTCGTCGCGGACGATGCGGATCGCCTCGACGAGCGGTGCATACGCGTCCGCCTCCGGCACCACGAGCCGCTCGACGTCGTCCGCCGAGCGGACCGGCGTCTCGAGCACCGGACCGACGCCTTCGACGAGCTCGACGTCGATGCCCATCGCGACGACCGGAGTCATGATGTCCGCGAACATCACCGCCGCGTCGACGCCGTGCCGCCGCACAGGCTGCAGCGTGACCTCGGCACAGAGCTCAGGCGTCTGCGCCACCTCCCAGAAGGAATGCCGCTCGCGCAGCGCGCGGTACTCCGGCAGCGATCGCCCTGCCTGGCGCATGAACCAGACGGGCGTGCGCTCCACCGGCTCGCGGCGCGCCGCGCGGACGAGGAGTGGCTCCATGACGACGTTAGGGTAGTCCCCCGTGTCGAAAGGACCGCTCGGAATTCGCTTCGACGCCATCCCGGCGCCAACACCGGAAGCGGGCGCGCTCGCGCAGATACAGGTCGCGGTCGAGAACACGGGCAGTGTCCGGTGGCCCGACGGCGTCTTCCTCTCCTACCACTGGCTCGACTCGCACGACAACCCGATCGTGTGGGACGGCGTGCGCACGACACCGCCCCGCCTCGCGCCCGGCGACCGGGCGACGGTCGAGCTCGGCGTGCGCGGGCCGATCCCGCCTGGGCGGTACCGCCTCGCACTCGACGCCGTCGCCGAGCACCGTGCGTGGTTCTCGGAGCTCGGCAGCGACATGTTGCGGGTCGACGTGCAGGTCGCCGCCCGGACCGGCGAGCCCTCCATGACGCTTCCGCCCTGGGTCGAGGTGACGCCGTCGTGGGTCGAGCACACACGCGCCGCGCACGCGGAGGGCTACGCGGTCGTCGCCGGCTCGATCGACTGGGACGGCGGCGCGATGCGCCGGCGACCGCGCGCCCTCGAGCCGTACGCGCCGGGAACCGGACGCGTGCCCGGGTTCGATGCGCCGCTCGTCTGCCCCTCGGTCCTGCCCGGAGTCGAGCTCGAGCCGCTCGGCGGCGTGGCCGGCCTGCCCTCCTTCGCGGCGCCGCAGATCGAGCCGTGGATCTACGACGGGCGCGCGGTACTCAGAGCTCGACCGCAATCCGATCGTCGACCGACCTGAAGACCCAGGCGGCGAGCACGAGCGAGACGGCTGCGGCGACGACGAGGTAGACGACGTCCCAGAGGTGCGGCGCACGGCCTGACCAGATCGCGTCGCGGATCGCGAAGATCGGCGGCGCGACCGGGTTGATCCAGTGCAGCACGTCGATCAGCGTCTGGTGCCGAAGCGCGCGGTCGCCAAGCGTCTGCGCACTCCAGAGGATCGGCGTCACGAAGAACCACGGCAGCAGCGCGGCCGCGAGCACGTGCTCGACGTCACGGAAGACCACGTTCAGGCACGCGACGACGAGGGCGAGGCCCGCAACCTCGGCGGCGAACAACAGCGCCAACGGAATCGCAAGCCACACGGTCGACCGCGCGTCGGGCACGAAGACCAGGGAGAGCAGGATCAGGATCACTTCCATCACCGCGAACGTGACCGCCTGCGTCGCGACCATCGAGAACGCGACGAGCTGGCGCGGGAATCGCACCTTCTTCACGAGCTCTGCCGCGTCGACGAGCGAGCGCGCCGCCGACTGCATCGAGGTCGCGAAGAACGTCCAGCACGCGAGCCCGGCCAGCAGGTACAGCGCGAAATGCGGGATCTGCGGGCTCGGGAAGATGACGCCGAAGACGAGCAGATAGACGCCGAGCAGGATCAGCGGGTTGAGCAGCGACCAGACCACGCCGAGCGCCGACCCCTTGTACTTCGCCTGGAAGTCACGGCGGAAGAGGTTCGAGAACAGCTCGCGGTAGCGAACGAGATCGGCGTAGACCGTCATCGGCGGCAACTAGTGTAGGGACGCACAAAGAACACAGACAGAGCCCTAACAGCAACGCATTACCTTCAGCACTCGTGAGCACTCTCGCGGCGATCGCCGCTCTCCCGGCTTCAGCGCTCGCGATCAGGCTCCTCCTCGCGACCGGGCTGCAGCGGCGGCTCGTCGCCGTCCCCTCGCGCGAGCGCTGGCACGACGTCCCGACCCCGCTCTTCGGAGGGGTCGGCATCTTCGCCGGGCTGAGCGTCGGCATCTGGGCCGCCGTCGCGACCGGGGCGATCCCGGCGAGCGAGCACATCGCCGGCATCTACGCTGGCACCTCGCTGCTCTTCGTCGCAGGTCTCGTCGACGACGTGCGCGCGCTCTCGCCGAAGCTGAAGCTCGTGACTCAGATCGCCGCGGCGGTGATCGTGCTCTCGACCGGGACCGGCGTCGAGCTGATCCACGCACGCGTCGTCGCGTGGCCGCTCGCGATCTTCTGGCTCGTCGGCATGACGAACGCGTTCAACCTGCTCGACAACATGGACGGGCTCGCGGCGACGCTCGCGGGAATCGCCTTCGGCTTCTTCGCAATCGACGCCGTCACCGTGCACCCGGACGACGCTCACCTTGCATTTGCACTCGCGGGCGCGTGCGCATGCGCCGGCTTCCTGCCGTTCAATCTCCGCCCCGGCCGAAAGGCACTCGTGTTCATGGGCGACTCGGGCTCGCAGGTGCTCGGCTTCGCGCTTGCATCGCTCGGTCTCGCCGCGAGCTGGAACGTCGCCGGCTCGACCGTCGCCACGCTTCTTCTGCCGATCCTCATTTTGGCAGTGCCGGTGCTCGACACGACGCTCGTGACGACCGTCCGCCTGCTCGAGGGCCGGCCCGTCTCGCAGGGCGGACGCGATCACTCGTCGCACCGGCTCGTGCGCTTCGGTATGTCGGAGAAGCACGCTGTCCTGCTGCTCGCGCTGATCGCGACGGCGCTCGGCGGAACGAGCCTCGCGTACAACGTGCTCGACGACCAGCGGCTCGCGATCGTCGGCGTTCTCGTCACGTTCGTTCTGCTCGTCCAGTTCGCGAGCTTCCTCGCCGACGTCGAGCGCCGGAACATGCCGGGCTCGGACGTGCGCCTCGTCGAGACCTTTGCGGTGCACTGGCGACGGTTGATCGAGGTGCTCGTCGACTTCAGCTTGATCGTCGGCTCGTTCGCGGCGGCGTACGTGGTGCGCTTCGGTTGGCCGGGCACCGAGTCGCAACGGCACCTCGCGACGATCGCACTCCCGGTCCTCGTCGCCACCCGCTACCTCGCGTTCATCCCGTTCGGCCTCTACCGGTCGATCTGGCGGTACGCAGGCTCGCGCGATCTCGTCTCGATCGCAGGAGCGGTCGTCGTGTCGGAAGCGGTGACGCTCGGGTACGTGGCGGCCACCCACTCGTTCGGTGACTTCTCGCGCTCGTTCTTCATCGTCGACGCGCTGTTCTGCACCGCGGCGGTCTCGCTCTCGCGGCTTGCCGAGCGCGCGGTGATCGGCGGCACCCGATCGCTCCGCGACCGCACAGGCAGAAGGACGCTGATAGTCGGCGCCGGCCGCACCGGCCGCAGCCTGCTGCGCGAGCTCCGCGAGACCGGCGGCGAGCGCGTCCTCGGGTTCCTCGACGACAACCCGCGCCTCCGGCGCCGCCGGGTGCACGGGGCGCCCGTGCTGGGGGCGACGCACGAGATCGCGGCGATCATCGAGCGGACGACACCCGACATCGTCCTCGTAACGATCCCGGAGGCGCCCCGCGAGCATCTCAACACGATCGTCGAGGCCTGTGACGCCGCGAGCGTCGCCTGCAGATTCGTGCGCCGCGACACCGACCTCGACCCGCGCGTCATCCTGGGCGCTACCGCCGAGTGAACGAACGCACCCGGCTCGACCGGATGCTCGCCGCGATCCCGGTCGCCGTGCTCGCGGTGATCGTGCTCGCGCTCTACTTCTGGGAAGCCGCGAGCCGCAAGACGCCCACGATCTTCAGCGACGAGCTCGAGTGGTCTCAGTTGTCCCGCGCGATCGCCGCGACGGGACACGCGGCGGCGCTCGGTGAGCCTCGACCGTACAAGTCGCTCTACGCGTACGTGATCGCGCCCGCGTGGTGGGCCGGCTCCGTCGGCACCGGCTACGCGCTGATCAAATACCTCGACGCGATTCTCATGTGCCTGACCGCAGTCCCCGTGTACCTGATGGCGCGCATGCTCACGCCGAAGGGAGTCGCGGTGGTCGCCGCGTTCGCGTCGATCCTCACCTCGGCGATGTTCTATGCGACGTTCATCCTGCCGGAGGCGCTCGCGTATCCAGTGTTCGCGACCGGCGCGTATCTCTGCTTTCGCTCGCTCGCGGGCGGGGGCCGTCGCTGGACGGTCGCCGCGATCGTCGGCTGCCTCGTCGCGGTCGAGGTACGTGGCGAACTGGGGATGCTCGCGGGTGCCTACATCCTTGCGGCGATCGTCCTCTTCATCGCAGGACCGACCAGCCGCAGGATCCGCGCAGGCTGGAGCGTGGTCGACCATTTCGCGACAGCGGTCCTCGCACTCGGGGCGCTGGTCGTCGTGAACCAGATCATCAGCTCACGCTCGCCGGAATACGCGGTCATCACGCAGGAGTGGAAGCACCGCATGTGGAGCCTCGGCTTCCAGGCAGGATCCGCCTTCGCGCTCGGGATCGGCGTGCTGCCCGCGATGACCGGGCTCGCCGCGCTGTGGCTTCCCTCACGCCGGCATGAACCGGCTTGGCGCGCGTTCGCGGCGCTCACGGCGTCCGCAGTGTTCACGGTCAGCACCTACACCGCCATCAAAGCAGCCTTCCTCTCCACCACCTTCGCGACGCGGGTCGAGGAGCGGAACATGATCTACCTCGGGCCGCTCCTGATCGTCGGCTGCGCCGTCTACTTCACGTCGAGACGCATCTGGCTCCCGGGCATCGTCGTGACCGCCGGCTTCGTGACGTGGCTCGTGACCGCGTACGGCTACCAGCTCGAGTACCCCTATTTCGAAGCCCCCGGTTACGGCATCGCGGCGATGGCCAACCGCTCCTGGCACTGGGATCAACCGACGATCCGCACGTGGATGTACGTCGCGTGCGCGGCGTTCTTCGTGATCGCCGTGCTGCCACGTGTCCCACGCGTTCCAGCACGCGTCTGGCGAGGGGCGGCCTCCGCCGCCGCCCTGGTCGCCGTCGCCTGGGCGCTCACCGGCGAGATCACGAGCGCCCGCGGCTCGAACTCCTCGGCCGACCAGCTCGTCGCAAACCTGGCGAAGCCGCTCGACTGGGTCGACGTCGCGTCCGGCCGGCAGCCGGTGACGTTCTTCGGCGAGAACGTCGGCGATGCAAACGGCCTCTGGCTGACCGAGTTCTGGAACAAGTCGATCGTCCACGACTGGACGCTCGACGCGTCGGCGCCGCGTCCCGACCCGACGCTCACGCCGAACGTGAAGACGACGGACGGCCTCATGGATCCCGACCCGGGCACGGACTACGCGCTCACGAGCGGCGTCGAGGTGCAAGGAACGACCGTCGATGCTCGGCCGGGCTACGTGCTCCGGCGGATCACGCACCCGTGGCGGCTTCAGACCGCGCTCTCCGGTCGCGCCGGTGACGGCTGGATCGGAAGCGACGCGCTCTACGTCCGTCTCGGCCCGGGCCGCCCGCGCGGCACCGTGACGGTCTCCGCGAGCCGCTCAGGCTTCTGCACGCAGGCCGCGCCGAAGGCCCACGTGACGATCGAGGTCGGCGAGGTGGCGCTCAACGAGCAGCAAAAGCCGGTGCTCGGCCGGGCGCTCGTGACGCGCCGGCGCGTCCTCGCGAACTGCGCCACCTGGGACGAGAAGATCTCCGCGCGTCCGCCGTTTGCGGTCGCCGTGCACGTGACGCCGCTCGTCCGCCCATCCGACTACGGCGCGTCTGACGCACGAGAGCTCGGCGCCGTCGTCGACTGGAAGTTCACGCCGTCGCGCTGACTCAGAGCGCCTTCAACCGCTCAGGATGCTTCCGAACGAACCGCGCCACGCCGGCCCAATGCCAGAGCGTGCGGCGGGTCAGCCACTTCTTGTCGGTCTCGGCCTTGTGCTCGTGGCGGACGACCGCGGCGGGCACGTACCAACGCTCCCATCCCGCGCGCATTGCCCGGTACTGGAGGTCGATGTCCTCGCCGTAGAGGCGGTAGCCCTCGTCGAAGCCGCCGAGCTCGTCGAGCATCGCGCGGCGGAGGAGCAGGAAGCCGGCAAGCATCCAGTCGGCTTCGACCGGCTGTTCCGGCGGCGTCTCATCGAGGTGAAAGTGACGGCGCTGCGGCACGACGAGCCGGAGCGGCGTCCGGCGAACGATAGTCCCGGTGACGGTCGGGAAGCGCCGCCGCGACGGCTGCCAGCCGCCGTCGGGGAACACCATGCGCGGCCCGGCGACGCCGCAACGCGGATGCTCCTCCATGAACCGTCGCAGCGTCGCGACCGCGTCCGGAGCCGGCACGGCATCCGGGTTCGCGCTGAGCACGAGATCCGCGGTCGTCAGCCGCACGCCCTTGTTCACGTTCGCGCCGAAGCCGAGCGGGTGCTCGTTGTGCACGGCCTCGACGCCGGCGGAGACCGAGCCGGGGATGTTCGCGATCACGACGAGCTCGTCGACCTGCGGCTCGAGCGCCGGCAGCGACTCGGCGAGCTCGGCCGGATGTCCGTGCGAGACGACGACGGCGGCGACCCTCACGCGGCGAGCACCTGCCGGTACGCGCCAACCGTCAGCTCTGCGGTTCGCCGCCAGGAGAACTGCGCGGCCCGGGCGAGCCCGGCTGCGCGGTAGCGGTCGCGGTCGGCAAGCGCCTCCGCGATCGGCCCGTAGACGCCGGCATCACCTGCGACCTCACGGAGCGCCGGATCGTCGGAGAGCACGACCGGTGTCCCGCTCGCCATCGCCTCGAGCACCGGGATGCCGAAGCCCTCGTAACGGGACAGGAGCACGACGGCGGCCGCCCGCCGATACAGCTCGGCGAGCGCCGCCTTCGGCACGACGCCACGCACGTCCGCGCCGCGCCGGCGCAGCTCGGCGGCGAGCGCCTGGTCTTTCTCCGGCCCGACCACCACGAGCGGCAGCCGCATCGCTTGCGCCGCGTCGAGGGCCGCCAGCGGGTCCTTCCGCGGCTGCACCGCGCCGACGAAGAGCAGGTAGCCGTCGTGCGTGCCGTCCCCGGGCGCGAACGCGGTGTCGGCGGCGAGCGGTGTCACGGTGATCTTCTCGGGAGCCAGGCCGTAGAGCTCGACGGCGTCGTTCTTCGTGCGCTCGGACACTGCGAGCACATGATCCGCCTTGCGCGCCGACCGCGGCACGACCGCGCGGAACGTCAGCCGGTCGAGGCGCCCCATCACGCTCGGATCGCGCTCGAAATGGAGGTCGTGCAGGGTGACGACGCTGCGGCCGCCGTAGGCGAGCGGCAGCGCATGCTGGAAGTGCGCGAGCTGCGGCCGCAGCCGTCGCAGAACGCGCGGGAGCGACAGGGCCATCCGCACCTCCTGGAAACGCGCAGGGAGCGCGATCGCCTCGACCCCGTCCGGGACGAGCTCGGGATGGCGCGTCACCGCGGCGAACCGAAGGTCGGGCGCGGCCACCGGCAACTCGCGCAGGAGATTCGCGAGGTACGTCTCCTCGCCCGTACGGCCGCGGCCGAGGACATCTGCGTCGACGAGGATCACGCGGCGGCGGCCTCGTAGACCGCGAGCGTTTGCGCCGCGACCTCGTCCCAGCTCGCGACGCGGCGCGGCACCGGCGGCCTCGCACGGCCGATCGCATCCCTGAGCGCCGCGATGTCGGCCGGATCGACGAGCACCGCATCGCTGCCGGCGAGGTCGGCCATCGGCGAGCCGACGCTCGTCACGATCGGGCAGCCGCACGCGAGCGCCTCGGCGACCGGGATGCCGAAGCCTTCGTACAGGGACGCGTAGACGAGGCAGCGCGCACCGCGGTAGAGCGCAGCGAGCTCCTCGTCGCTCGCGCTCGGAAGCCAGGTGACGTTTGCCGGCGCCTCGACGCCGCCCCACCCGCGCGCGCCGACGACGCGCAGCTCACCGTCGACGGCCCGTGCGATGCGCTCGAGGTTCTTCCGCGGCTCAAGCGTGCCGACCGCGAGCACGTAGTCGCCGTCCACCTTCGGCCCGTCGGGAGTGAAGACGTCCTCGACGGCGTTCGGGACGACGGAGATGCGGCTCTCCGGGATCGCGAGCAGCTCGACGAGCTCCCGCTTGGTGAACTCGGAGACGGCGATCACCCGCCGGGCCGCGCGCACGACCCGCGGCACCGCGAACGACGAGTAGGCGCGCGTCCATCGGTTGAACCACTCCGGATGGCGCAGCACCGCGAGGTCGTGCACCGTGACGACGAGCGGTGTGGTCGCGCGGAACGGCCCCCGAAACGTCGGGCAATGAAGGACGTCGGCGCCGCGCGGCGCGCGCAGCCGTGGATACCAAGTGAGGTCGCACACGGCCGTGCGAAGCCGTGACGTCGCGGGATACGAGAGCTCGACGATCTCGGCGGCGAGGTGATCGCGCAGGCCGCGCACGTAGCGCGCGGTGCCGCCCCGCGTCTGCCGAAGCGGCGTCGTGTCGAGCGCTACGCGAATTGCCGGTATCCCTCCAGGAAGGTCTCGCCCGTCCGGCGCCACGAGAAGGCCGCGGCGTGCGCGAGCCCGAGCGCTCGTAGCTCGTCGCGCTTGGAGAGCGCGCTGCGAATCGCGTCGGCGATCGCCTCCGGGTCGTCGGGATCGGCGCGGAGGGCGGCGGCGCCGGACGCCTCGTCCAGCGACGGATGCGACGACGCGACAACCGGGGCTCCGCAGGCCATCGCCTCGGTGACCGGCATGCCGAACCCTTCGAAGCGCGACGGGTAGATCACGGCGGCAGCGCCGCGGTAGAGGCGTGCGAGCTCCTCGTCCGTGACGCGTCCGAGCCTGACGATGCCGCGCCGGTCGAGTTGCGGCTGCCGGCCCCACCCCGCCCCGCCGGCGACCGCTAGCACGAGGTCGAGATCGGCCAACAGCTCGAATGCGCACACCAGGGTCTCGAGGTTCTTGCGCGGCTCGAGCGTCGCGACCGTGAGGAGGTACGGCAGCCCGAGGTCCGACGCTTGCCCGTCGGTCGTGAACTCCTCGCCGATCCCGGGATGGGCGACGAGCGTCCGCTCGCGCGGGAACGAATAGACGTCGCTGAAGTCGCCGGCGGTGAACGCCGAGTTGGCGAAGACCACGTCGCACGTGCGCGCGGCGTTGCGGTACTTGCGCTCGTGCATCGCAACGGTGCGAGCGGTCGTCCACTCGGGATGGTGGTGCGGGACGATGTCGTGGATCGTCGTCGCGCGCACACCTGCACGCTGCGGCGGGAACAGCCAGTCGCTGAAGTGGAGCGCGTCGAACGCACCGAGCCAGCGCTCGGCGGCGGGCCGGCGCGCGAGCGACCACGCCGTGCGCACGGCGTGCGAGGCCGGGAGCGGCAGCAGACGCAGGTCGACGTCGATCCCGGCGAGGGCTGCGCGGATCGCCGCCGAGCCGTGCAGCGACGTCGGCGCGAAGGCGACGATCTCGTCGTCCGGTGCCGCCTCGGCGAGCCCGCGCAGCGAGCCGCGAAGGTAGTTGTTCACGCCGGTCCGCTCGTGCGAGAGCGGGCTGACGTCGAAGGCGATCCTCATTTGACCGTGAACGCGAAGAAGTGGAGCCCGAGGACGCGGGTGTCGGTCGAGCCGGGCTGCACCTCGGCGGGAACGGCGACGGGCGAGACCCGGAAGTGCACGACGCAGCGCGAGCCCTCCGGGTGCAGCGGGATGGTCAGCGTCCGCTTGATCGACGGGAGCACCCGCAGCGTCATCCCGTCGACGGTGACGGTTGAAGGCCGGCGGATCAGCTTGGTGTCGCCGCCGACGGTCGCGTAGAGCGTCTGGCCCGTACGACACCGGAAGCGCGTGTACGTGGCCGTCGGCCCCGACCAGTTGTCGGGATACAGGCCGCGGGTCGCGCTCTTCACGCCGAGCGTCCGCACGACGCGGTAGAGCGCGAGCCCTTTCGCCTCGTCGGCGGCGAGCTCCGGCTCGTCGAGCTGGAGCGACCGGGTGGTGAACAGGTACGGCTCCTTGATCCCCGCGATCTGTCCTGTCGTCGGATCGATCTGCACCGGCGTCTCGGGCAGCGCACCCGGCGTCGGGCCGGCGATGTCGTAGACGGTGCGGATCGAGCGGTTGAAGAACTCGTTCGTCCACACCGTGAACTTGTCCATGACGCGCGAGTCGAACAGCACGGCGACGTGCGCGTGACGGCCGAGCCGCGCGTCGATCCAGTCGCGGTCCGGCAGCGACGTGCCGCCGTACAGCGCACCGGCCGACGCGTGCTGGATGCCCCCGTGCGGGTTCGCCTCGATCGGCCACAACGCCGCGGCATACAGCGCAAGCACGAGCACCGGCAGCGCGATCGCGTAGCGGCTCGGGATCAGCAGGAGCAGCAGCGTGATCAGGATCGCACCGCCGACGACGACCGACTGCACCTGGTCGAGCGTCGTGATCGTGTCCTGCAGCGTCCAGAGCGGGAGCAGCGCGAGCGTGTCCGAGGTGGCGTTGCCGTTGATCAACCCCGAGTACGGGACGACCCCGACGAACCCGGCTGCGATCACCGCGCACACGCCGGCGGCGCGCGGGCGCGGCAGTCCGCGCTCGACCCACCAGCAGAGTGCGACGAAGAAGAACGGTGCGACGAAGAACATGTTCCGCTCCTCGACGCGCTGGCTCTGCGTCGATGCGAACGCGGCGACCTCGACGAGCAACCAAGCCGTCATCGAAACGGCCGTGGCGACGAGCGGCGACCGCCGCTCGCGGGTCGTGACCAGGAACAGGAGCGCCGCGAACGGAACGACGCCGACGTAGAGGTCGAGCTCACCGACGTGGTAGACAAGCCAGCGCAGGACGCTTGCGACGGAGTAGTGGGTGCTCGTCGTCACCTGGTAGGCGCCGAGTGCCGCCTTCGGCGACCGGCCGTGCACGGCTTCCCACCCGAGGACGAGCACGCCGCCGGCGGCGACGATCGCGTACAGCCACCGGAACTCGCGTAGGCGCGAGCGGCCGAGGAAGAGCGGAGCCGTGAGGATGGCGGGCACGATGGCGATCGCCTGGGCACGCGTCAGGAACGCGACCATCGTGAGCGCGAGGAGCGCGACGACGCGGTAGAGCGTCGGCCGCTCGAGCGTCATCACGAGTGCGAGCGCGCAGGCGAGGAACAGCGGGTAGAACGCAGTCTCGGTCATCAGCGTGCCGGTGTAGACCATCGACGGCACGGCGAGCGTGAGCACGGCGACGACCAGCGCGAGCGGCGGGCGGACGACACGTCGCGCGAGCAGGTACGCCGGGATCGCCGCGAGCGACATCACGATCGAGCCCGTTGCCTTCGCGAGCCCGTACGCGGCCGGCACCGACGCGACGCGGAACGCGGGCGCGATCAGCAACGGGTAGACGAACCCGAAGCCGTGCGCCGGGAGACCGCGAATCAAGAACGTGCCGTGCGAAGCGGCCGACTTCGCGAGCTCGGAGTAGATGAGCTCGTCGACCATGATCCACGGCGCGACCATTCGGCGGGCGAGCGCGACGCGCAAGAGAATCGACAGGGTGACGATCGCTGCGAGCCACAACCACGCGGGCAGCGCCGCGGCACGCGTGCGGATGAACGAGCTCACGTGAGGATGCCCGCTTCGCGGGCGGCTCGCGCCAGCGCGGCCGGATCGGCGATGCCGACCTCGGCGGCGGCCTCGGCGATGCGCCACAACACGGCGTCGGCGACGGCATCGCCGCCCGCAGCCATCTCCAGCGCCTCGACATAGGCGTCGGCCGCACGCTCCACGTCGTGGCTGCGCGCGACGTACTCGCGGGCCGCGGAGCCGAGCTGCGCCCCGTGATCGACCGCGACGCCAAGTGCCGCCTTCAGCGTCGCCACCTCGTAGTCGTCGACGGGGACCTTCAGCACCACGTCGTCCGGCAGCTCGCTGAACCAGCCGACGTCGGAGACGATCAGCGGCTTGCCGAGCGAGAGCGCGCGGATCACCGACCCGGAGGTCTCGCCCATCGTCGGGTAGCGCAGGTTGACGAGCGCGTCACACGCCGCCATGAGCGCCCAGAGACCCTCCTCGGGCACGTAGTCCAGGCGCGTCACGCCCTCCGTCAGGCCGAGCCGCTCGAGCCGGCGCTGCACGTCGAAGCGCTCTCCGGCAGCGCCGACCAGCAGCAGCCGCGCACCCGGCCGGTCGCGCCGGAAGGCGGCGAACGCCTGCAGCAGCTCGGGGATCCGCTTGTTCATGTTCAGGAAGCCGAAGCACCCGATCAGCGGGTCGCCGGGGATGTCGTCGACGGCCGTCACGTTGCCGATCGGCCACGCCGGATGCGGGATCCGCCAGATGCGGCCGCGGTACCCCGCCGCCCGGGCGCGGCTCGCGACGTAGCTCGAGTGGGCGATCAGCCCGTGCGCGTGCTCGAGGATCGTCCCGGCAAGCGGGAAGCGCTCCGGCTGCGTCTCCCAGAGGAGCGGCAGCAGGTTGTCGAGCACCCCCAGCCCGAGCAGCCGGCCGGCGACGCCGAGCTCGCGCTCCATCGCGTCGAGGTAGCCGCGGCCGTCGCGGCGGCCGATCGTGATGCCGGCGACGAGGTGGTGAAGCACGTACTCGTGCAGGACGACGACACCCGGTCGCTTGCGTAGTGCATCGACGATCCAGCCGTGCGCGTCGGGATCGTTCCCGACGTGGTAGAGCGCGAGGTCGGCGGCAGGCGCCCGCCTTCCCGGCTCGGCGACGACGACGTCCACGCGCTCGCGCAACGCCGGCAGGAGGAGTGCCGAGTAGTCGGCGATCCCCGACCGCGACGGTGGCATCGGCGAGTAGTAGGCGACTTTCACGCGTGATTCGGCGGGTTCCATTGCGGC
>DATINO010000104.1:0-8155 GCA_035474195.1 Gaiellaceae bacterium
CGATCGCGGTGACGAACCGGCCCGGCCTGATCGGAGCCTTGCTCGTCGGCGTGTCGGCCGCAAAGGCGCTCGCCTGGGCTCGCCGGCTGCCGCTCGTTCCCGTCAACCACCTGCAGGGCCACGTCGCCTCGCTCTACTTGAAGCCGCTCGACCTGCAGCCGCCGTTCACCTGCCTGCTCGCGAGCGGCGGGCACACGATGCTGCTCGACGTGCGCGAGCGCGACGGCTACGAGGTGCTCGGGACAACGCTCGACGATGCAGCGGGAGAAGCGTTCGACAAGGGCGCGCGGCTGCTCGGTCTCGGCTACCCGGGCGGGCGAGAGCTCGACCTGCTCGCGCGGGAAGGCGATCCGGCTGCGTACGACTTCCCCGTTGCGCGCGTGCCCGGACTCGACTTCTCGTTCTCCGGGCTCAAGACCGCGCTGCTCTACACGGTTCGGAAGCTGAACGACGACGAGCTCGCTGCGCGGCGCGCCGACCTGGCTGCGAGCTACCAGCGGGCGATCGTCCGCGCGCTGGTGGAGCGGATCGAGGCGACCGGAGCCGAGCGGGTCGCGGTCGTCGGCGGTGTGGCTGCGAATTCGGAGCTGCGAGCCGCGTTGCCCGAGGCGGCCCTCGCACCGCTGCCGCTGTGCACCGACAACGCGGCGATGATCGCGTCGGCGGCGCGGTACACGGCTCCCGTCCCGTACCCCGAGTACCTTTCGCTCGATGCGCGTCCTACCGCGTAGCGTCGCCGTCCTCGCGCTGGTCGGGATCGCGGTTGCGTTCGGCGTGATCGCCGCCTCGCCGGGCGGGGGTGGGACGGTCGCCGCCTCGTCGGCGGGCAGTTGGCGCGGTCTCGTCGGCGAGCCGCGCTCGGCAGTCCCGACGGGGGCGCGGATGATCGTCGTGCTGTCGACGCCGTCGGTGGCTCAGAAGCTCGCGAAGGCCCGCTACGCGACCGAGACGCAGGAGCGTGCATGGTGGGCGAGCGCGATCGCCGCGCAGAAGCAGGTGCTGTTGAAGCTCGCAGCACTCGGCATCAACGTCTCGCCGGACTACAGCTTCTACCGCGTGCTCGACGGGTTCTCCGCCGCGCTCGACCCCCGCGCCGTGTCGCTTCTCGAGCAGATGCCGGAGGTCTCGGGCATCTACCCGGTGCGCGCGACGTTCCCGGCATCCGTGTCGGCTGCGCAACTCCAGGCTCGTGGCTACGGCGTCGGCAGCGGTCACCGGCCCGACGTCGGCGTGCCCGGCTTCGACGGGAACGGTGTCACGATCGCGCTGCTCGACACCGGCGTCGACGCCTCGCACCCCTTCCTCCACGGCCGCGTGCTCTCGGGACTCGACGTGCTCGACCGCGGCGCCGATACGACCGCGCGCCCGAACCCGTCCGACCGCTCGCAGCTCGAGCAGCACGGAACGGAGCTCGCCGGGATCCTCGTCGGCGCGAACGGCCCCGGCGGCCTGCGCGGCGTGGCCCCAGAGGCGAGCATCCTGCCGATCCGCGTCGCGGGCTGGCAGGCGGCCGCCGACGGTCGCGAGCTCGTGTACGGCCGGAGCGACCAGCTGATCGCCGGCCTCGACCGCGCCGTCGACCCGAACGGCGACGGCGACGAGCACGACGCCGTGCGGGTCGCGCTTGTCGGCGTGACCGAGCCGTACGCCGCCTTCACGGATGGGCCTGAAGCGCAAGCCGTGCAGGGCGCGCTCGACCTGAACACGCTGGTCGTCACACCGGCGGGGAACGACGGCGGCGCCGGTCCCGCGTTCGGCTCGGTCGCCGGGCCTGCGGGTGCGCCGGGAGCGCTCGCGGTCGCTGCCACGGACGGCCGAGAGGAACAGCCTCAAGTGCGGGTCGTCCTCCGTCGCGGGCTCGACGTCATCCTCGACCGGCGCCTGCCGTTGCTCGGCGCGGCCGCTCCTGCGCGCGCCGCGAACCTGCGCGTCGTGGCACCGCGCGCGACCGCAGGCCTCGCCGGCGCAGCGCCGATCGACTTCTTCTCGCCGAGCGGGTTGAGCCTCGTCGCCGGCAGGGCGGTCGTGCTCCCGGCCGGCGACGACCCGGAGGCGACGGTCGTCTCCGCGTCACGCGCCGGCGCGGCGGCAGTCCTTCTCTACGGCGCGTCGCTGCCCGCGGGATCGCTCCGGCTCTCGGAGGACGCGACCGCTCCGGCGGTCGTCATCCCCTCGGCGGACGCGGTCGAGTTGCTCGCGGCACAGCGCGCCGGGCTCGATGTCGGCATCTCCGTCGGTGCCGTCCACTCGGAGACGAACACCGGCCGCGGCATCGTGGCGAGCTTCTCGTCGGAGGGGCTCGCCTACGACGGCTCGCTGAAGCCGAACATCGCGGCGCCCGGCGTCGCGATCGCCACCTCGGAGCCGGGTTCGGCCGGCGACCAGTCTGCGCTCTACGGGACCGTGAACGGGACGAGCGCCGCTGCCGCAACGGTCGCCGGCGCGGCGGCGCTGCTGGCGCAGATGCGTCCCGACCTCGACGGCGTCGGGCTCGCAGGGCTGCTCGCCGGCTACGCGCAGCGTGGTCGCGCCGACCCCACTGCAGTCGGCGGCGGTCTGCTTCGGTTGGGCGCTTCGGCGGTCGGCGAGCTCGCGTCGTCGCCGACCTCGATCGGATTCGGGCTCTGGGAGGGATCGCACTGGCACGCGACCCGTTTCCTGACGATCCGCAACGTGTCGAGTCGTCGTCTCGAGGTGTCCGCCAAGGCGATCGCCGGCGGTGACTCGGAGGCGTTGAAGTTCAAGATCACGCCGAAGGAGTTCGTCGTGAGCGCGGGCCATGCGCGGCGGGTCAAGGTCACGGTGCGCGCTCCCGCCGCCGCCGACTCCCGGCTCGTGACGGGGACGATCGACCTTCGGGCGGCCGGTCACACGATGCACGTGCCGTGGGCGATGCTCTTTCGCGGGGACACCGCGAACCTGCTCGGCAGGGCGACGATCAGTGCGAAGTCGTTCGCACCGTCCGACACGGACCCGGCGATCCTGAGCGTGCAGGCCGGCGCGCTCGTGCGCGACGACGGGCTGCAGATCGAGCCCGTCCGCCGGCTCGACATCCTGCTGTACAGCGGCGCCGGGAAGTACCTCGGCGTGATGGCGCGCCTCCGGGACCTCCTGCCCGGGAGCTACAGCTTCGGGATCACCGGCCGCGGCCCGACCAGCACGCGGCTTCCGCCGGGGGCGTACGAATTGCGGCTCGCAGCCTGGCCGACCCTGCCGCTGGACGCGAAACCGCAACGGCTGCAGGTCTCCTTCCGACTGGACTAGACTCCCCGCGCCGATGGCGACTGCGGCACCCGAATCGCATCTCCGCGAGAACCCGTTCCGGATCGCTCAGCAGCAGCTCGAGAACGTCGCCCGCACCTTCGGGATCGACGACCGGCTCGTCGCGGTCCTCTCGCAGTGCAAGAAGGCCGTCGAGGTCTCGATCCCGACGTCGCTCGACGACGGATCGGTGCGCGCGTTCACCGGGTATCGCGTCACGCACAACATCGCGCGCGGTCCCTCGAAGGGGGGCATCCGATACCACCCGGACGTCACGCTCGACGAGGTCAAGGCGCTCGCGATGTGGATGACGTGGAAGTGCTCGCTGATGGGGCTGCCGTTCGGCGGTGCAAAGGGCGGTGTCGCGTGCGACCCGAAGTCGATGTCGCGCGGCGAGCTCGAGCGCATGACCCGCCGCTTCACCTCGGAGATCATCAACGAGATCGGTCCGGAGAAGGACATCCCGGCGCCGGACGTCGGCACGAACGCGTCGACGATGGCGTGGATCTTCGACACGTACTCGATGAACAAAGGCCACTCGGTGCTCGGCGTGGTCACCGGCAAGCCGCTGACGATCGGCGGCTCGCTCGGCCGCGAAGAAGCGACTGCGCGTGGCGCCTCGTTCTGCCTCGCGGCCGCGCTGGAGAAGCAGGGACGGTCGATGGAAGGTCTTCGCGTCGCGGTCCAGGGTTTCGGGAACGTCGGCTCGTTCTTCGCGAAATTCGTCTCCGAGCTCGGCGCGACCGTCGTCGCCATCTCGGACTCGACCGGCGGCCTCTACAACGCGAACGGCATCGACATCGCCGCTGCCTTCGCGCACAAGCGCGACGGCGGTGCGCTCACAGAGCTCAAGGGCGGTGACCGCATCACGAACGACGAGCTGATCACGGTCGACTGCGACGTGCTCGCCCCGTGCGCTCTCGAGCAGGTTGTCTCCGAGAGGAATGCCGACGCCGTCCAGGCGAAGGTGATCGTCGAAGGCGCGAACGGGCCGCTGACGCCCGCCGCCGACGACATCCTCGAGGAGAACGGCGCGTTGATCCTTCCCGACGTGCTCGCGAACGCGGGCGGCGTCGTGGTGTCGTACTTCGAGTGGGTGCAGGGCCTGCAGGAGTACTTCTGGAAGGAGGACGAGGTGAACGCGCGGCTGAACGAGATCGTCAAGCGCGCGTTCGAGGAGACGTGGTCGACGCGCGCCGACCGCTCGACGTCGATGCGCCTGGCCGCCTACGGCCTCGCCGTCCAGCGTGTCGCCGAGGCCACGGTCACGCGTGGCCTCTATCCCTGACATTCGTTTCTTCCACGCGCAGGGGTGCCACCTCTGCGACCGCGCTCGCGATGTGCTGGACCGCGTCGGTGTCAGCTACGAGAGCGTCGACATCACGGGCGACGACGAGCTCGAGGAGCGCTACCGTGAGTGGCTTCCGGTCGTCGAGATCGACGGCTCCCGCGCGTTCGTCTACTACGTGGACGAGGCTGCGCTGCGCCGGAAGGTGTCACAAACGTAAGGGTTTGTGACAACCGAACGGGCGTCCTAGAGCCTTCGGCACAATGACTTCGTGATGTTGCAAGGTTCCGCCGGTGTCGGGGTCTCGGATCGTGTGACCGTTGGAGTGGCGGCGCGCCTCTCGCGCTACCTCCAGGTTCTCAGCCAGGCGCAGAAGATGGGCAAGGAGCGCATCTCCTCGCAGGAGATCTCCGACTACACGAACATCAACGCGACGCAGATCCGTCGCGACCTCTCGAACTTCGGCAAGTTCGGGAAGCGCGGTGTCGGCTACTCGATCGACTCGCTCCTGTCGGAGATCCGCAAGATCCTGCGCACACAGGGGCAGCACAACATCGCGCTCGTCGGCGCGGGCCGCCTTGGCCAAGCGATCACGAGCTCGCCGATCTTCGCCGAGCACGGAATCAACATCGCCGCCGTGTTCGACGCGAACCCGACGGTGATCGGCTCCGACGTGGGCGGCATCGTGGTCGAGGACGAGCGCTTCCTCAAGGACGCCGTACGCGACAAGAACATCGTCGTCGGCGTGCTCGCCGTGCCGGCAGTCGCCGCCCAGAAGGTCGCCGACGATCTCGTCGACGCCGGTGTGCGCATCATCTTCAACTATTCGGAAGCGCTCCTCGACGTCCCGGCCGAGGTCACCGTGCACACCTCGAACCCCGCGGTCGAGCTGCTGCACGCCCTGTATTTCCATCTCGCGTAGGGGTGTCTGACACCCGAGGTGTCAGACACCATTCCCTGACGTGAGGATCCTTCTCTGGCACGGCTACCTCCTCGGCGGCACGGGCTCCAACGTCTACACGCGCGCGCTCGCACGCGAGTGGAGCAACAGCGGGCATGACGTCGTCGTCGTGTGCCAGGAGCGCGCACCCGAGCAGTACGACCTCGGTCGTGCGCAGGTCGTGAACGTCGACCTGCCCGGGGGGTTGCTGCCGGTCTTCGTGATGGACCGGTACGCCGGTCTCGTGCCGAAGTTCCTGCAGGACTTCACCGAGAACGAGAAGCGCGCGTACGTCGATGCGAACGCGGCCACGCTGCGCGAGTTGCTCCCCGCGGATCTCGTGTTCGCAAACCACGTGCTGATGGGCGGGCCGGTCGGTGCCGCGAGCGGTGCGCGCTTTCGCATCAAGGCGCACGGCTCCGAGCTCGAGTACTCGATGCGGGGCCGACCCGAGCTCGAGCGGTGGGGTGCCGAGTCGCTCGCCAGGGCTGACGCGACGTACGTCGGGTCAGCGCACATTCGCGACGTCCTCGGCCACGTCGTGGGCCACGTCGATCGCGTGTACGAGGTGCCGCCGGGTGTCGACGTGGACGAGTTCAGGCTGCGCCCGCGCGACGAGGCGTTCGCCGCGTTGATCGACGAGGCGCGCAACGACCCGCCGAACACCGGCAACGCCAACGAGCGGCTCCCCGACGAGGACAACGCGGCGCGCCTCGAGAGCTTTCTCGCCGGCGACGAGGCAATTATCGTGTACTTCGGAAAGCTGATCGAACAGAAGGGCGTGCAGGTGCTGCTCGAGGCGATGCACGGCGTGGACGCCCGCCTGGTCGTGGTCGGTTTCGGTCCGTACCGCTCGACGCTCGAGGCGCTCGCACCGAAGAGAACGCTCTTCACGGGACCGTTCGAGCATCGTCACCTCGCGCAACTCCTGCCGCTCGCCGACGTGACGGTCGTACCGTCGATCTTCCCCGAGGCGTTCGGGATGGTGGCCGCCGAAGCCGCGGCCGCCGGCTCGCTCCCCCTCGTCGCACGTCACTCCGGCCTTGCCGAGGTCGCCGCCGGGCTCGAGGAGGAGTACCCGCCGCGCCTCAGGCACCTTGTGGCCTTCGAAAGCGGAGATGCCGGCGATCTTCGCGCGAAGCTCGACGAGCTCCTCGCGTTGCCGCGCGAAGATCGTGGGATCCTTCGAGCGGCCGCGCGCCGCACCGTCGTCGAGCGCTGGTCGTGGGCCGGGGTCGCACGGCGCCTTCTGCAACCAGGCGGCTAGGCTCCGGCGAAATGGGCGAGGAACAAAGAGGGACGTGGCAAGAGCTGCTCGCGCGCAACCGCGAGGAGTTCGAGTCGGGAACCGACCTGACGCTCGCCGTCGAAGAGGAGTTCGCGCTCCTCGACCCCGAGACGCTCGAGCTCACGAACCGCTTCGAGTCGTTGAAGGCGGCCGCCGAGCAGACCGACTTCGCCGAGAACGTCGTCGGCGAGCTGATCGCCTCCGAGGTTGAGGTCCGCACCGGCCGCTGCACGGGGTTCCAGGAAGCCGCGGCGAAAATGCACGAGCGCCGCTCGCAGATCCACGCGCTCGCGCGCGAGCAGCAAATCGCGCTCGGCGCCACCGGCACGCACCCGTGGAGCCGTTGGCAGGACCAGCGGATCATCGACACGCCGCACTACCGGCGGAACGATGAGCTGCTCCGCTACGTCGTGTGGCGCAACAACACCTTCGGCCTCCACGTGCACGTCGGGATCGCCGGCGCGGACCGTGCGATCGCCGTGCACGACGCGTTGCGCAACCTGCTACCCGAAGTACTTGCGCTCTCCGCGAGCTCTCCGTTCGTCGAAGGCGTCAACTCCGGCCTGCACTCCGCGCGCACCGAGATCTTCACGCGCATGTTCCCGCGCTGCGGGATCCCGGACGCGTACGGCAGCTGGCAGGCGTGGGAGGAGTACGTCGCGTTCCTCTACCGCACCGGCTCGATCACCGAGCACACGCAGATCTGGTGGAGCGTCCGCCCGCACCTCGCCTACCCGACGGTCGAGATCCGCATCGCCGACAGTCAGCCCGACCTGGCGGAGGCGCAGTCGCTCGCCGCGTTCTGTTACGCGCTCGCCGCGCGCTGTGCGCGGGCATACGACGAGGAAGAGACGCTGCCCAGCCTCCCGCACCGTCTCCTCGAGGAGAACCTGTGGCGGGCGATCCGCTGGGGCCTCGGCGGCGAGCTGCTCGACTTCGAGCGCGGCGAGCCGGTTCCGGCCCGAGCGCGCCTCGAGCAGCTGCTCGACTGGGTCGCGCCGGTCGCAGAGGAGATCGGCGCAGCGCAGTACCTGGCGATTCCGGAGCGCAACGCGGCCGAGCGGCAGATCGCGCGCGTCGAGGAAGGCGCTACCCTCGAGGAGGTCTTCGCCGAGCAGGTGCGCGCGGGCCAGCCCATCGGTGGCTGACGACCTCGCCTCGATCGGCGTCGAGGAGTTCCTCGTATCGGCGGCTGCAGGCCTCGCGAGCCTCGGGTACGCCAGGCTCGAGACGAAGGAACTCGCCGAGGCGAAGCTGGCGATCGACGCGCTCCAGAGCCTCCTGCCGCACATCGGCGGCGAGCTGCACGACGACCTACAGCAGGCCGTGACCGGGCTTCAGGTCGAATTCGTGCGTGCCAGCTCCGGCTGACAAGCCG
>DATINO010000105.1:0-9090 GCA_035474195.1 Gaiellaceae bacterium
CATCAAGGCGAAGACCGACGCGCTGCAGTCCGCGTGGACGGAGGCGGCGCAGGCGCTGTACGCGCACGCGTCGGCCGAGCAGGCGCAGCCGAACGGCACGTCGACCGCGTCGGACGACGAGGTGGTCGAGGACGCCGAGTACGAGGTCGTCGATGAGTGAGCGCCTGCCCGAGGAGGAGCAGGTCGAGCAGGTCGACGACGTCGAGGCCGTCAAGAAGGAGCGCGACGAGTACCTCGACGCGCTCCAGCGGCTGAAGGCCAAGTTCGACAACTACCGCAAGCGGGTTGCGCGCGAGCAGCAAGAGGTGGCCGCGCGCGCCCACGAGCGGTTGGTGCGCGAGCTCGTGCCGGTGCTCGACGACCTCGAGCGTGCGCTCGAGTTCGCCGCGGCCCATGAAGAGGTGCAACTCGAGGACGGCGTTCGCCTGGTGCATCGCGCGCTCGCCGATGCGCTCGCGAAGGAAGGGCTCGCCGAGATCACGACCGAAGGCAAGTTCGACCCGCATACGCAGGAGGCGCTCCTCTCGCAGCCGTCCGAGGCGGAGGAGGGGGCCGTGATCGGAGTGCTGCAGAAGGGCTACCTGCTCGGAGACCGCGTGCTGCGGCCGGCGAGGGTGGTCATCTCGGCGGGGTCGACGGTTGCCTAAGTCGCTCTACGAGGTGCTTGGCGTCTCGAAGAACGCGTCGCAGGACGAGCTGAAGAAGGCGTACCGCAAGCTCGTGCGCGAGGTGCACCCGGACCGCAACCCGGGGAACGAGGAGCGCTTCAAGGAAGTGCAGGGCGCGTACGACGTGCTCTCCGATCCCGAGAAGCGGAAGCAGTACGACAGCGGGACCGGCGCGTTCCGCGCCGGTCCCGCTAGCACCACGTTCGATTTCCAGGATTTCGACCTCGGTGACATCTTCGGTGGTCTCTTCAACCGCGGAGGAGGCCGCCAGCAGCCGCAGCGCGGGCAGCGCGGCAACGACGTCGAGGTCGAGGTGCGCGTCTCGTTCGAGGACGCGCTCAAGGGCGTGCAGACGACGGTCCCCGTTCAGCTCGAGCTCGCGTGTCACACCTGTCACGGCACCGGTGCGGCTCCCGGGACCGCGCCGATCGTCTGTCCCAAGTGCAACGGCTCGGGCGTCGTCGCGACGTCGCAGGGCCTCTTCGCGCTGCAGCAGCCGTGCCCGCAGTGCCGCGGGATGGGCTCGATCGTGCAGACGCCGTGTCCCACCTGCCGCGGCGCGGGACGCGAGCGGCGCACGAAGCGCTACACGGTCAAGATCCCCGCAGGGGTCAAGGACGGCACGCGCATCAAGCTGAAGGGCAAGGGCGAGGCCGGTTTCGGCGGCGCAGCTGCCGGCGACCTGTTCGTCGTCACGCGCGTCGAGCCGTCGAAGATCTACGAGCGCCGCGGCGACGACCTCGTCGTCACGGTGCCGGTGTCGTTCCCGACCGCCGCGCTCGGTGGCACGGTCGAGGCGCCGACACCGGGCGGTGCGGTGTCGCTGAAGATCCCCGCCGGCACGGAGGACGGGAAGCTGCTGCGCATCAAGGGCCGCGGGGCGCCGCGGCTGAAGGGCGACGGCCAGGGCGATGTGCTCGCCCGCGTGCGCATCGAGGTGCCGAAGAAGACGACCAAGAAGCAGCGCGACCTGCTCGAAGAGCTCGGGAAGACGATCTGATGCGCGCGCAGCCGCACCGCAAAGGGTGTCGGACACCAGTGGTGTCTGACACCTCTGCGGGCCGTGAGAGGAGTCGGCGATGACCGAACGCGAACGCCCGCGGTACATGATCAGCGTCGCCGCCGAGCTGGTCGGCATGCACCCGCAGACCCTTCGGATGTACGAGCAGAAGGGGCTCGTGAACCCGACGCGCACGGCGGGCAACACGCGCGTCTACTCCGATGCGGACGTCGCGCGGTTGCAGTTGATCCAGCGGCTCACGAGCGAGCTGGGCCTCAACCTGGCCGGCGTCGAGCGCGTGCTCCACATGGAGGACGAGCTGCTGCGCATGCAGCGCCGCCTCGAGCGGATGGAGCAGGAGATGCGAAAGGCGCTCGACGAGGTGCACCGCTTGTACCGCCGCGACCTCGTCGTCTATCAACCGCCGCAGCCGCCGGCCAGGCGCGGGCGCGTGTCATGAACGGACATGCCTTTGCGCGCCATGTCTGGTGCCAGGCACCGCGCAGTGCGCTTCACACCAAGGACACGTGGGAGAAGGACACATGGATTTCCAGAAGCTGACGATCAAGAGCCAGGAAGCCGTCGCGGCTGCGCAGGACATTGCCCGCCGGCGGGGCAACCCCGAGATAACACCCGACCATCTGCTGCTCGCGCTACTCGACCAGGACCTCTTTGCGAACTGGCAGGAGCTTCGGCCGGAGGCCGAGCGGCGTGTCGACGCGCTGCCGGCGGTGCACGGCGGCTCGCAGCAGCCGAACGCCTCGGCCGCGTTCGCGCGCGTGCTCGACAAGGCGGATGAGGACCGCGCGCGGCTCGAGGACGACTACATCTCGACCGAGCATCTGTTCCTGGCGCTCGAGCCGGCGCCACGCGACGAGATCCTCAAGTGGATCAAGGAGATCCGCGGCGGCCGGCGCGTCACCTCGCAGGATCCCGAGGGCACCTACCAGGCGCTCTCGAAGTTCGGCCGCGACCTGACCGAGGCCGCCGACGCGGGGAAGCTCGACCCGGTGATCGGCCGCGACGAGGAGATCCGCCGCGTCATCCAGATCCTTTCGCGGCGCACCAAGAACAACCCCGTGCTGATCGGCGAGCCCGGCGTGGGGAAGACGGCGATCGCCGAAGGGCTCGCGCAGCGCATCGTCGCCGGCGACGTGCCGGACGGCCTGAAGGACCGGAAGGTCTGGTCGCTCGACATCGGAGCACTGCTCGCCGGCGCGAAGTACCGCGGGGAGTTCGAAGAGCGGCTGAAGGCCGTGCTCGCCGAGATCAAGGAGAGCGACGGCCGCATCGTGCTCTTCATCGACGAGCTGCACACGATCGTCGGCGCCGGCGCGGCCGAAGGCGCCGTCGACGCGGCAAACCTGTTGAAGCCGATGCTCGCGCGCGGCGAGCTCCGCTGCATCGGCGCGACCACGCTCGACGAGTACCGCAAGCACATCGAGAAGGACGCCGCGCTCGAGCGCCGCTTCGCGCCGGTGTTCGTGGGCGAGCCGAGCGTCGCCGACACGATCGCGATCCTGCGCGGCCTGAAGGAGCGCTACGAGGCGCACCACGGCGTGCGCATCCGCGACGCGGCGCTCGTCGCTGCCGCCGTGCTCAGCCATCGCTACATCGCCGACCGCTTCCTGCCGGACAAGGCGATCGACCTCGTCGACGAGGCGGCGTCGCGACTCCGCATGGAGATCGACTCCAGCCCGCTCGAGCTCGACGAAGCCAATCGGCGTGTGACTCAGCTCGAGATCGAGCTGGCCGCGGAACCCGATGATCGGGTCCCACTAGAGCGAGAGTTGGCGGAGACCAAAGAACGTCGCGACACACTCGCCGCTCGTTGGGCGCGGGAGAAGGAGACGCTCGAACAGGTAAAAAATGCGACCCGGCGGATCGACGAGCTGCGCATGGAGGCAGAGCGCGCAGAACGTGAAGGCAACCTGCAGCGCGTTGCCGAGATTCGCTACGGCGAGATCCCCGAGCTCGAGCTCTTTCTAGCGAATCGTCCGCAGGACGATTTGCTGGTCAAGGAAGAAGTCGACGAGGACGACATCGCAAGCGTCGTCGCGCGCTGGACCGGCATCCCGGTCGACCGCCTGCTCGAAGGCGAGACCGAGAAGCTGATTCAGATGGAAGACCGCCTGCACCAGCGTGTGGTCGGCCAGGACGAGGCGGTGTCCGCCGTCGCGAACGCGCTCCGCCGCGCGCGCACTGGGCTGCAGGACCCGAACCGCCCGATCGGCTCGTTCGTGTTCCTCGGCCCGACGGGCGTGGGGAAGACCGAGCTCGCGCGCGCTCTCGCCGAGTTCATGTTCGACGACGAGCACGCGATGGTGCGCATCGACATGTCGGAGTACCAGGAGCGGCACTCCGTCGCGCGCCTGATCGGTGCGCCGCCCGGCTACGTCGGGTACGACGAGGGCGGCCAGCTGACCGAGGCCGTGCGGCGCCGCCCTTACTGCGTGATCCTGCTCGACGAGATCGAGAAGGCGCACGCCGAGGTGTTCGATGTGCTGCTGCAGGTTCTCGACGACGGCCGTCTCACCGACGGGCAGGGCCGCACCGTCGACTTCCGCAACGCGGTGCTGATCATGACGTCGAACATCCGCACCGCAGAGTCGATGCGCGAGCACTTCCGCCCGGAGTTCCTGAACCGGATCGACGAGATCGTCGAGTTCAAGGCGCTCTCCCGCGACCAGCTTGGCGCGATCGTCGAGCTGCAGCTCGAACGCCTGCGCGAGCGGCTCGCCGACCGCGGGCTGAGCCTCGAGTTGACGGACGACGCGAAGCAGGCGATCGGCGATGCCGGCTGGGACCCGGCGTACGGCGCCCGGCCGTTGAAGCGCGCGATCCAGCGGCTGCTCGAGAACCCGCTGGCGCTCCGGCTGCTCGAGGGCGACTTCGGCGAGGGCGACACGATCCGCGTTGATGCGCAGAACAGCGATCTCGTGTTCATCAAGGCTGCGGCGGCCGAAGCCGCCGCAGCCTGAGAGACCTCAGCTCGTCGGTCCGGTACCGCCGGAGGCGATTCCGCCACCTTCGGTGATCTCGATCTTCTGGAAGTCGAGCGACACCTGCTCGAGCGGATGCCCGTCTGCCTTGCCGGCATCCGTCTGGTGGATGTCGGTGACGATGACCTGCTCGAGCTTCACCGAGTAGAAGACCTCGTCACCCCCTGCGCCGTCCGGGCGGACGAAGTCGATCTGCACCGCCGGTAGACGCGCGCCCGTGACGAGCGCCTGGAACAGCTTCGGCGTCGACGTGTCGATCGGCTTCGTGATCACGATGTCCTTGAACTGCACCTTGCCGGCGCCACCTCCGCCGGTGCCGCCGCTCGCGGTCGGCGCGGTCGCGTCGCCGTCGTATCCGGAGACGGTGATCCACTTCTCGTGGCCCTTCTCCGTCGCCTCGCCGTCGATCGTGCCGAGCGTGCCGCCGTCGACGTGCATGAACGCGACGTCGCGCGTGTTCGGCTCGGGCGCCGCCGACCCGGATGGGCCTGCGGGGCCTTGCGGCCCGGGCGGACCGACCGGTCCTTGGGTGTTCCAGTCGAGACCGCTTTCGTGCGGCCGGCAGCTGCCATCGGCCGGGATCCGCACGAGGTCACTGCCCTTCGCCACGCACGCGTGGATGACGGCCGAGTCGCCCGCGGCGGCCCAGGTGATCGCTGCCGCGGACGCGCCGATCGCGGCCACGGCGAGCAGCGCAAGCGCTGCCTTCTTCATCAGGTTCCCCCTTTCGTTTGCCCGCTTCAGCCGTTTCGTCGGGCGTGACGGCCCGACGCGGGATCCGCCGGTCGAGGGAACTTCGTCAGGCGTGTTGCTCGAGCCAGTCGAGCAGCAGCGTCTTCGCGCGGGCGCGGTAGGGGGCGGCGTCGAGCAGGTCCCAGCCGTGGTAGCTGCTCGGGAAGATGTGCACCTGTTTGTCCTTCGACCCGACGGCGCGCGTGAGGCGGCGCGCCTCCGAGCCGAGCACGTAGCCGTCGGCCTCGGAGCCGACGAACAGGAACGGCACGCTGATCTTCGGCGCCGCGCCGATCGCGTCCAGTTCGGAGGTCGGCAGCTCGAGCTCGCCGGACAGGCTGATCACGCCCGCCACGTCCTTCAGCTGCGGAGCCTCGGCGACGGTCGCGGCGCCGCCCATCGACGCACCCATCACGAAGACGTGCTTCGCGCCGAGCGTGTGGGCCGCGTCGACCGCGACCTGGATGTCGTGCGCGTAGTGGTGGTAGATCGCGAGCGCGGGGGTGCTCGAGGGTGGATAGCCGCGGAAGTTGATCGCAACCGCCCGGATGCCGTTCGCGGCGAGCCAGCGCATCGTCGGCAGCCACCCGCAGAGACCTGCGCCGCCCGATTCGTGTAGGAGCACGACGGCTGTCGAGCCGCCGCCTGCTGACGCGGCGTAGATGCGGACGCCGTCAGGCGTCTTGAGGAAATAGGTGGATGCGGCCACGCCGGCCGTGCCGCATGTGCTGGCCAGCGTCGGCGCGCCGTTGCTCGCGAGCTCGCGCGCTGACCCACCGCAACCCGCGAGCGCGAGCACGACCAGTGCAGGTACCAGGTACCTCACGAGGTACCTGGTACCAGAGATACGGTGCGGCAGTGATCCTGGTCGTCGCGGCAACTGATTTCGAGGCGGCACTTCTCGACGGCGCGGCGGTGCGCACCGTGGTCAGCGGCGTCGGCCCGGTCGAAGCGGCTCTGGCCACGTCGCGGGCGATCGCGAGCGAGACCCCGACCGCGATCCTGCAGGTCGGGATCGCCGGCGCCCAGACGCTGCCGGACGCCTCGATCGTGCTCGGATCGGAGGCGGTGTACTGCGATGTGATCGACCCCCTCGCGCGCATCCCACGCGTCGAGCGCGTCGAGCCCGACGCCGAGCTCCTCGCGCCCGCGCGCCGCGCCCTTCCGGACGCGCACGTGCTGCCGATCGGGACGACCGGCCGTGTCGGCGGGGGAGCCGGTTGCGAGGTGGAGGCGATGGAGGGATTCGGCGTCCTGCGCGCAGCTGCGCTCGCCGGTGTCCCGGCGCTCGAGCTGCGTGCGGTCTCGAACTCTGTCAGCGAGACGGACCGCGGCCGCTGGCGCGTCGACGACGCGCTCGACGCCCTGCGTGGAGCGCTGTCGCCGTTGCTCGACGAGCTCGCCGATGCGTGATCTGCCGCCGCCGCTCCCGCCCGAGATGCGCACGATCGGGCAGCTCATCGCCGAGACGATCCGCGCGTACGGCGACGGCTTCTGGCGCCTGCTGCCGCTCGGGCTTCCGCTCGCCGTCGCCGACCAGCTGAGTGTCCGCGAGCACATCCCCGCGCAGATGGTCATCTTCTGGGCCTGTACGCCGCTCTTCGTCGCCGGCTACCTGTGGGCCTGCCGGGTCGTGCTCGACGCACGCGTGACCCCTACCGCCGTTGCGGTCGCAACGCTCGTCTGGCTCCCGTTTCCTGCTCTCCGGGCGATCTCGCTGAACCTCCTCGGTGTCGCGTGGCTCGCGTTCATCGGACTCGCCGTTCCGGCCGCGATGGTCGGGCACCTCCGGTTTCGCGCCGCTCTGGAACGCGGCCGCCGGCTCGGCATGGCCGACTACGTGCACGCGCTCGGCTCGCTCGCCGCGCTCGTGGTCGTCGTCGGGATCGCCGCCAACACGCTCAGCGCGCTGCTCCACACCCAGGGCGACAACGGCCAGCGCGCAGCGGTCTTCCTCTCCGACCTCGTCCTCAGCCCGATGCTCTTCGTCGGCGGGGCGCTTCTCTATGTCGACCAGGCTGCCCGTGCAGTAAGGTCCGCGCCGGATGCCGCTCTTCATTCTTCTGTCGACGCTGACGCAGCAGGGCGTACAGACCCTCAAGTCGAATCCTGAGCGCGTCCGCCAGGTGAACGAGGACATCGCCGAGCTCGGGTGCAAGGTGCTGCACCAGTGGGCGACGCTCGGCGAGTTCGACTTCGTGAACGTGGTCGAGGCGCCCGACGTCGCCACCGTCGCGAAGGTGTCGGTCGCGCTCGGCGCCCGGGGCTCGACGCGCATCGAGACGCTGCCTGCGCTCGACGTCGAAGACTTCCTCCGCGCGCTCGAGTAGTACGAAAGTCCAGTTGTCGGAGGCGTGCCCGCCGGGGTAGAACCACCCTTGTTGCGGCGCGACCCTCGGACCGACGAGTACGCCAGGCTGCTCGTCGAGCGGTCGCTCGGCGTTCAGGCGGGCTGGCAGGTGGCCATTCGCGGCAACCATCTCGGCCGGCCGTTGATCGACGCGATCGTCGAGCAGATCGCCCGGAAGGGCGCGTACCCGATCCTGCAGCTGCAGTTCGAGCAGGTCGGCGGCCCGTTCGCGCGCGAAGCGCCGCTCGACATCCTCCGCGAGCCGGCGCCGATCCAGCGCCACATCTGGGAGACGGTCGACGGCGTGATCACGATCTACTGCCCGGAGGGCGCGCACGAAGGCGCCGACCTGTCGGAGGAGCGCCAGGCGGCGCTCGAGCAGATGCTCGCGCCGCTTCGCAGGCGGACGATGTCGCTCGAGATCCCCTGGGTGATCGGAGAGTGGCCGACGGAAGCGCTCGCCGGCGAGGCGGGCATGACGTTCGAGGAGTACGAGGAGTTCATCTTCAACGCCGTCCTGCTCGACTGGGACGCCGAAGGCGAGCGGATGCACCGAATCGCCGAGCTGTTCGACGCCGCCGACGAGGTGCGCATCGAGGCGGACGGCACCGATCTCACGCTGTCGCTCGCCGGACGCACCGGATCGGTCGACGACGGGCACGTGAACATGCCGGGCGGCGAGGTGTTCTACTCGCCGCTCGAAGATTCCGCGAACGGCGTGATCGAGTTCGGCGAGTTCCCCGCGGTGCATTTCGGCACCGAGGTCGAAGGCGTCCGGCTCGTCTTCGAGAACGGCCGGGTGGTCGATGCGTCTGCGCGGGTGAACGAGGAGTTCCTGCTCCAGACGCTCGACACCGACGAAGGCGCGCGCCGCCTTGGGGAGCTCGGCATCGGCTGCAACCCGGGCATCCAGCGGTTCATGAAGAACGTCGGCTTCGACGAGAAGATCAACGGCACGATCCATCTCGCCCTCGGCAGGTCGTACACGTTCATCGGCGGGACGAACGAGAGCTCGATCCACTGGGACATCGTCAAGGACCTGCGCACGACCGGCCGGATGTACGTCGACGGCCGGCTGGTACAGGAGGCCGGTCGCTGGTTGGGTGTCTGACACCCGAAGGTGTCTGACACCTAGAGCACTACCGCGATCTCGCCCGCCAGGCGGGCGTTGCCGACGATCAGCTCGCGGTTCGCCGCCAGCGTGCGGCCGCCGCTCTCGCGGTGCAGATAGGAGAGGACGAACGGCGTCACCGCCTGGCCGCGCACGCCCTGCGCGTCGGCCTCGGCGAGCGCGCGCTCGATCAGCGGCTCGGCGTCGTCGAGGGACTCGTCGGGCGG
>DATINO010000106.1:0-8245 GCA_035474195.1 Gaiellaceae bacterium
CATGCTCGTCGGCGGCAAGCTCGCGGACTTCCTCGGCAGACGGCTGATCTTCATGGTCGGCCTCGCGGTGTTCACCGGCGCGAGCCTGGCGTGCGGTCTCGCCCCGAACGGCGGCTTCCTGATCGGAGCGCGGGTCGTGCAGGGGCTCGGCGGCGCGCTGATGAACCCGGCGACGCTGTCGATCATCACGGCGACGTTCCCGCCGCGCGAGCGCGGCAAGGCGATCGGCATCTGGGCCGGCGTCTCGGGGATGGCGCTTGCAATCGGCCCCCTCGTCGGCGGCCTGCTGACCGAACACGTCAACTGGAACTGGATCTTCTTCATCAACGTGCCGGTCGGGATCCTCGGCCTGCTCGCGATCCCGCTCTTCATCGACGAGTCGCGCGACACCTCGCACGAGCAGCGGTTGGACGTGCCTGGCCTTGCGACGTCGGCCGTCGGTCTCTTCTCGCTGACCTACGCGTTCATCGAGGCGAACAACTACGGCTGGGTCTCGGGCCGGATCCTCGGCGCGTTCGCAGTTGCAGCCGTCATGCTGGCCGCCTTCGTGTTGCTCGAGCGGCACCAGCGGACGCCGATGCTCGAGCTGGCGCTGTTCAAGAACCGGACGTTCTCCGGCGCGAACGCCTCGATGCTGTTCGTCGGGCTCGCGATGTTCGGGACGTTCTTCTACGTGTCGCTGTACATGCAGAACGTCCTCGGCTACTCGCCGGTCGAAGCCGGAGCGAGCTTCCTGCCGATGACGCTCCTGATCATCCTGATCGCGCCGCGCGCGGGAGCGCTGACCGACAGGATCGGCTCGCGCTGGCTCGTCGGGTTCGGCATGGCACTGCTCGCAGTAATGCTCTTCTACTACTCGCAGCTCGGGGCGAACGAGAGCTTCTGGGCGATCCTGCCGGGCCTCCTGATCGGCGGCGTCGGCATGGGCTCGACGATGACCCCGGTCACGGCGGCTGCGATGAGCGCGGTGGCCGTCGACAAGGCGGGCGTCGGCTCTGCGGTCCTGAACTCGTCGCGCCAGGTGGGCGGGTCGCTCGGGATCGCGGTGATGGGCGCGATCGTGGCGGCCGGCTCGGATTTCCTGACCGGGTTCCACGACGCGCTGAAGATCGGCGCGCTCCTGTGCCTCGTCGGCGCGGCCGTTGCGGTGCTCGCCGTCCGCAAGATCGAGCATCCGCACCATGCGCCCGAGATGGCGGTCGACGCCGCATGACGCAGACCGCGAAGCGGTTGACAGCCGAAGCTCGGCGGCAGGCGGTACTCGACACCGCCTGCCGCGTCTTCTCGCAGACGAGCTACCGCGGGGCGACGACGGCGGAGATCGCCCGTGAGGCGGGCATCTCGGAGCCGATCCTCTACCGCCACTTCGGCTCGAAGCGCGACCTGTATCTCGCGTGCCTCGACGAGGCGTGGGGGAGCTTCCGCGCCATCTGCGAGGAGGCGCTGGCCGGCGACCCGTCGCAGTCGCTCGGGGCGATCGCCGACGCGTACATGGTGCGCGGCCGGAAGATCCGCGTGATCGACCTGTGGATCCAGGGCCTCAACGAGGCGTCGGAGGACAAGGTGATCGCGACCGCGGTGCGCAGGCAGATCCGCGAGGTGCACGACTTCTTCGCCGACGTGATCCGAGACGGGCAGCGACTCGGCGTGATCAACCCGGAGCGCGACCCGGTTGCGGAGGCGTGGATCTTCGTCGCCGGCGGGCTGCTGGCCACGATCGACGGGCGGCTCGGCGGGTTGCTGGGTGAGGACTTGCTCGCGGTGCGCGCCTCACGGCAGGCGTGGATGATGGCCGAACCGGTGTCTGACACCTGAGGTGTCAGACACCCTAGTCCGGCCGTAAGAATGAGAAAGCCCCGGCTGCGGCACCCGGGGCTCTCCCTGGTCAGGCGGGCGCCGGTTGGGCTGCTCCGACACGGCTCTGCGGCCCAGACGCGTCGGATCTTGCCTCCATGCGCTCCTCCCCCCACACCTGAGCCTGTTGCAAGCCTCGGTGCAAGGTGGCCTCACTGTACGAGTCGATTCTGTCACTGTCAAGTAGCTTGGTCAAGTGATTCCGCATTCGCATTGTTGACGCACTTTCCCCTGATTGGATCCCTCTTTTGAGGGACTGTCCTTTTGGGGGGATTGCGGATCGGTCAAGTGTTCGGCATGCTGGTTGCAGCAATGCGTACTCGCGCCGCAGCGAGCACCACCCGCACTCCTGCCGCGCCGCGGATCCCGCGGGTCGGGGAGCGCCTCCGCCAGCTTCGGGTCACCGCCGGGCTGACTCAGACCGACCTGGCCGGCGACCGGTTCTCGAAGGAGTACATCTCGCAGATCGAGCGCGGGAAGACGCGCCCGACGACGGAGACGGTCGAGTGGCTCGCGCTGCGCCTGGGCGTCGACGCCGGGTTCCTGGCGAGCGGCGTCTCTGCGGATGAGCGCGCGAAGGCGGAGGCGATCCTCGCCCGCGCCGACGTGCTCTCGCAGGAGCACAGGTTCCCGGAGGCGATCGCGGAATACACGCGCGCGCTGCCGGCGGTTCTCGGGACGGGCGCTGCAGAACTGCGGGTCCGGGCGCTGAACGGCGAGGCGATGGCGCACGCGCAGGCCGGAGACGTGAAGTCGGCCCTCGCGCTGCTCGCCGAGTCGCGTGTGCTCGTCGAGAGCGAGACGTTCACCGACGTCGATCGCGCCGA
Source organism: Gaiellaceae bacterium (assembly GCA_035474195.1). Taxonomy (GTDB): domain Bacteria; phylum Actinomycetota; class Thermoleophilia; order Gaiellales; family Gaiellaceae; genus PALSA-600. The sequence goes on from DATINO010000106.1 coordinate 2,682, forward strand.
TGTTCTCTATCGCCTCGGCGTCTGCCGGTACAAGCTTTCGAGCATCTCGACCGCGGTGGCGCTGTTCGACGAGGCGCTGTCGCTGGCCGAGCGCTCCGGTCTTCCGTGCGACGAGCTGAAGCTGGACGTCTTCTCGTGGCGCTCGCGGTGCTATCGCCGCCAGCGCGACTACGAGGCGTCGCGCGAGGACGTGGAGCGCGCGCTCGAGCTTGCGGAGGCGCTGCGGGACGCGCGCGCTCTCGCACCGGTGTACTTCCAGGCGTCGATGCTCGCCGAGCGCGACGGGCACTGGGTGCTGGCGCGCACGTACGCCGAGAAGGCGAAGGCGCACTACGAGGAAGTCGCCGATCGCGGGAACGTCGGTCGCCTCTTGAACAACCTCGGCGCCATGGACTTCCTGCTCGGAAGCCCCGAGGACGCGATCGAGCGATTCAAGGAGGCGTATGCGATCGCGCTCGAGGTCGATCGCAGCGAGGACGCGGCTACCGCCGTCAACTCGCTCGCCCAGGTTCACCTGCGCACCGGCGACGCGAAGCGCGCCGAAGAGCAGGCACGCCATGCGCTCGAGATCATCGGTGAGCGCGAGGACATGCTCGACGAGGTCGGCAACGCCCGGCTCGTGCTCGGGCGGGCTCTGCTCGAACAGGGCAGGCTCGACGAGGCCGAGACGGCATTTGCCGAGTCCGAGGACGCGTTCGCGCAGCTGTCCTCGGCGTCGCATCGTGCTGCCGCGTGGATCGCCCAGGGTGACCTGGCGACGCGGCGGGGAGAAGAGCGTCGCGCGGCGGTTCTGTATCGCCGTGCAGCCGAGGCGCTCCAGGACTTCAGGTTCTAAGGGAAGGAGGTGTACCTCACTGTGGCAACAAAGCTCTCGATCCTGCTTCGGCAGTATCCGGTAGTCATGCTCGTGTTGCTCGCCGCATTCGCGCTGCTCGGTGCCTGTTTCGGCCACCACGGCGTCCGCGGCTTGTGGGACGGCCCGATCTAACAGGCCGGGTCGACCTGATGCGTGCCAGGTGGGGAGCCGGCACCTGCATCGGAAGCTCAGCCCATCAGGACCCGCAGGTCGTGCACGACTTGCGTGGCGTGGACTGAGGAGCCGTACAGCACTCGTTCCTTTCCTTTCGTGTCGAGGAGCGCGGTGTAGGCGACGTGGTCGACGAGGTCCGGCTTCGCCTCGACGGCGAGGACGTGCCATGCCTTCCAGACGCGTCGTAGGTCGGAGCGGGTGCCGATCAGGTACTGGAACTGCGGAAACAGGTGCTTCTCGCGCGCGTACGCCTTGACTGCCTTCGGCGTGTCGCCGACCGGATCGACGCTGACCGCGAGGACGCGAACCTGCTTCCGTGCGCTCGGGCCGATCACGCTGAGTGCGGCGTTCAGGTTCTTCGTGATCAGCGGGCACACGTCGGGGCAGTGCGTGTAGATGAACGTGACGAGCACGTACCGGCCGCGCTGTGCGGCGAGCGTGACGGGCGTGCCGTTGGCGTCGCGGAGCGCGATGGGCGGTGCGGTCCTCGGCGGTGTGAGCTCGGCGCCTGCGAAGCGCTGCTTTGGCACCGTGGTCGTCTGCACTGCCTTCGAGCTGCCGCAGCCGGCGAGCACCGCAACCAGCAACAGGATGGCGAGCGGGCGGTACACGCCTGCAACCTAGCCGTAACGTTTCGCGAGTTGCGCGGGAAGGAAGCGGACTCGGATGCGTCCGTTCCTGACGGTGTGGGGCGCGTGGCTGCTCGTGATGGCCGGCGCCAACCTCGCGACCGCGCTGTATGCGCTGTACGCCCGGCAGTTCCACTTCTCGAGCCTCGTGCTGACGACGATCTTCGCGACGTACGCCGTCGTTCTCGTCCCGGCGCTGATCCTGTTCGGGCGCTTGTCGGATCGGCTCGGCCGCCGCGTGGTCGTCGTGCTCGGGCTCAGTGCTGCGATCGCTGGGTTGGCGGTGTTCGCCGTCGCGCAGAACGCGCTTTGGCTCTACGTGGCGCGCGGCTTGCAGGGACTCGCCGTCGGGATGATCAGCGGCGCGGCGACCGCGGCGCTCGTCGAACTCGACCCGGACGCCGACCGCCGCCGCGCCTCGCTCTTCGCGGGGCTCGCGCAGGCGGGCGGGAGCGCTGCCGGGCCGTTGCTCGCGGGCGTGCTCGTGCAGTGGGCGCCTGCGCCGCGGCAGCTGTCGTACCTCGTCGTTCTTGCGGCAACGATCGCTGCGGCGGCGCTCGTTGCTCGGTTGCCGGAGCCGCCCGCGGGCGCGCGCGAGACGTGGCGCATCCAGGTCCCGCGCGTCCCGCGCGAGCTGCTCGGGTCGTTCATCCGCGTGTCCGTGACCGCCGGTGTCGTCTGGGCGACGCTCGCGCTTTTCCTCTCGGTCGTGCCGACCTATGCCGGAGACCTGCTCGACACGAGGAACGTCGCGCTGCTGTCGACGGTTGCGGCGCTGTCGGTCGTCGCATCCTGCGTGGCGCAGATCGCGGCGCGGACGCTCGTTGCTGCGGGCAGGCCGCCGCAGGCTGTCGGCCTTGGGGTGCTCGCCGTCGGCCTTGGTTTCCTGGTCGCCGCGTCGCCGGCGCATTCGCTCACACTGCTCGCGCTCGGATCGCTCGCTGCAGGCGCCGGCCACGGTCTCGCGTTCATCAACGCGCAGCAGGAGCTGAACGAGCTCGCTCCGGCGGAACGGCGCGGCGAGGTCACCGCCGCGTTCGTGGCGTGCATCTACTTCCTCGTCGCGAGCTCGGTGATCGGGGTGGGTCTCGTCGACCGGCTCGTGTCGCTTGCCGTTGCACTAGCACTCGTGGCCGCAGTCCTTGTCGTCGCTGCGCTGGCGACCTCTCTCTGGCAGCTCAAGCCCACGACGTAGGCCACCGCCGGCCATGGCGGGTCGAGACCCGTCCGCGGCCAGGCGCCGTGAACAAACAGCAACGCCTTGTCCACTGGCGGGTCGAGACACGTCTGGTGCCAGGCACCGTGAAGAGACAGCAACGTCTCGTCCACAGGTGGTCGTTCAGGGCGAGGCGCTTGCGAAGACGTCCGTCCGATAGCCGGTGAACTCGATCTCGCGCTCCGGAGCCATTCCGACCTTCCTCGCTACGTTCTTCGACGCCTCGTTCTCCACGCGGATCAGCGCGATGACCCGTCCCGGCACGAGTCGGCGCACGGCCAGTGCAGCCTCCGTCGCGTACCCGCGTCCATGGAATTGCGGCAGGAGCAGCCAGCCGAGCTCGACCTCGGCGCTCGATTCGACCATGCGCGGTGAGTAGCCGACGAAGCCGACGGTGCCACCGTCTTCGCGCAGCCGCACCGCGTACATGGCGATTGCGCCGTCGGCCCGCGCGATCGTTCGGTCGAGGAGCCCTTTCGACTCCTCGCGCGAGTGCGGCTCCGGGAAGTGGAGGAGGCGCGTCGCATGCGGATCGGCAAGCAACGCGGCCCAGGGGTCCAGGTCGGCCCGTTCAACCTGGCGGAGGAGGAGCCGCTCCGTCTCGAGCGTCGCGTCAGAGGACGTGGTGCATCCAGACGTTCGGCTCCCAGTAGCGGCCTGTGCCGGACTCGACGGTCAGCGGCGCGAGCCCGCCCGGGAACACGTACGCACCGTCCTCCGGGAACCGCATCCCGACCCACTCCTCCCACTCGGCGACCGTGCCGGTGATGCGAAGGGACTCGGGCTCCGGCCGCAGGATCGTTGCGCCGGCGCGCTCGTGCACGCGGAGCCATGGATCGAACAACAGGTCGTCTTCGCGCCGCCACTCCGCGTACCGCTCGATCGGCGTCAGGGGGTAGCGCTCCTTCCAGCTCGGCCGCACCGGTGCGATGAGCGACGTGAGCCCGTGGGCGCGGCCGATGTCTGCCATCGCCCTCAGCGCAGCGGCGCTGAGCCCACCGCCCTGCCGGCTGCGAGGGATCTGGATCACCATCGCGCAGAGCACGTTCCCGCCGCGCTCGTCGAGGCCGCGCACGATCGCTCCGTCGATCCCCGCCGGCAGGTCGGTGAGCGTCCCGTCCCAGCGGATCGGGAGGCACCGCGCGCGGGCGAGCGGCTGCTCGTCGTCGTCGACGAGATGGAACTGGAACTCCGGGAACGTCTCGGTCAGGCCGCCCCAGTACTCGTTGAGCACGTCGCCGTGGTTGTTGTACTCCGGGAAGGTGTCGCTCGTCGCCTCCCACGCCGGCTCGGCGAGATCGGGCCGCTCGGCGAACGTGAAGACGTTCACCCGACGTGGTCGCGCTGGCCGACGCGCTCGATCACGATCTGGGGGATCCGCGCGTTCGGTGAGAGCCGCAGGCACATACGCACGACCTCGGCGCAGTCCTCTGTCGTGATCATCTCGTCGGCCGCGAGCCCGGACCACTCCGCCATCGCGGTGTCGACGAACCCCGGGCAGATCGCGACGGCTCGCACGCCGGCCGGCTCGAGCTCGAGGTTCTGCGAGCGCGTCAGCGCGATGACCGCGGCCTTGGTCGCGCCGTAGACGGTGAGGCCGGGGGTCGGCGCAGTGCCTGCGATCGACGCCAGGTTGAAGACCCAGCCCTTGCTCTCGCGCAGCAGCGGAATCGCTTCGCGCGTGACGAGCAACAGGCCGCGCAGGTTGACGCCGAGCTGTAAGTCGATGTGCTTCGCCTGCAGCGACTCGACCTTTCCCCCGATCCCGAGGCCCGCCGAGTTGACGAGCACGTCCATGCCGCCGAAGCGGTCGCGATGCTCGTCGACAGCGCGGACACAGTCCTCCTCCGAGCCCATGTTGGCGGTGACGGCGTGGGCGCCAAGCTCCGCCGCCGCGGCCTCGATCCTCTCGCGGGTCCGCGAGGCGACGGTGATGTCGTACCCCTCGTCGCGCAGCATCCGCGCGATCGCGAAGCCGATTCCCGAGGAGCCGCCTGTGACCAGGGCGCTGGGCATCGTCCAACCGTAAAGGAGACGTCCGACCCGGGGAGAATCATCGGTACCAGTACGACGTTCCCTCTCCCCACGGCGACGGCTCTCGGGCCGTCGCCGTCGTTTACCGTGAGAGCGTGAAGCTGACCGACCTGGCGACGGCGGGCGGGTGCGCGGCGAAGTACTCGGCTGCGCGCCTCGAGGAGCTGCTGCGTGGCTTCGTGCCCGCCGAGGCCGAGAACCTGCTGGTCGGCCTCGACCCGGCCGACGACGCCGCCGTGTACAAGCTCGACGCCGAGCGCGCGCTCGTCTTCACGATCGACTTCTTCCCGCCGATCGTCGACGACCCGGACGACTTCGGGACGATCGCCGCGACGAACGCGCTGAACGACGTGTTCGCGATGGGCGGCCGGCCGCTGCTCGCGTTGTCGGTCGCCGCTCTGCCGGAAGAGCTGCCGATCGACGTGGTGCGCGCGATCTTCAGCGGCGCCGACCGGCAGGTACGCGAAGCGGGGGCGATCCTCGCCGGCGGCCACACGATCCGCGACAGCGAGCCGAAGTACGGGCTCGCGGTCGTCGGCACGGTCGCGCCGGACGGCATCTGGCCAAAGGCCGGTGCGCAGCCGGGCGACACGCTCTACCTGACGAAGCCGCTCGGCACCGCGCTCGTGCTCGGCGGTGCGAAACGCGGGCTCGC
>DATINO010000107.1:0-13409 GCA_035474195.1 Gaiellaceae bacterium
GTGCAGGCCGCCCTCGCGGCCGAAGCCGGACTCCTTGTAGCCGCCGAACGGGCTCGTGGGATCGAACCGGTTGAACGTGTTCGCCCAGACGACGCCGGCGCGGAGGCGCTCCGCCATCCAGAGGATGCGCGAGCCCTTCTCCGTCCAGACGCCGGCGCTCAGCCCGTACGGGGTGTTGTTCGCCTTCTCGACCGCCTCGTCCGGCGTGCGGAACGTGAGCACGCTGAGCACCGGGCCGAAGATCTCCTCCTGGGCGATGCGGTAGCTCTGCGCGACGTTCGTGAAGACGGTCGGCGCGAACCAGTAGCCCTTTTCCGGCAGCCGGCACGGCGGCTGGTAGATCTCCGCGCCCTCTTCCTTGCCCGCGGCGACGAGCTCCTCGATCTTCTCGAGCTGCATGCGCGAGTTGATCGCACCGACGTCGGTGTTCTTGTCGAGCGGGTCGCCGACGCGCAACGTCGTCATGCGCTTCTTCAGCTTCTCGACGACGGGCTCGTAGATCGACTCCTGCACGAAGAGCCGCGAGCCCGCACAGCAGACGTGACCCTGATTGAAGTAGATGCCGTTGACGATTCCCTCGACGGCCTGGTCGAGCGCCGCGTCGTCGAACACGATGTTGGCCGCCTTGCCGCCCAGCTCGAGCGTCAGCTTCTTGCCGGTGCCTGCGAGCCGGCGCTGGATCGCCTTTCCCACCTCCGTGGAGCCGGTGAACGCGATCTTGTCGACCTCCGACTCGACGAGCGCGGCGCCCGTCGACCCGTCGCCGGTGACGATGTTCACGACGCCCGGCGGCAGCTCCGCCTGGCGCACGACGTCGCAGAAGAGCAGCGCCGTGAGCGGCGTCGTCTCGGCCGGTTTCAGCACGACGGTGTTCCCGGCGGCGAGCGCCGGCGCGATCTTCCACGCGAGCATCAGCAGCGGGAAGTTCCAGGGGATGATCTGGCCCGCGACGCCGAGTGGCTTCGGCGAGCGGTTCGGGAACGCGTACTCGAGCTTGTCGGCCCAGCCCGCGTAGTAGAAGAAGTGCGCGGCGGCGAGCGGCAGGTCGACGTCGCGCGACTCCTTGATCGGCTTGCCGCCGTTCAGGCTCTCGAGCACCGCGAACTCGCGGCTGCGCTCGGCGAGGATGCGCGCGATCCGGAACAGGTACTTGGCGCGCTCGCTCCCGGGCAGCTTTGCCCATGCCTTCGAGGCCTCTCGCGCCGTCGCGACCGCGTTCTGCACGTCTGCCTCGGTCGCCTGCGCCACCTCGGCCAGCGGGCTCTCGTCGCGCGGGGAGATCGTCGTGAAGTGCGCCTTCGTGTCGAGCCACTCGCCGCCGACGTACAAGCCGTACCGATCTTGCAGACGGACGATGTCGGTCGACTCGGGTGCCGGCGCGTACGTCCAGTCGGCCGGGACCGGGCTGCGATCCGAGCGCTTCTCGAGGTCAGTCATGTGAGGCGCTCAATCATTGGTGAAGTAGTCCTTCGACTGATACGCGCCCGTCTTCTCCTTGCGAAGCTGCATGAGGATGTCGTTGACGAGGCTCGACGCGCCGAGGCGATACAGGTCGGGCGTCAGCCAGTCGGGCCCGAGCGTCTCGTGCACCTGAACGAGGTACTGGATCGCGTTCTTCGCGCTGCGGATCCCGCCCGCCGGCTTCATGCCGACCTTGCGGCCCGTCTCCTCGTAGACGTCGCGGATCGCCTCGAGCATCACGAGCTGCACCGGCAGCGTCGCCGCACCCGGCAGCTTCCCGGTCGACGTCTTGATGAAGTCCGCGTCCGCAGCCATCGCGAGCAGCGACGCGCGCCGGACGTTGTCGTACGTGCCGAGCTCGCTCACCTCGAGGATCACCTTCAGGTGCGCGGCGCCGCAGGCTTCCTTCACCTTCACGATCTCGTCGAACACCTTGGCGTAGCGGCCGGAGAGGAACGCGCCGCGGTCGATCACCATGTCGATCTCGTCGGCGCCCATCGCGACGGCGTCCTCGACGTCGCGGATCTTCACGTCGAGCGGGCTCTGCCCGGACGGGAACGCGGTGGCGACGCTCGCCACCTTCACTCCGCTGCCGGCGAGCCGCTCCTTCGCGGTCGGGATCAGGTTCGGGTAGACGCACATCGCGGCGACCGAGGGGACATTCGGATCGCTCGGATCGGGCCGGATCGCCTTCGAGCACAGCGCCGCGACCTTCCCGGGCGTGTCCTGCCCTTCGAGTGTCGTCAGGTCGCAGCAGCGAATCGCCAGCTCGAGCGCCCAGACCTTGGCCTCCTTCTTGATCGAGCGCTTCGCAAGGTCGGCGGCGCGCCCCTCGACCGCGACCTGGTCGATCGCGCCGATGCGCGGCAGCCGCTGCTTGAGCGGCAACTCGAACCCACGCGGAAGGACCGGCGCCTGCGCCACGGCGCTCCAGTCTAGGCTACCGCGCGTTCACGCCGGAGCGCGGCCAATGCAGGCACCGCGCCCAGACGCTCGAACGTCTCGCGGGCGTCGGCGACGAGCTGCTGCGCCTCGTCCGCACGCCCCACGGCAAACAGATGCTCGGCCCGCTCGGCCTGAACGGCGGCGACGTAGTACGGCGCCCCGAGCTCGCGGAACATCTGCTCAGCTCTCTCGAGCTCCGAAATTGCATCGTGCGCCTGGAAACGCGCGCGCAGGCGCACAAGCTGCGCCTCGACCGCACGCCAGCGCTTCCCGTTGGAGGCTGTCTCGAGACGCGCGAGCAAGTCCCGGGATCTGGCGTCGTCCGGAAGCGTGAGAGCGACCTCAGCGACGTCGAAGTACAGCCACCAGGCTGCCTCCGAGACGTCTGGCATTGCGCGCAGTGCCGCTGCGTGCGCATCGTCGTATCGACCCTCGGCCGCGAGCTGTTGCGCTTCCGCCGCGTAGAAGCCCGCGGCGAACTCGGGGTTTTCCGACTGACTCGTGTCGAGACGGTCGACCAGCGCGCGCGCCTGCGGCACAAGGCCGCGCCGCAAGTAGACGCCGGCCGCAGCAAGCAGCAAGCCGCGGTGGAACTCCGTCGTCGCATACTGCTCGGCGGCGTTCGCGCTCTCGAGTGCCTCGTCCCAGCGGCCGAGGAACGCAAGCTGCCCCACCCGGCCGATCAGGAAGACGACTTCCCACGTCCGTTCGCCCGTCCGCCGCGAATACTCGAGCGCCTCGTCGATCAGCCCGACTGCCTCACGGAACCTGGCCTCGTACCAGGATCCGGCGATCACGTTGTTGTACGCCCGTAACGCCGCATCGTGCAGGTCGTGCTCGAGGGCGACCGCAAGCGCGCCGCGCACGAGCAGGCGTGACTCCTGACGGCGGTTGCGGTAGAGCATCATCACCGCCTTGCTGTTCAGCGCATGCGCGAGCGTTTCCGCGTACTGGTGCTCTTCCGCAAGGCTGAGCGCGCGCTCCAGGTTGGCAGCAGCTGCTTCGTATTCGCGTGCGAAGACGAGGAAGCGGCCGAGCTGGGCCGTCGTCGAAGCCACATCGGCGGGTGTCCCCACGCGCTCGATCGCTTCCAGTGCCGACGTCATGCGGTCGACGGCTTCCCGAACGAGGCCGTCGTTGAAGTCGATCTCCGCGAGCTTCGAGTCGACGAGGGCCTTCGCAATTTCATCGCCGAGATCGTGGTACGCACCGCGCGCCCTGGTGAGGAGCTCTCGAGACTCCTCTGGGCGACCGGCAACCCAGGCCATGCGGCCCGCTCGGTCGACGAGCGCTGCGTGCGCGGGAGGCTCGTCCGACAGTTCGGACGCCTGCTCGTAGAAATGCTGCGCCTCACCGGCGGCGGCAAGACGTGCGGCGCGTTCGCCGGCGAGAAGGAACATCCGGCCGGCACGCTCTTTGATCGCCGAGGCGTCGTCGGCCTCGGGGGCTGCTTCCAGCGCCGCGACGAGATGAGCTGCCACCACCTCCGGCACGTCTTCCTCGCCGAGCGCCGACGCGATCTGATCGGCGGCAGCGAGATGCCGGTTCTTCCGGTCTCGCCTCGCGAGAGTCTCGTAGGCAACGCGCCGGACGAGATCCTGAAGGAAGCCGTACTGCCCGTGCTCCGGCGACCTCGGGTCCGCTTGGAGCGACAGCACTTCCTTGCGCACGAGCGAAGCGAGGAGCGTCTCGACCTCTTCCTCGGGGCGGCCCGCAACGCGCGCGAGCAGCGCGCTGCCGAACGTCTTGCCGAGCACGGCGGCGTCCTGAACGAGCGCACGTTCTCCCTCCTCCAGACCGTCGAGTCGCGCTGCGATCAGCGCTTGAAGCGTCTCGGGCACGTCGAGCGCGCCGATCTCGCCAACGACGCGGTAGGAAGACCCGTCCTCGACGATCAGACCGCGATCGAGCAGCATCCGGACCGTCTCGACGGCATAGAGCGGGATCCCCTCCGCCCGGCCGAGGATCTCCTGGACGACCTCCGGCGGCATGCCGGGCACGAGACCTGCCAGCAACTCCTCCATCGCCGCCGGTGCGAGCGGCTCGAGGTAGATCGACGTGAACGCCCGCTGCCCCGCGCCCCAGGTGGCCCGCTTCTCGGTCAGCTCGGGGCGCGCGAGGGTGACGACGAAGATCGGCTGGTTGCGCGACCACTCGAGCAGGTATTCGACGAAATCGAGCAGGCTCTCGTCCGCCCACTGCAGATCCTCGAAGACGAGCACGACCGGGTTCGTGTCGGCCATCCGCTCGAAGAACGACCGCCACGCAGCGAAGAGCTGCTGCTTCTCGCCCTGTTCCGCTCCTCCCCACCCGAGAAGCTGCAGAAGGCGTGGCTCGACGAACGCGCGCTCGTCTCCGTCGAGGATGTGTTCGAGAAGCGTCGCGCGCACCTTTTCGACGCCGGTCTCCACGGTTTCGTCCTCGGCGATCCGGCACCGCATCCGCACCATGTCGGCGAGCGCCCAGTACGTGACACCCTCGCCGTACGCGAGGCAGCGGCCGCGATGCCACCAGACGCTCTCTGCGATGCCGTCGAAGTACTTGTAGAACTCCCAGCCGATCCTCGACTTGCCGATCCCGGCGATGCCCGTGATCGAGACGAGGTGCGCCTTGCGCTCGTCCGCGGAGGCGTGAAAGAGGTCTTTGATCAGGCGAAGCTCGCGTGCGCGGCCGACGAACGGAGCCTCGAGCCCGATCGACTTCAGCTGGCCGCGTGCGCCGGCGACGACGCGCAGCGCTCGCCAGAGCCGGACCGGTTCCGACTTGCCCTTCAGCTCGTGCTCGCCCGCGTCCTCGAACGCGACTGTCGCCTCGGACGCGCGGCGCGTGGCATCGCCGACGAGCAGCGTCCCGGGCTCGGCGGCGGCCTGGATGCGCGCGGCGGTGTTCACGAGATCGCCCGCGACCATGCCCTCGGACGTCGCGCCGAGCGTGACGGCCGCGTCGCCCGTGAGCACGCCTGCGCGCGCCCGGAGCTCCGGGGCGCCGACCTCGTCACCGAGCCCGGAGACCGCGGCGACCAGATCGAGACCTGCCCGGACAGCGCGTTCGGCATCGTCCTCGGTCGCGACCGGCGTCCCCCACACCGCCATCACCGCGTCACCGATGAACTTCTCGACGGTGCCGCCGTAGAGCTCGATCAACCTGCGCGTCGTGTCGAAGTAGCGTGAGAGCAGCTCACGGACCTCTTCGGGGTCGCGCGACTCGGACAGCGGCGTGAACCCGACGAGGTCGGCGAAGAGCACGGTGACCAGCCGCCGCTCGGCGACCGGTGCCTCGCGCGCGGCGGGAGCAGCGGGCGCTGCAGCGGCGCCGAGCGGCGCGCCGCAGTCCCCGCAGAACCGCTTGCCGGCCGGGTTCTCGGCGCCGCAGGACGGGCACGCCGACCCGAGCGGCGCGCCGCAGTCCCCGCAGAACCGCTTGCCGGCCGGGTTCTCGCTGCCACAGGCGTCGCAGGTCACGCGACTTAGCCTAGGGAGCGCCGTCCTGAATCGCCAGCATCGCCCGCACGAGCGCCGGCTGGGCAAGGCCGATCTCGCGCGTGGCGCGGACGAGCGCGCTTGGGTCGGAGCGTTGCGTCGCCCGGGCGAACAGTGCGGCAGCGCGCTCGAGGTGACGGCACGCGGGAACGAGGGCGCGCGCGACCCGCGCCGGCGGGCCGGCCGAGCTCACCATCTGGTGGCAGCCACCGAGGTCGGAGTAGGCGACGAGCAGCGCGTAGAGGTCGGACGTGTTGCGCAGCGCCTTCGCTGCGTCCGTGGTCGTCGTCCCACCGACCGCGGCGGTGGCGATGTCGACTCGAAGCTGCTGCACGACCTGGCGCGCGTTCGCCTGCCAGTGGGCGGGAACGCCAGGCGGAGCCTGCCGGGTGGCGCCGCACCCGGCCGCGCCGACGAGGGCCGCGCTACAGGCCCAGGCGCTCCAGCATCGTCTCATTGCGCCGCCACTTCGGGGACGCTTTCACCTGCAGCTGGAGAAAGACGGGATGACCGAGCAGCGCCTCGACGTGCGGCCGCGCACCGCGGCCGATCTCGCGCACCATCGTCCCACCCTTCCCGATCAGGATCTGCTTCTGGCTCTCGGTCTCGGTGTAGAGCCGAACGTGCACGCGCTTCTCGTCGATCTCGATCAGCTCGGCGGTGACCGCGTGCGGCACCTCTTCCTTCGTCAACCGCAAGGCTTGCTCGCGGACGAGTTCGGCGATCCGCGCTTCGAGCGGCATGTCCGTCTCGGTCTCAGGCGGGTAGTACAGCGGCCCGTCGGGGAGCAGCGAGACGAGGTCGCCGCGCAGCTCGCCGATCCCGTCACCGGTCTTTGCACTTACCGGATGCAGCGCGTGAAACGCACCGAGCTCCGCCGCCGTCTTCATCTGCGTCGCGATGTGACCCGGCTTCAGGCGGTCGACCTTGTTCAGGACGATCACGACCGGGATGCCGAGCCCGAACACCCGGCGAGCGACGAACCGGTCGCCGGTGCCGATGCGCTCTCGCGCATTGACGACGAGGAGCACCGCGTCGACGTCGCTCGTCACTGCATCGTCGACGCGACCCTGCATCCGCTCGGTGAGCGTGTCGATCGGCCTCTGCCAGCCGGGCAGGTCGACGAGCACGAGCTGCGCGACGTCGTCGGTGTACACGCCGCGGATCTCGTGGCGCGTCGTGTGAGGCTTGTCGGAGACGATCGCGACCTTCGCGCCGGTGAGCGCGTTGACGAGCGTCGACTTGCCGACGTTCGGCCTCCCGGCGACGGCGACGAACCCCGATTTCACGGGAGGTCCCACGTCTCCGGCAGCAGATCCGACGCCGAGTACGTCGCGATCGTGCCGTCGTCACGCCGGAACGAGACCTCGGGGATGCGCCACTCGTACAACCACTGGCGGCAGCCGCCGCAGGGCGAGGCGTTGATGCCGATGGCGGCGATGTCGCCGGGACGGTAGCCCGCTGCAGCCGCGGCGCCGATCGCAGTCTTCTCCGCGCATTGGCCAAGCGGATAGGCCGCGTTCTCGACATTCACGCCGGTGAACTCCCGGCCGTCGGTCGTGCGCAGCACCGCTCCGACGTTGTACTGCGAGTACGGCGCATACGCATTCGCCGCCGCCTCGACCGCCTTCTCCACCAGTTCGTTCATTTCCCGCTCCGGCACCGGCAAAGCCGGTACCTGCGCTCTTTGATGAGCTCCGTCAAGCCTTCGCTCATGAGAACACCTGGAATACCACCAACGTGGCGAGCGCGCCGACCAGCGCGCCGTAGGTGACCTCGAGTGCCGAGTGGACGCCGGACTCCACGCGCGTCTGCGCGACGAGGATCGCCATGATCAGCGCGATCGACGAGATGAGGAAGCGGTGATCCTCGCCCGCCGCATACGTCGCCGCCATCCAGCCGGCGAACGCGACCGCGGCGTGACCCGACGGCACGCCGCCGCGCAGCGGCGTGCCCCGGCCGGTGTAGGCCTTCGTGGCGATCACGATGATGATCGTCAGGACCAGCGCGACGAGCGTCAACTCGGCCGGCTCGTGGCGGAGGCGGTCGAGGAGGGTCGCCGAGCGGTCGGCGACCTTGCCCGAGAACACGATGTAGCCGACGGCGATCGCGTTGATCGCGGCGATCAGCACGGCGCCGGCCGCGATGTCCTTCGCGAGCTTCGCCATCGGGTCGAACGACGTCGTGGCGATGTCGATCGCCGCCTCGACAGCGGTGTTCAGCATCTCGGCGATCAGCACGAACGTCACCGAGAGAAGGAGCGCGATCAACTCGATCTTCGTCACGTCGACGATCAGCGCCATGACCAGGACCCCCACGGCGATCGCGAAGTGGATCCGCAGGTTCCGCTGCGTGCGGAGCACGTGGATGATTCCCTCGAACGCGAAGTTGAACGAGTCGAGCAGCGTCGGGGCCCGGCGCATCGTCATTGGAGGAGCTCCGCCTCCCGAGACGACATCTCGTCGCCGTGGTCGTACCCGAGCAGATGCAACAGCCCGTGCGCGAGTGGCCAGCGCCATTCGTCGCCGACGATCTCCGGGCAGAGCACGACGTCGCCGAGCGCGCGCGGAACGCCTTCCGGCACCTCGTTTCGGCCGTCGATCGGGAACGACAGGACGTCGGTCGCCTCGTCGATGCCGAGGTGCTCGCGCTTCAACCGCCGCATCTCGTCCGCCCCGACGAACGCGATCCCGAGCTCACCGTCGTCGACTCCCTCCGCACGCAAGATCCTCCCGGAGAGCTCCACCGCGCCCGCCTCGTCCACCGTCAGACTGCTCCGGTTCTCGATCTCGACCGAGATCATCTCCCGCTCCGGCGCCGCGCATGTAGGCGCCTGCGCTCTTTGATGAGCTCCGTCGAGCCTACGCTCATTTGTGCTCGTCGGTGTGCTCTTTGTACGCCTCGACGATGCGCTGCACGAGCTTGTGCCGCACGACGTCCTTGTTGCTGAACTCGACGAACTGAATACCTTCGACGTCGGTCAGCACGTCACGCACGTGCACGAGCCCGGAGCGTGAGTCACGCGGCAGGTCGATCTGGGTGATGTCGCCGGTGACGACGATCTTCGAACCGAACCCGAGCCGCGTCAGGAACATCTGCATCTGCTCGGGCGAGGTGTTCTGCGCCTCGTCGAGGATGATGAAGCTGTCGTTGATCGTGCGTCCGCGCATGTATGCGAGCGGCGCGACCTCGATCGTGCCGTGCTCCATGTACGAGTTCGCCTTGTCGGGGTCGAGCATGTCGTACAGCGCGTCGAACAGCGGGCGCAGGTACGGGTCGACCTTCGCCATCAGGTCGCCGGGCAGGAAGCCGAGCCGCTCACCCGCCTCGACGGCCGGGCGCGTCAGGATGATTCGCGCGACCTCGCGCTCGTGCAGCGCCGCGACGGCGAGCGCCATCGCGAGATAGGTCTTGCCGGTGCCGGCGGGGCCGATGCCGAACGTGACGGTCGAGCGGCGGATCGCGTCGACGTAGCTCTTCTGCGTAACCGTCTTCGGCGCGATCTTCTTCCCGCGGTGCCGCCAGACGACCGTGTCGAAGACCTCGCGCACGTCCTGGCCCGCTTCGAGCGTGCCGAGCACGGCGTCGACGGTGTGCGACCCGATCTGGTGGCCGCCTTCGACCAGCTCGACGAGCTCGTCGATCACGGCGCGCGCATCGGCGACCTGCTGCTCCTCGCCCTGGAGGGTCAGCTGGTTGCCGCGCAATCGCACGGTGCAGGCGAGGCGCTCCTTGAGCGCATCGAGGACGCCGTCCGAGATCCCGGCCAGCTCGGCCGCGACGGCGTTCGAGACATCGAGCGTTTGCTCCATAAGGCCCCAGTGTAGGTTGCGTTCGTGGCCAGAAAGTGGTGGACGCTCGTCGCGGTTTGTGTCGCGACCTTCATGCTCCTGCTCGACATCACGATCGTGAACGTCGCCCTGCCCGCGATCGAGAAAGCGCTCCACGCCTCGTTCTCCGACCTGCAGTGGGTGGTCGACGCCTACGCCCTCGGGCTCGCCACCTGCGTCCTGACCGCGGGCGCGCTCGCCGACCTGTTCGGGCGCAAGCGGCTGTTCCTGGTCGGCATCGCCCTGTTCACCCTTGCTTCGGCCGCCTGCGGCCTCGCGAACGACGCGCTCTTCCTGATCGTCGCGCGCGGTGTTCAGGGGATCGGCGGGGCGATGATGTTCGCCACGGCGCTGGCGCTCCTTTCGCAGGAGTTCCACGGGCGCGAGCGCGGCACCGCGTTCGGGTTGTGGGGCGCGGTGATCGGCGCCGCCGTGGCGATCGGGCCGCTCGCCGGCGGGATGCTCACGTCGTGGCTCTCGTGGCGCTGGATCTTCCTCGTCAACATCCCGATCGGGATCGGCGCGATCGTCTTCGGGATGCGGCAGCTGCACGAGTCGAGCGACCCCGAGCACAGCCGGCTCGACCCACCGGGCCTGGTCACGTTCACGATCGGATTGTTCGCGCTGATCCTCGCGCTGATCGAAGGCAACGACCACGGCTGGACGAGCGGGCTGATCATCGCGCTGCTCGTCGTGGCCGTGGTCGCGCTCGCCCTGTTCATCGCGACGCAGGCGCGCGACGGCGCGACCATGATCGACCTCGCGTTGTTCCGCCGGCCGGCATTCGTCGGCGCGCAGACGACCGCGTTCGCGATCTCGTCGTCGATGTTCGCGATGTTCCTGTACCTGACGCTCTACCTCCAGAACATCCTCGGGCTCTCGGCGCTCCAGACCGGCGTGCGGTTCCTGCCGCTCTCGGTCGTCTCGTTCTTCGCAGCGCCGCTCGCGGGGCGGTTGACCGGACGCGTTCCGGTGCGGGCGCTGCTCGCGTTCGGCCTCGCGCTGAACGCGATCGCGATGTGGTCGATGAGCCGCGTGAGCGAGTCCTCGCACTGGACGGTGCTGCTACCCGGCTTCATCATCGGCGGCATCGGCATCGGATTCGTGAACGCGCCGCTCGCCACGACCGCCGTCTCGACCGTCGCCGTGCAGCGTGCCGGCATGGCGTCGGGGATCAACAACACGTTCCGGCAGGTCGGGATCGCGACGGGCATCGCCGCACTCGGTGCGATCTTCGCGTCCAGGGTTCCCGACCAGCGCTCCCAGGCAGGTTTCGTGCACGGGCTGCACGACATCCTCCTCGTCGGCGCCGGGGTCGCGCTCATCGGCGCGGTGCTCGCAGCCCTACTCGTGCGGCCGCAGGACTTCGTCGCGTCAGGGCCGCCGCAAGAAGCGCACTAGGCGAGCTTCTCGCGCAGCATCTGGCTGACGGCGGCGCCGTCTGCCCGGCCCGCGATCTGGGGCATG
This sequence comes from Gaiellaceae bacterium, assembly GCA_035474195.1. Classification (GTDB taxonomy): domain Bacteria; phylum Actinomycetota; class Thermoleophilia; order Gaiellales; family Gaiellaceae; genus PALSA-600. Next base: position 11,183 of record DATINO010000107.1, read on the forward strand.
ACGTCTTTCATCACGCGACCCATGTCGCGCATGCTCGTCGCGCCGTTCTCGGCGATCGCGTCGTCGAGGATGCGCTCGAGCTCCTCTTCGGTGAGCGGCTCCGGCATGAACTCCTCGAGCACGGCGAGCTCGGCCTCTTCCTTCGCGGCCTGCTCCTCGCGGCCGCCCCCGCGGAACGCCTCGGCGGCTTCGATCCGCTTCTTGCGCTCGCGCTGCAGCACCTGGAGCTCCTCGTCCTCGGTCAGCGGCCGCAGCAAGTCCTTCTCCGCCGACTTCAGGCTCGCGAGGATCAGGCGCAGGGCATCGCGGCGCGCGGCATCGCCGGCGCGCATCGCGTCCTTGACGTCGTCCTCGAGCTCTTCGATCAGCGTCATAGCGTTTCTCCCATCGGGCGTCCCCCGAGAATGTGCCAGTGCAGGTGGAACACCGTCTGCCCACCGCCGGGGCCGACGTTGACGACCACGCGGTAGTCCGTCAAGCCTGATTCTGCCGCGGTCTCGGCCACGAACGCCAGCATCCGCCGCGCTTCGTCCGGCGGAAACTCGGAGACGTCGCGGAACGTGTCGACGTGGCGCTCCGGCAGGACGAGCAGATGGACCGGCGCCTGCGGGTTGATGTCGGCGATCGCCACGAACCCGTCCGCAGCCCGCACGTGATCCCCGTCGCGGACGAGCTTGCAGAAGAGACAGTGGTCACGCGGCCCGGGCACGGATCCCCTCCTCCGTCACGCGCTCGGCACGAACGGGCACGAGCTCACCGACCGGCGCGTCGACGAGCCACGGCGTGTAGTCGTCGCCGTAGCCGCGCCCGGGCCGGTCGACGAGGACGACGTCGTCGGTCTTCCCACGCCAGCGGGCGAGGCACAGGTCGTGCGAGAGCGCGCGAAGACGCGCACCGCGCTCCTTCTTCTCCTGCGGCGGCACCGGATCATCGGCCGCCGTCACCGTGCCGGGCCGAGGCGAGTAGGGGAAGACATGCACCTTCGTGATCCCCGCGCGCTCGACCGTCTGGAGCGTCGTCGCGAACGCGGCTTCGTCCTCGGCCGGGAAGCCGACGATGACGTCGCTCGTCAGGTTGAACTCGCCGGCGAGTGGTGCGAGTCGGCGAAGGTAGGTGTCGACGCTGTACCGGCGGCCCATCGCGCGAAGCACGCCGTCGTCGCCGGACTGCAGCGGGACGTGCAGGTGACGGCCGACGGCCGGCGTTTCGCGCAGCGCGGCGATGAGTGCATCGTTCACGTGGTTGATCTCGATCGAGCTGAGCCTCAAGCGCTGCAGCCCGGGTGTCGTCCCCACCTCTCGCACGAGGCGTGCGAGGTCGAATCCGGCCTCACGGTCACGGAAGCACCCGAGGTTGATACCGGTGAGAACGACTTCTCGATGGCCCTGCGCGACGCGGCGCTGAACCTCGGCGAGCACCGCCGGAGCGCTTCGGCTACGGGATGCGCCGCGCACGAGCGGGATGACGCAGAAGTTGCACGAGAACGAGCAGCCGTCCTGGATCTTCACGAACGCCCGCACGCGGTCGACACGTGCGTCGGCTTGCACGCAGCCGATCGCGCCGACATCGCCGGCGACGAACGCCGCGATCTCCTCGGGCGGCTTCGCCACGACGACGACGTTCGCGGGCAACCCGGCGAAGGCTGTCCCGCGAAGGTTCGCGGCGCAGCCGGTCAGGTAGACCCGCTCGTGCGTGCGGGCAGCGCGTGCCGCAGCCTTGCGGCTCTTCGCGACCGCCTCGTTCGTGACACAGCACGTGCTGATCACCGCGACGTCGGCCGCCGCGTCCTCCGTGTGGCCGTCGCGCAGCAGCGCCTCGCGCACCTCGTGCGCGTCGACGTGCGAGACCTTGCAGCCGAGGAAGTCGACGGTGAACGTCGCCACGGGCCGGATCGTATGCGTTACGTCGCGCGCGAGACGTCACACGCCCAGCCGTCGAGCGTCCGCCGCGCGACGTGTTCGAAGCCCGGCAGCGTGGGCGCTTCCGACGCGAGATAGCCCGAGGTGACGAGCGTCGCGCACTCGATGCGCGGTGGGAGAGCCTCGACGGATTCGAGCGAGATGTTCGCGACGACGACGTCGGCTCTCGGAAAACGCGTGTCCGGCGAGACGAGTCTCACGTCCAGGGAAACGTGGTTGACGGCGGCGTTCGCCCGTGTCGCCGCGATCGACGGCTCCTCGACGTCGACCGCGGTCACCGGGCCGAATCCGAGCAGCGCCGCCGCGAC
>DATINO010000108.1:0-10222 GCA_035474195.1 Gaiellaceae bacterium
TGCGGCGCGCGCTTGAACTGGATCGCGATCGTCGTCTCGCGCCGTGCGAGCCGCTTCCCCATCCGCACGTAGAACGGCGTGTCCGCCCAACGCCAGTTGTCGACGTAGAGCTTCGCGGCGACGAACGTCTCCGTCATCGACCCGGGCGCGACGCCCTCTTCCTCGCGGTACCCGCGCACCTGCTCGCCCTCGACGAACCCCGGCCCGTACTGCCCGCGCACGAGATGCTTCGGTCCCGGAGTGTGGATCGCCTTCAGCACCTTCACCTTCTCGTTGCGCACCGAGTCGGCGCTGAAATCGATCGGCGGCTCCATCGCCGTGATCGCGACGAGCTGCAGCAGGTGGTTCTGGAAGATGTCGCGGATCGCCCCCGCCTGCTCGTAATAGCCGGCCCGGTTCTCGATCCCGATCGATTCGGCGACGGTGATCTGCACGTGGTCGATGAACTGGCGGTTCCAGATCGGCTCGAAGATGCCGTTCGCGAACCGCAGCGCCAGCATGTTCTGCACCGTCTCCTTGCCGAGGTAATGGTCGATCCGGAAGACCTCGTCCTCGGCGAAGTGCTGCTTGATCTCTGCCGTGAGCGCCTTCGCCGAGTCCAGGTCGTGACCGAAAGGCTTCTCGATGACGAGCCGGATCCACCCCTCGGCGTTACGCCGCTGCGCGATCTCCTCGACAAGCGTCCCGATCGCCGATGGTGGGACCGCGAAGTAGTAGACACGGTTACCGCCGGTTCCCTGCTCCTCGTCGAGCGACGTCAGCACGTCTCTCAACTCGTCCTCGCCCTTGTCGTCCGCGAAGTCGAGCGTGACGTAACGCATCCCGGCCGCGAGCTTCGACCAGGTCTCCTCGTCGAACGGGTCGCGCGCATGCTCCTTCACCGCGTCCTTCATCCGCGCGCGGAAATCGTCGTGCGTCTCCTGCGTACGCGCAGCACCGACGACGCCGAACTTCTCCGGCAGCAGGTCGCGAACGGCGAGCGCGTACAGCGCGGGCATCAACTTCTTCGAGGTGAGATCTCCGGAGGCGCCGAAGATGACGAGGATGCACGGGTCCGGACGCCGCCGAAGACGAAGCCCTTCGAGCAGCGGGTTCTGCTCCGTCGCGCTCACGATCCCTCGAGCTTGACCGCGTGGCCTCCGAACTGGTTGCGGAGCGCGGCGTTCACCTTCGCGGCGAACGACTCGTCCTGCCGGGAGGCAAACCGAGCGAACAGTGCCGCGGTGATGACCGGCACCGGGACGTCCTCGGCCATCGCCTCGTGGATCGTCCAGCGACCTTCGCCCGAATCGTCGACGTAGCCGCGGATCTTCTCGAGGTGCGAACCCTCCGCCTCGAACGCGTTCACGAGCAGCTCGAGCAGCCACGACCGGACAACCGAGCCGTACCGCCAGATCCCCGCGATCGAGTGGAGATCGAGATCGAACTCGGACTTCTCCATCACCTCGAAGCCCTCGGCGTACGCCTGCATGAGGCCGTACTCGATCCCGTTGTGCACCATCTTCACGAAGTGGCCCGCACCGGCGGCGCCGACATGCGCGTACCCACCCTCGGGGGCGAGATCGCGGAATACGGGCTCGACCTGGGCGACAGCCTCGGCGTCACCGCCGACCATCAGGCAGTAGCCGTTCGCGAGACCCCACACCCCGCCCGACACGCCCGCGTCGACGAAGTGAATCCCCTTCGCGTTCGCATCCGCGTACCGCCGCTGCGAGTCGTGGAAGTTCGAGTTGCCGCCGTCGACGATCACGTCACCCGGCGCCGCAAGTCCGAGCAGCGTCTGGAACGTATCCTCGGTGACCTTCCCAGCGGGCACCATCATCCAGAACGAGCGGGGCGCGTCGAGCTGGTCACGGAGCTCCTCGAGCGTCTTTGCCGTCGACTCGACGCCCGGGTCGTACGTCTTCATGTCGTGGCCGCGCTCCGAAAGGCGCTTCGCCATGTTGCCGCCCATGCGGCCGAGGCCGATCATGCCCAGTTGCATCTACACCTCCTCGAGACGGACGCGCGCGATCCGACGGCCGCGCTCCTGCAACGACGCGAAGTCACCGGCCGCCTGCGCGCGGATGAGCTTGCCGAACCCGAACGGCTGGTTCGGGATCGCGATCTCGTCGCCGGTGTCGTCGACGACCTGAAGATAGAGCCCCGTCGGCGGCCCGCCCTTGTGCAGCTGCCCCGTCGAGTGCAGGTAGCGGGGGCCGAAGCCGTGCGTCACGACACAGCCCGTTGCGTCACGCGCGCGCTTCGCAAGCAGTGCCAGTTTCTCTGCGTTCTCGTCGGTCGGATTGACGAAGGCGAGAATCGCGACGTAGTCCCCAGGCTGAGCCTGCGCGAACAACTCGTCAGCGGAACCAGAAGGCTCGACTAGCGGATCATCGCCGGAGGCGAGGATCTGCCTGGTCTTGTCCTTCGCGAGTTGGACGTCCGGCTGGTCGAAGGGATTGATGCCGAGGATCGAGCCGGCAACGGCGGTTGCGAACTCCCAGCGGAAGAACTCCTGGCCGAGCTCGTACTCGTTCGCGAGCCTGACCTCCTGCGCCTGCCGGTCCGGCCCGTCCGCAGGCTCGCCCGGCGCAGGGACGAGCCCCTTCCCGAGCTTTCCCGTCGACTCCGCGAGCAGCTGCTCCGCCCAAAGACCGAAGCTCGACGCCCCCGCATCGATGCACACCTTGTCGCGACCGTCGCGCCAGTTCTCGCCGAGCGAGAGCCCGAGCTCGAGGCCAGGGTTGCCTTCGGCGTGACGGCACCCGTCCGCCATCTCCTGCGCGCGGTCGAGCAGACGCGCGACGTCGACGCCCATCAGCGCAGCGGGAACCATCCCGAACGCCGACAGCGCCGAGTAGCGTCCGCCGATCCCGGGCTCACCGGAGAAAGTCGCACGGAAGCTCCGCTTCCGCGCTAGCTCTTCTAGCGCAGAGCCGGGATCGGTAATAGCTACGAACAGCTCCGGGCGGCTCTGCGCCAGGAAGTAGTCCGTGTGCGAACGCGTCTCGAGCGTCGAGCCGGACTTCGACGCCGAAATGAACAGTGTGCGCGCGACGTCGATCTTCGCCTCGAGGTCGCGGATCGCCTGCGGGTGCGTCGTGTCGAGAACGTGGAACCGGTCGCGGCCGAACGTCAGCCGGATCACTTCGGGCGCCAGGGACGAGCCGCCCATCCCGAGCAACACGATGTCGTCGACGTCGCCGGCCACCGACTGCGCAAACGACAGCAGCAGGTCGACGTCCTCGCGCATGCGCCACGGCTCGTCGAGCCAGCCGAGCCATTTCGCCTCATCGGCGCCGGTCCATAGCGACGCGTCCCGCCCCCAGATCCGCTCGACGATCTCCGCGTTCGTCATGCAGCAGCGAGCGCACCGCGCTTCGCCCGCACCTCCTCGATGATCTGGTCGAACGAGTCGGCGAACTTCTGCACGCCCTCGGCTTCGATCGTCTCGACGATGTCGTCGTAGGAGACGCCGGCCTTCTCGAGCTGCACGAGCAGGTCGCGCGCCTCGTCGATTCCTTCGAGCACGGTGTCGCCGGGAACCTTGCCGTGATCCTGGAACGCCTCGATCGTCTCGAGCGGCATCGTGTTCACCGTCTCGGGCCCGATCAGGTCCTCGACGTACATCACGTCGTTGTACGCCGGGTTCTTCGTCGATGTGGACGCCCAAAGGCAGCGCTGCTTCGTCGCGCCCTTCCCTTCCAGGTAGTCCCACCGCGGCCCCTTGAACGTCTCGAGGTAGTGCTGGTAGGCGAGCTTCGCGTTCGCGACCGCGAGCTTTCCCTGCAGCTCGGGATGACCTTCGAGGCGCTTGTCCGCTTCGGTGTCGACGCGCGAGACGAAGAACGAGGCGACCGATGCGACCTTCGACGGGTCACCGCCGCCTGCGACGAGCCGCTCGAGGCCGCGCAGGTAGGCCTCGACGACAGCCTTGTACCGCTCGAGCGAGAAGATCAGCGTGATGTTGATCGAGGTGCCGTGCGCGATCGAGTCCTCGATCGCGGGCAGCCCGGCCATCGTCGCCGGGATCTTCACGTAGAGGTTCGGTCGTTCGACTGCCGTGGCGATCCACCGCGCCTGCGCGAACGTCCCCTCGGTGTCGTACGCGAGGTCCGGGAGCACCTCCATCGACACGTAGCCGTCGACGCCGTTCGATGCGTCGTACGCGGGCTTCAGCACGTCGCACGCGTCGCGGATGTCCTGCAGCGCGAGCGAGAAGAAGATCTGCTCCGGGTCGTCGGTATCCGCGAGCAGCTTCTTCATGTCCTCGTCGTAAGCGCTCCCCGACGAGAGCGCCTTCTGGAAGATCGTCGGGTTGGAGGTGACACCGGTGACGGCGTCCTCGTCCATCATCCGTTTCAACTCGCCCGAGTGCACGAGGTCCCGCGAGAGCGTGTCGAACCAAATCGACTGCCCGCGCGCCGCAAGCTCATGCAGGTGTGACTTCGCCATTCTTCATCGTCCTTTCCAGCTCGGCGACCTTCTGCAGGCGCTCGACGTATCGCTCGCCTCCGTTGAAGGTCGCGTTCAGAAACGTCACCACGAGCTCGCGCGCGAGCGACGGCCCCACGACCTCGGAGCCGAGGCAGAGCACGTTCATGTCGTCGTGCTCGACACCCTGATGCGCGGAGTATGTGTCGTGGCAGATCGCCGCGCGGATTCCCGTCAACTTGCAGGCTGCAACGGCGGCGCCGACACCGGAGCCGCACACGAGCACCGCGCGCTCTGCGTTGCCGCGTTGGATCGCCTCGCCCACGTCCCGTGCCTTGTCGGGATAGTCGATGCGAACGGCGTCCGTGTCGGTGCCGAAGTCGATCACCTCGTGCTCTGACAAGACTTCGAGCACCGCGTTACGCAAGTGGACGCCGCGGTGGTCGAATGCCACCGCGACCTTCACGACACGCGCTCCAGCAGCGCCGACGCCCGCGCAACCACGTTGTCCAGGTTGTAGCCGAACTGCTCGAGGACAGTGTTGCCCGGCGCTGAGGCGCCGAAATGCTCGATCGAGATCGAGCCGCCGCGGTCGCCGACCCACTTCGACCACCCGAGCGAGACGCCCGGTTCGACCGACAGCCGCGCCTTCACCTCTGGCGGCAGCACCTCGTCCCGGTACGCAGCCGGCTGCGCCTCGAAAAGCTCCCAGCACGGCATCGACACGACGCGCACCGCGGTCCCGTCCTCGGCGAGCTTACGCCCCGCCTCGAGCGTCAGCCCGACCTCGGCGCCGGTCGAGATCAGGATCAGGTCCGGAGACGAGGCCGACTCCCACAGGGTGTAGGCGCCGCGTTCGAGGCCCGACGCCGGCGCGAGATCGGTGCGGTCGAGCGTCGGCACCTTTTGCCGCGACATCGACAGCGCGACCGGCCCATCGGTGCGTTCCAACGCGACCTTCCATGCCCACGCCGTCTCGTTCGCGTCGGCGGGCCGCACGAACCAGAGGTTCGGGATCGCGCGCAGGGCGGCGTACGTCTCGACCGGCTGGTGCGTAGGCCCGTCCTCGCCGAGCCCGACCGAGTCGTGCGTCCAGACCCAGACGACCGGCAGCCCCATCAACGCCGACAGCCGCACCGCAGGCCGCATGTAGTCGCTGAAGATCAGGAATGTCGAGCCGTACGGCTTCACACAGCCGCCGTGCGCCGCGATGCCGTTGACGATCGACCCCATGGCGTGCTCGCGGATGCCGAAGGCGATGTTGCGGCCCACCCAGCTGTCGGAGAAGAGCCCTGCGCCCACGAATTCCGTCTTCGTCGACTCGACGAGGTCGGCGGCGCCGCCGATCATCGTCGGCACGGCGTCCTTGAACGCCTGCATGGTCGCCTTGCCTGCGTCGCGCGTCGCGAGGTCGTCACCCGGCTTCCACTCGGGCAGCTCCCACACCCCGATGCGTCCCGCCCAGGCTGCGTCCCAGCGCTCGCGATCGGTCGGGAACGCCTCGGACCAGGCCGCGAAGCGCCCCTCCCACTCCGTCTCGAGGGCGCTGCCCCGGTCGGTCTGATTCATGTGCGCAGCGACCTCTTCGGGAATGAAGAAGTGCTTGTCGGGATCCCAGCCGAGCGCCTTCTTCGCCGCGACCACCTCTTCGGGCCCGAGCGGGTTGCCGTGGGCCTTCGCCGTGTCGACCGCATTCGGCGCCCCGAAGCCGATGTGCGTCCTACAGATGACGATCGAAGGCTGTGCCGTTTCTGCTTGAGCATTTGCTATCGCTTCGCGTAGCGAAGCGAGCTCGTTGACGTCCTCCACGTGCTGGACGTGCCAGCCGAGCGCCTCGAACCGCGCGCCACGATCCTCGGTGAACGAGATCGAGGTCGTCCCGTCGATCGTGATGTGGTTGTCGTCGTAGAAGTAGATGAGCTTCCCGAGCCCGTTCGTCCCGGCGATCGAGGCCGACTCGTACGAGACGCCTTCCATCAGGTCGCCGTCGGAGCAGATTGCGTAGACGCGGTGGTCGACGATCGGCTCGTGCGCAGGTCGATTGAACGTCGCAGCGAGGAACCGCTCGGCGAAGCCCATGCCGACGCCGTTTGCGAAGCCCTGCCCGAGCGGCCCAGTCGTCACTTCGACGCCTTCCGTGTGGTGGAACTCGGGATGCCCCGGCGTCTTCGACTGCCACTGCCGGAAGCGCTTCAGCTCTTCGAGCGAGAGGTTGTAACCGGCCAGGTGGAGCGTCGAGTACTGAAGGACGCACGCGTGGCCGGCAGACAGGATGAACCGGTCGCGGTTCGGCCAGTGCGAGTTCGCCGGGTTGTGGTGCATCACCTCGCCGTAGAGCAGGTACGCGAGCGGCGCAAGCGCCATCGCCGTGCCGGGATGGCCGGCATTCGCCTGCTGCACCATGTCCATCGACAGCGTCCTGATCGTGTCGATGGAGAGCTGTTCGATCTCCGAGTTCGCCAACGCTCCTCCAGGAATCGACTTCCCTGCGAGGGTAACGGCTATGCCTGGGCCGCGGCGCCGGCTCTGATCTCGTCCTTGAGCGCGTCCTGCTCCTCGTCGTCGAGGCCGATCGCCACGGCGGAGATCGTGGCCCCGGCTTTCAGGAACCGGTAGACGGCGTGGTCGCCGGAGAAGTCGCCCTCGAGGGAGGTGTCGTCGTGCCCGGACGCGTCGCCGAACGACCGGAAGCTCCGCCCGAACTCCTCGGAGAAGAACGAGGAGACCGTGTCGTACCGCGCGCTCTCGTCGCCCGCGAGGATCTTGCCGAGCGTCGTCCCGTGGTAGGCCGCGGTCGACCAGTGCTCGATCCGGCGGTGACGCCGGTAGATCGGGTCGAAGAACTCGGCGACGTCGCCGATCGCATAGATGCCGTCGCGGGAGGTCCGGAAGCGCTCGTCCACGACAATCCCGCTCCGGACGTCGAGCCCGGCGTCACGTGCGAGCTCCACATTGGGCTCGACGCCGATCCCGGCGACCACGATGTCCGCGTCCGGGATGTCGCTCGCCTCAAGGCGCAGGTCGACACCGTTCGCGCGGTAGATCTCGTGCAGCGAGTCGGAGAGCGGCGGGCAGTCGATGGTGGCGAACAACATCGGCTCGCGCACGATCTGCGTCACCTTGACGCCGATCATCGTCAGCGACGCGGTGATCTCGCAGCCGATGAAGCCGCCGCCGATCACCGTCGCCGTCTTCGCCGACGCGGCGCGGCGCCGAAGCTCGAGCGAGTCGTCGAGCGTACGGAACGCGATCGCGTCACCGAGCTTGCGCGGCGTCGCGCCCGTGGCCAGGACGATCGTGTCCGCGTCGACCGCGTCGAGCGACTCGATCCGCTCGCCCAGCCGTAGGTCGACGCCCTCGAGCGAGATCAGCGCGTCCTCGGGCGTCGACTCGCCGCGGAGCAGCCTCTTCGTGAGCGGCGGACGGTGGTACGGCCCGTGCGGGTCCTGCGACCAGAGGACGATCTCGTCCGTCCCACCGGCCTCGTGGTAGCTCTCGACCACCTTTGCGGCGGACAGGCCGCCTCCGACGATCCCGATCATCTCTCCTCCTGTAAACGCATCAGCCTCCGTTGTTCTTCCCTCGCCGCCGAATGGATCTCGAAACGCTCCGGCCGCGGTTGGACAACGCGCGCGACCGGGGCCGGAGGTACGGCTGCCCCGAGCCGCTCGAGTGCGACGACCGCTGCGCCGCGTGCCGAGCCCTCCGGCTCACCGGAGACGTCGACCGGCCGTCCGAGGACGTCCGCGAGGATCTGCAGCCAGGCGTCGCTGACGAGCAGCGCATGCCCGGTCGCGACCACCGACTCGATCCCGCCGATCGCGTCGAGCACGTCGGCCAGGCGATACGCGACCCCCTCGAACGCCGCCTGCGCGATCTCGCCGGGGGACGTGTCGAACGTGAGGCCGGCCACGAGACCGCGGCGATTCGGGTTCCAGCCGAGCGAGCGCTCGCCGCCGAGGAACGGCAGGAAGCTGAGGCCGTGCCGCGGCTCGTCGGTGGGCTCCGACTCCCGCAGCGTGTGCTCGAGCCACGCATGCAGGTTCCCGCCGTCGGAGAGCGCCCCGCCCTCGCAGAAGCGGCGACCGTCGAGCCGGTAGAGGAAGAGCCCCGGCTTCGGCTCGGCCGACGGTGCCTCGTAGACGACACGGGCAGCCGCCGACGTGCCGATCGTCACCGCGGCACGGCCGCGCTCCACACACCCCGAGCCGACGTTCGAGCACGCGCCGTCCCCGAGCGCGGGCCAGACCCCGGCGACCTGCTCGTCCGAGATCGACGGCAACTTCGAGACGTCGGCGCCGACAGCCTCGAGCGTCTCGGCGTCCCAGGCGAGGCGGTTCGGATCGAAGACGCCGGTGCCGCTCGCCATCGAGACGCTCGTCACGAGCTCGCCGGTGAGTCGAAGGAGCAGGTAGTCGGCGAACGACAGGTACCGCGCCGCTGCGAGCCCGGCGAGCTTCGCCGGCCAGAACGACGGATGGAGGAAGCAGCCCGTGCGACGGTGGTACGCAACCGGATCGAGCGCCGGCGGGTCGCCCTCGGCATCGCGCCAGGTGAGGAGCGGCGACGCCGGCCGATCGTGCTCGTCGAGAGCGACCAGCGAATGCCAGAAGCACGAGACCGCGAGCGCGTCGCCCTCCCCGACCTGCGCCAAAACGGCGCGGCACGCGTCGACCAGCTCGTCGGGATCGTGCGTGTCGTAGGGCAGGTGCGCGTCGCCGGGCTCGGCCGACGCCTCCTCGTCGTACGCGATCGCGCGCACCGAGGACGAGCCGACGTCGAGCGCCACGATCCGCATAGGAGCCGGAGGATAGTTTGCAGCCGTGGCGGTCCTGATCGCATCTGCGCTCCGCAAGGAGTTCTCCGGCGATGTCCTCTTCGACGGCGTCTCGTTCAAGGTCGAGCGCCGCGACCGGCTCGCGCTCGCCGGCCCGAACGGCGCCGGAAAGACCACGCTGCTCCGCGCGCTCGCGCGGGAGATCACGCTCGAGGGCGGCGATCTGGCGTGGGAGAAGGGCGCGCGGGTGGCGCTGCACGATCAGCGCCCGCCGGACCAGTCGAGCAGCCCGTTGCGCGACTACGTGCTGGCCGGCACCGCCGACCTCGCCGCCGTCGAGAGCGAGCTGCGCACGCTCGAGGAGCGCATGGCGTCGGGCGAGCACGATCCCGCGGTGCTCCGTCGCTATGCGGAGGCCCAGGCACGGCTCGAGCACGCGGGCGGCTACGACTGGCGCGATCGCGCCGCGTCAGTCGTGCGCGGGCTCGGGTTCACCGACGACGACCTCCAACGGCCGCTGCGCACGTTCTCCGGCGGCGAACTGACGCGCGCCTCGCTCGCCCGCGCCCTCGCGTCGCAGCCCGACCTGCTGCTGCTCGACGAGCCGACGAACCACCTCGACATCGAGTCGCTCGAGTGGCTCGAGGAGATGCTGAAGACGATCGACGCCGGCGTGATCCTGGTCGCCCACGACCGCTGGTTTCTCGAAGCGGTGACGACTGCAGTGCTCGAGCTCGAGCGCGGCAAGTCCGTCTACTTCCCGGGCGCGTGGCACGTCTGGCGGCGCGAGCAGGCGGCGCGCGACATCCACCAGGCGAAGACCGCGGAGCGGCAGACGGAGCAGCTCGCGCGGCTCGAACGCTTCGTCGAGCGCTTCCGCTACAAGGCCTCGAAGGCTCGGCAGGCGCAGTCGAAGCTCAAACAGATCGAGAAGCTGCAGGCGAGCCGGGTGCACGCGCCGGATCACCGCCGGCGCTCGATGGGGTTCGAGTTCCTGAAGCCCGCGCGCTCGGGACGCGACGTGGCGGT
>DATINO010000109.1:0-8064 GCA_035474195.1 Gaiellaceae bacterium
TCGGGCAGGACGTCGGCGAGGACGAAGTCGAGGTATGCGTCGGCGTCCGGGTGCTCCGACGGAACCGAGTGCGCGCCGAGCCACGTCGGCGATCCGCCGGCGGTGCGCACGGCGCGCAGCGACGCGAGCTCGGTGTCGTGGTCGAGCCCGTAGCCGGACTTTCCCTCCCAGGTCGTCGTACCGTGCGCGAGCATCCAGGCCGCGTGCTGCTCGACGCGCTCGACCAGCGCCTCGGGTGAGAGGGCGCGCGTCGCCCCGACGGTCGAGAGGATGCCCCCGCCTGCCGCGTGCAGCTCCTCGTAGCTCGCGCCGCCGGCGCGCAGCGAGAACTCACCGACGCGGTCGCCGCCGAACGCCGGATGCGTGTGGCAGTCGACGAGCCCCGGCACGGCGCTGAGCCCGGAACAGTCGAGTTCCTCGACGTCGCCGCCGAGCGGCTCCAGCTCGCGCATCCGCCCGACCGCAGCGATCGTCTCGCCGTGACAGAGAATGTAGGCGTTCTCGATCACGTCGACCGCACGCAGGTCGGCGCCGCGCGCGACCGCTCCGGTGCCTGCCGCCGGCGTCGCGACCTGGGCGAGGTCGCGGAGGAGCACCCCCGCCACCGTCAGCTCGACGCGTCGAACATCGGCGTCGAGAGACCGTGGTCGCGCGCGGCGGCCTCCGCCTCGGGATAGCCGGCATCGAGATGCCGCACCACGCCCATGCCGGGGTCGCTCGTGAGCACGCGCTCGAGGCGCTCCGCGGCGTCGTCGGTGCCGTCCGCGACGACCACCATGCCCGCGTGGATCGAGTTGCCGATGCCGACGCCGCCGCCGTGGTGCACGCTGACCCAGCTCGCACCCGCCGCCACATTGACGAGCGCATTCAGGATCGGCCAGTCGGCGATCGCGTCGGAGCCGTCGCGCATCGACTCCGTTTCGCGGTACGGCGACGCGACCGAGCCCGCATCGAGGTGGTCACGTCCGATCACCACCGGCGCCTGAACGCGGCCTGTCCGCACGAGCTCGTTGATCGCGCGCCCCGCCCGCGCGCGGTCGCCGTACCCGAGCCAGCAGATCCGCGCGGGCAGCCCCTGGAATGCCACCCGGTCGGGCGCCAGCTCGAGCCACCGCTGCAGGAGCTCGTCGCCGGGGAAGAGCGCGCGCAGCGTCTCGTCGATCGCCGCGATGTCGGCCGGGTCCCCGGACAGGACTGCCCAGCGAAACGGCCCGATGCCGCGGCAGAAGAGCGGCCGGATATAGGCCGGGACGAAGCCCGGGTATGAGAAGGCCTCCGCTACCCCGGCTGCTTCGGCCTCACCTCGCAGGTTGTTGCCATAATCGAAAACGTAGCTGCCCGCTCGGACGTACTCGAGCAGGCCGCGTACGTGCTCGGCGATCGCCGTGCGCGCACGTCGCAGGTACTCGTCCGGGTCGGAGATGCGCAAGGCGTTCGCCGCGTCGAGCGTCATCCCGTTCGGCACGTACCCCGTCAGCGGATCGTGCGCGGCCGTCTGGTCGGTGACGAGGTCGAAGTGCTCCCCGCGCCGCGCGAGCTCAGGAACGATGTCGGCAGCGTTTGCGAGCAGCCCGACCGACAGCGCGCGGCCGTCCCGTGCTGCGTCGCGCACACGCGCGAGGGCGTCGTCGACGGACTCGGTCGCCTCGTCGAGGTACCTCGTCGCGAGGCGCCGCGCGATCCGCGTCGGATCGACCTCGATGCACAGGATCGCCGCGCCGGCGAGCGTCGCCGCGAGCGGTTGCGCTCCGCCCATGCCGCCCAGACCGGCCGTCAGCACGGTCCGGCCCGCGAGCGTCGGTGACCCGAAGTGCTTCTGTGCCGCCGCCGCGAACGTCTGGTACGTCCCCTGCAGGATCCCCTGCGTGCCGATGTAGATCCACGAGCCGGCCGTCATCTGACCGAACATCGTCAGGCCCATCGCCTCTAGCCGGCGGAACTCGTCCCACGTCGCCCATTTCGGAACGAGCAGCGAGTTGGCGATAAGCACGCGCGGCGATTGCGGCGTCGTGCGGAACACGGCGACCGGCTTGCCCGACTGGACGAGCAGCGTCTCGTCGTTCCCGAGCTCGAGCAGCGCGCGGACGATCGCCTTCAGCGCGTCGTGCGAGCGCGCAGCACGTCCGGTGCCGCCATAGACGACCAACTCCTCCGGGTGCTCGGCGACCTCCGGGTCGAGGTTGTTGAGCAACATGCGGAGGGGCGCCTCGGTCGCCCACGAGCGCGCGTTCAGTCCGGTGCCGCGCGGCGCCCGGATCGACGACAGGTCGCCCGCGAGCGACTCCACGAGCTGATCGGTCGAGGCGGCAACGCTCACGCTATGTCCTTCGCCTCGTCGCGCGCCGCGGCAGCCTCCCGCTGCAGCCGCTGGCGCAGGCGCACGACGCTCCAGAGCGTCGCGGCCGCCCAGACGGCGGCAGCGATCACGACCGCCTTCTCGATCGAGCCGCCCGTGATCCACGCGAGCAGCACGACCAGCACGGCGAAGAAGCCGTACACGAGCATCGAGTCGCGGTACGGGTGCTTGGACAGAGGCGCCTCCGGCAGCCCCCAACTGAGATGGCGGGGCTTCTCTTTCGTCATTCGAGCTCGCCTACAGCGGAGTCGACGGCGGTGACGAGCGACCCGTCGCGGATCGCATCGGCGACGGCTTCGATGTCGGGACCGAGCGGCCGGTCGTCGCGCAGCCGCGGCGACAGCGAACGCACGAGGTCGTGCGCGGCACGCGCGCCGCGGCCGGGCTCGAGCGGCGCGAGGAACTCGATCGCCTGCGCTGCGGCGAGCAGCTCGATCGCGAGCGCGCGCTCGGAGTTCGCCACGACCTGCGAGGCCTTCAGCCCGGACGCATTGCCCATCGACACGTGGTCCTCCTGCCCTGCGCTCGTCGGGATCGAGTCGACCGAGGCCGGGTGACACAGAGACTTGTTCTCGGAGACGAGGGATGCAGCCACGTACTGCGGGATCATGAAGCCCGAGTTGAGGCCGCCGTCGGACGTGAGAAACGCGGGCAGCCCGTCGCTCAGGTTCGGGTTCACGAGGCGCTCGACGCGGCGCTCGGAGATGTTCGCGAACTCGGACACCGCCATCGCGAGCGCATCGAGCGCGAATGCGAGCGGCTGTCCGTGGAAGTTCCCCGCGGAAACGAGCATGCCGTCCTCGACGAGCACGAGCGGGTTGTCGGTCGCCGCGTTCAGCTCGGTCGTCACGGTGTACTCGACGTAGTCCAGCAGGTCGCGCGACGCTCCGTGCACCTGCGGCGCGCAGCGCAGCGAGTAGGCGTCCTGCACCTTGTCGCACCAGCGGTGCGCCTCGATCACCGCAGACCCCTCGAGCAGGCGAAGGATGTTGCGCGCGGATGCGAGCTGGCCGCGCAGCGGCCGCAGCTCGTGCACCTGCGGGATGAACGAGTTGCGCGATCCCTGAAGGGCCTCGAGCGAGAGCGCGCACGCGCAGTCCGCGGCATGCGCAAGCCGGCGCGCGCGGACCAGCGCAAGTGCGCACTGCGCAGCCATGAACTGCGTGCCGTTGATGAGCGAAAGCCCTTCCTTCGCGACGAGGCGCACCGGCTGAAGCCCCGCGCGCTCGAGCGCCACGCCGCCATCGAGCAGCTCGCCTTCGAACCAGGCTTGGCCCTCGCCGACGAGCGGCAGCGCGAGGTGTGCGAGCGGCGCGAGGTCGCCGGAGGCTCCAACCGAACCGCGCGCAGGCACCAGCGGAAGCACGCCACGGTTCAGGCACTCGAGCAGGAGCTCGACCGTCTCCACACGCGCGCCGGAGTTGCCCTTGGCGAGCGCGTTCGCTCGCAGGAGCATCGCCGCGCGAACGACCGCATCGGGGTACGCGTCGCCGACTCCACAGGCGTGTGACCGAAGCAACCTGAGCTGCAATTCCTCCGTCAGCTCCTCCGGAATTGAGCGCGAGACGAACCGGCCGAAACCTGTGTTCACGCCGTATGTGTGCTCACGGTTGCCGTGGGACGCCCGCTCGACGACTTCCCGCGCGGCGCGCATACGCCCGATCGCATCCTGAGACAGTCCGTCCACCTGTACGCCGTCGACCGCGACTGACCACACATCGGCCAGCTGGAGGCTTTCGCCGTTCAGCGCGAGCCCTACCGTCATTCACGCGAGTGTAATGACGGGCTCTTGGGCTTTGGCGCCCGCTGCGAGCCGTAGGTCCGACTCGGACTGCCCGAAGGTCCGAAGAATGACCAGGCAGACGCGGCTTTCGTCCGTACACGGAGGGTATGATCTTGTCTCGGAAGCCCGAAGACACCTAAAGAGATGGGGAGACACCACATGTTCAGGACGTTCATCTCAGCCGCGGTCGTTTGTTTGGCCGTCGCCCCGACCGCCTTGGGTGGCTCGTCTCAGTCCGGTTATGCCGGCGTTGCGGGGGCCGTGCAGGGATCGGTTCAAAAGTCGGGGTCACTCCCGTTTACTGGCCTGAGTCTCACGGCGTTCGCGGTCGCGGGCTTGGCCTTGGTCGCAACCGGTGTGTTCCTGTACCGGCGAGGCGACCACTCCAAGGGGTAGGAACAAGCGCATGGTTGTCCGTCCGAACGTGCCCCAGCGACGTTCGGGCGGTCGCCGTCGCCTTCGACTCCAGGAGACCAGTTCAGTGTCCGTGAACGTGCCCGACGTGCAGTCCGGTGTCGAGTCGCCGGCGATCGCCGTAGGAGTTCGCGGCGCCTCGGTGATCCCCGTCGGGGTTCGGCGAGCGCTTCATGACGGCAGGGCGCGCGCGTTCACGGTTCTCGTGTGCGCGGCCGCCGTCGCGCTCGGCTTTCACGGTCCCACGCTGCCGGCCCTGTGGAGCACGCTTCTCCTCGGCTCGGCCTGGACCATCGGCATCCATGCTGTCGAGCACTCTCTGCGCACCGTCCGGGTTGCAGCCGGCCGCGCAGGGGCGGCCGCTCTCTCGACGGCCGTCGGACTGGCGCTCGCGAGCACCGTGTCGTTCTGGCTCGTGCCGGGGCTGCCGCGCCGACTCGAACTGTTCGTCATGGCCGTGGCCGCGTTCACACTCCTCTATGCCGTCGAGGCGTCGCTCGTTCGGCTCGCCGAATTGCGCGCGAATGTTCTGGTCGTCGGTAGTGGGAAAGGGACCCTCGAGTTGCTCGATGTGCTGGCGGCCGATCTGCGTCATCCCTACACCGTTATCGGTGTCGTCAACGACTCGGACACGTTCGGCGCCATCGCCGGTATTCCGGTTCTGGGCACCGTCGACGGCCTCGACGCCGTGCTCGAAACGGCCCTCCCCGACCTCGTCGTCGTGGCCGCGGAGCGCGGCCGGCCGGAGATCTTCCGTCAGCTCGCGGATGCCGCATCGCTTGGTTTTCGCGTCGTAGGCCTTCCCGAGTTCTACGAGCACGCCTTTGGGCGTGTTCCGATTCGGGGCATGACCGACGCGTGGTTCATGAGCATCCTCCACCTCTATCAGCGGCCCTACTCGCGATTCGCGAAGCGAGCATTCGACCTCTCGTTCGCCGGCCTCGGCCTTCTCGTCACAGCGCCGCTGTTCCCGCTCATCGCGCTGATGATCCGCGCCACCGGCGGCCCGGTGTTCTATCGGCAGACCCGGCTCGGCGAACATGGGCGACCTTTCACGATCCTGAAGTTCCGTTCGATGCGCACCGACGCCGAGACCTACGGTGCCGTGTGGGCGAGTGAGTCCGATCCGCGCATCACGACGACCGGCCGCGTCCTGCGCAAATCGAGACTCGACGAACTGCCTCAGCTGATCAACGTCATCCGTGGCGACATGTCGATTGTCGGGCCGCGGCCCGAGCGCCCCGAGTTCCTCGACATGCTCGAAGACTCGGTTCCGTTCTGGGTGCGGCGGCATCTCCTGCGGCCTGGAATCACCGGCTGGGCTCAGCTGCGCGCGGGGTATGCGGCCGACTCGAACGCCACGGAGGAGAAGCTCGCGCACGATCTCTGGTACCTGCGGCACCAGAGCCTCATGATCGACCTCATGATCTGCGTGCGAACGCTCCCCACGCTCCTTCTCGGTACCGGACGCTGACGGGAGAGTCCGCCGCGACCGGCGCTCGTCGCGACCGGCGCTCGATTGCTGCGACGCCGGACATCATCGTCACGATCGTCACGATCTCCTGCTGCTTCGCCCTGTGGTCCGCTCACGACGCCGGGTACGAAGAGATCCTCTGGTATCCGGTCGCTCTCCTCGTCCTTCTCCTGGGCGCGGTTCTCGCGTTGTCGACTCCTGCGCGAGCACCTGGCACGTGGACGACCGTCTCACTCGCGGCGTTCGCGACCTACGCCACCTGGGCCTACGTCTCGATCGCCTGGGCGGGCGACAGGGGAATCGCGCTCGTCGGGGCGAATCGAACCTTGCTCTACCTGATCCTCTTCGGCGTGCTCGCCACGCGCCGGTGGCGAGGTACAGACGTGCTCGCACTCGCAGCCGTCTGGGGACTCGCAACCATCGTCGTCGGGTGCGTGACGCTGATGCGCGTCGCCCACTCCGCGCATCCCGCATCGTTCTTCGTGTCCGGCCGTCTCGCCACACCCGTCGACTATGCGAACGCCAACGCTGCACTCTTCGTATTGGCGTCCTGGCCGTTCATTGTGGGGATGCAGGATCGCCGATTTCCCGCCCTCCTGCGTGCCGGCGCAGCCGCGCTCGCCACCGTCGCAGCCGCACTCGCGGTCCTCTCTCAGAGCAAGGGAGCCGCGATCGGCGTCGCCGCCACGGTCATCATCGTCGCCGCCGTCATACCGAACCGCGGGCGCTTCCTCGTTTCCGTCCTCCTCGTCGGCGGCGTAATCGCGGCGTTCCACGCTCCGCTGCTCCATCTCTACACGCAGTTGAACGCCGAAGGGGACCAGCGGCATGCCGCCCGAGTCGCAGCGCTCTCCGTCGTCGGGTCGGCGGTCGTTGCCGGCGTTCTCGGGCTCGGCGTCGCGACGCTGGATCGCGTCGTGGCGGACCGCCGACCGCGTAGCCTGCGGATCGCGTCGACCGTTCTGGTCGCGGCGGCCGCGGCGAGCGTGGCCGCCGCAGCTGCCGGTGTCGTTGTCCACTACGGCGGCCCGTCAAAGACGCTGCATCGTGGCTGGCACGCGTTCACCCACCCATCCGGGACCAGTGCATCCAGCCACTTCACGTCCACGACCGGCAACCATCGATACGACATGTGGCGCGTGGCAGCTCACCAGTTCCGCCGCGCGCCCCTGACTGGCGCAGGGATCGACAACTTCGGCGCCGACTACGTGCGCGAGCGGAAGACGAACGAGCAGCCGCTGTATCCACACAGTCTCGTGGCACGGCTCCTCGGCGGCACGGGTCTGATCGGCTTCATCCTGTTCGCAATCTTCGCCGGTGTGCTGCTCTGGCGTGTCGCATCCGTTGCCCGCTCGCGAGGACCTCAGGCCCCTGCCGCTCTCGCAGCCCTCGCGATGCTCGTCTATTGGCTTGCACACGGGAGCGTCGACTGGCTGTGGGAGTTCCCGGGTCTTTCGGGCCCCACGCTCGCCGTCGCCGCCTGCGCCGCCTCATTCGAGGCCCCGCATGCGTGGAAGCTCGCGAAAGCAGGCCGCCGTGTCCTCCTCACCGGTGCGGGCATCGCCGCGATCGCAGCAGCAGCGATCCTCACCACGTCATGGCTCGCAGCTCGCGACATCGCAGTCGCGTTGTCGAACTGGCGATCCGACCTCCCCGCCGCCTACGCCGACCTGCGGCAGGCGTCGTCGCTGAACAGGCTGAGCGACGAGCCGTACGTCGTCGCCGGGACGTTGGCCGAGCGGCACAAAGACTGGGGGCTTGCGAGGCAGCAGTTCGAGCAAGCTCTCGGTCGGAACGGCGACAACTGGTATTCACATCTCGAGCTTGGAGTTGCCCTCGCGAACCAAGGAGATGCGACCGGAGCGCACCGCGAACTCCAGCAGGCTCACGTCCTCGACCCTGGCGAATCGCTGATCACCGACAGCCTGGCCGCCGTGCGCGACGGACGCCGTGTGGACGCCCGGTCGCTCGACCAGGAGATTATCGCGCGCACGCCGGCCGGCGCCGCTCGCTGACTCGGCTACTGTCGACCGCCGA
>DATINO010000110.1:0-17763 GCA_035474195.1 Gaiellaceae bacterium
ATCGCGAAGCGATGCGCCTCGTCCCGGATGCGCTGCAGCAGCTGCAGCGCCGGCGACTCGCGCGGCAAGAGAATCGGCTCGCTGCGGCCCGGGACGAACACCTCCTCGATCCGCTTCGCCAGCGAGATGACCGCAACGCGCGGCAGCTCCAGCTCCTGCATCGCCGCGAGCGCCGCAGACAGCTGGCCTTTGCCACCGTCGATCACGACGAGGTTCGGGGTCGCTGCGAACGACTCGTTCCACTCGGTCGACCCGACGTCGGCGGCAAGGCGCGAGAAGCGCCGCGAGATCACCTCGCGCATCGCGCCGAAGTCGTCCTGGCCGTCGAGCTCGCGCACGGAGAACTTCCGGTAGTGCGAGCGCTTCGCGACTGCGTCCTCGAAGACGACCATCGAGCCGACGATCTCCTGGCCCTGGATGTTCGAGATGTCGAAGCACTCGATGCGAATCGGCAGCGACTCCAGGTTGAGCGTCTCGCGCAGCTCCTCGAGCGACTCGAGGCGGCGCGCGCGCTTCGTCTCGGCGACGAACGTCTCGGAGTCGAGCGCGAGCTGCGCGTTCTGCTGCGCGAGCTCCTGCAGCCGCCGCTTCTCGCCTCGTTCGGGCGCGCGCACCGCGACGCGCGCACCGCGACGCGCGGTGAGGAACCCCTCCAGCGCCGCCGTGTCCCCGGCGCCGCGCGGGACGACGATCTGCTGCGGGATCGACGGCGCGACGCCGTAGTACTCGAGGCAGAACTGCTCGAGCACCTCACCCAGCTCCTCACCCGCCGCGTTCTCGAGATGAAACGAGTAGCGGTCGACCATGCGCCCCTCGCGTAGTGGGAAAACCTGCACCGCTGCACGCTCCGGCGATACTGCGATGCCGATCACGTCGAACGAGCCGGCGGCCGGCCGCTCGACCGCCTGGCGCTCGGACAGCCGCTCGATCGCATGCAGCCGGTTGCGGTAGCGGGCCGCGTCCTCGAACCGTTCCTCGGCCGCGGCATCGCCCATCTCCTGCTCGAGGCGGCGGCGGATCGGCCGGTCGTCGCCCGAGAGGAACTCGATCACCTGGTCGATCACCTCACGGTAGTCGTCCTTCGAGATGTAGCCCACGCAGGGCGCGTGACACCGCTCGATGTGGAAGTCGAGGCACGGGATGCCGCTGTGCCGGCCGGGTTGCGGGCCTTCACACGGCCGGTAGCGGAACACGCGGTTCAGCACGTCAAGCGTCTCGCGCACCTTCTTCGCGTTCGCGAACGGGCCGAAGTACCAGACGCCGCGGCGGTGACGCTCGCGCGTGAACATGACGCGCGGGTAGTCGTCCTCCACAGTGACCGCGATGTATGGAAATGACTTGTCGTCGCGCAGCCGGACGTTGAACGGCGGGCGGTGGCGCTTGACGAGGTTCTGCTCGAGGTGCAGCGCCTCGACCTCGCTCGAGGTGACGATCGTCTCGATCGTCTCCACGCGGTTGGCCATCGCGCGAATCCCCTGGCGCGTGTCGCTCGACCCGGCCTGGAAGTACGAGCGGACGCGCGGCCGAAGCGTTTTCGCCTTGCCCACGTACAGCACGGAGCCCGCCTCGTCGCGGAACAGGTAGACGCCCGGCGCGGCCGGGACGCGCTTCAACTGCGCCTCGATTTGCTCTGAAGACATTGGATCCTGAGGGTACTCTTGGCCCGTCGTGCGGGGCCTACTCGTCGCGCTGGTCGCGTTCTTCGTGTGCACGGCTCCGGCCTTCGCGGGCGGCCCGTACATGTTCGTCGGCGCGGCCGAGGACAACGCGCGGACGGCCGACCCGCTGTTCGCCCAGACCGAGATGCGTCAGGCGAAGCTCGTCGGCTTCGACACGATCCGGTTCACCCAGACCTGGGTGAAGGGCCAGACGACCCTCGGGCCGAACGACCGGATCCTGCTCGGGAACGCGACGGTTGCCGCCCAGCTGAGCGGCATCCGCGTCGTGCTGTCGATCTACCCGTACGGCTCGAGCGTCACGCCGCTGACCGATCAGGATCGCGCGGACTTCGCGGCGTTCTGCGTCGACGTCGCGGACAGCTTCCCGCTCGTCCACGACTTCATCATCGGCAACGAGCCGAACCTGAACCGCTTCTGGCTGCCGCAATTCGGGTCGAGCGGCGAAGACGTCGCAGCACCTGCCTACGAGCAATTGCTCGCCGGCGCCTACGACGCGCTCAAGGCCATCCGCCCGCACTCGACGATCTACGGCGGTGCGCTCGCTCCGCGCGGCGTCGACAAACCGGGAACGGGCCGCGACACCCACTCGCCCACCACGTTCATCGCCGACCTCGGCGTCGCGTACCGCGCGAGCGGCCGCCGCCTGCCGATCATGAACGCGTTCGCGTTCCACCCCTACCCTGAGAGCTCGAGCACCGGCCCGAACTTCGCCCACCCGAACGGCACCTCGATCGGGCTCGCCGACTACCCGAAGCTCGTGGCGCTGCTCGGAACGGCGTTCGACGGCACGGCGCAGCGCGGCTCGTCGCTCCCGATCCTGTACGACGAGTTCGGGATCGAGACGACCGTGCCGGCGACGAAGGCTCCGCTCTACACAGGCAACGAGCCGGCGACCACGCGCCCCGTCGACGACGCGACCCAGGCGAGGCTCTACACGCAGGCGATGCAGATGGTCTTCTGCCAGAAGACCGTGATGGGGCTGTTCCTGTTCCACGTGCAGGACGAGGCGTCGATGGCCGCCTGGCAGTCGGGCGAGTACTACGTCGACGGCACACCGAAGTCGTCGCTGCCGGCGATCGCCGCCGCGGCCGCGACCGTGCATCGAGGCGTGGTCGCGTCGTGCCCAGGCCTGCTGTTGACACCGAAGCTCGTCGTCAAGGCGTCGAAGCCGACCAGGACGGGTACGAAGATCAAGCTCACATGTTCCGTCGATTGCACTTACGCCGTTTCGCTCGATCGGCGGCGCCTCACCGGCACGGCGCTCGGCCGCGTCGCGACCACGCTCGCCTTCACAGGCGTGCTGGCTCGGGGCCGGCACGTCGTCACCGCGCGCGCGTCGGCCCTCATGAACGCCGGGCCGCCCGCGTCGGCTCGGCTCTCGTTCTCCTCGCGCTGAGCGTGACGCTCACGGCGTGCGGCGCCGCCAGGCGCGAGCTCACGGTGGGCGCTGTCGACGACGCGGCGAAATGGTCGCCGAATGCACGGCGGCCGATGCAGCTCGCCGCGAACGCCGGCCTGAAGGCGATCGTGCTCAGCGCGGTGTGGAAGCAGGGCGCGTCGGCCTCGGGTGACCTCCCGCCGCTGCGCCGTGCCGTCAGGGCGGCGAAGGCCGAGGGGATCGAGCCGCAGCTCGCCGTGTATCAGTTCAGTTCGTCGACCCCGCTCGACGATGCGTCTCGCACCGCGTTCAGCGAGTACGCCGTGGCGCTCGTCCGCGCGCTGCCGGCGGTAAGAACCGTCTTCGTCGGCAACGAGCCGAACCTCAACCTGTTCTGGATGCCTCAGTTCGATTCGGGCGGCGGTGACGCCGCGGCCGCTGCCTACGAGGAGTTGCTCGCGGCGACGTACGACGCGCTGAAAAGCGCGGACCCGAAGCTCACGGTCGTCGGCGGCAACCTCGCACCGCGCGGCGGGGACGACCCGTCGGCATCTCGCCAGACGCACTCACCGACGTCGTTCATCAAGGACCTCGGCAACGCGTACCGCGCGAGTGGTCGCACGAAGCCACTGATGGACATGTTCTCGATCCACGTCTACGGCGAGTCGCCCAAGATCCCGCCGTCTTTCCGCCATCCCCAAAGCACGTCGATCGGCATCGCGGATTACGACAAGCTCGTCTTGCTCCTCGGCCAGGCGTTCGACGGCACGGCGCAGCCGGGATCGAAGATGCCGATCGTCTACGGCGAGTACGGCGTCGAAACGGACGTTCCCTCGAGTGGCTACACCGGCACCGAGGTCGTGCCGACGGCCGATGTCGAGACGCAGTCGCGCGACTACCGCCAGGCGATCGAGCTCGCGGCGTGCCAGAAGACCGTTCGCGCGCTCGACTTCTTCCACGTAATCGACGAGCGGAAGCTCGCCGGCCTGCAGAGCGGCCTCTACTACGTCGACGGCACCGCCAAGCCGAGCGTCGACTCGGTGCGCGCCGCGGCCGAGCATGCCCGCTGTCGAAGCTAATCTGAAGGCGAATGCCCGAGCAAGCTGGCCAGTACGTCGCCTACACGTTCTTCCGGATCGATCCGGCCTGGCGGCGCCTGCCGGTCGAGGAGCGGGCGGCGGCGAAGGACGCCTTCGCCGACGTCGTCGAGGAGTACGCCGCACGGTTCGAGCATCTCCGCACCTACTCGGTGACGGGCGTGCGCCCGGACACCGACTTCTTCCTCTGGAAGATCGGTGAGCGCTACGAGGATCTCGGCGAGCTCGGCGCTGCGCTCAACGCGACACCGCTCGCCGGCTGGCTCGAGACGCCGTACAGCTACCTCGCGACGACCCGGGCGTCGCAGTACACCTCGGCGCGCAAGCCGCGCAAGGTCGTGCCGAAGGGCAACCCGTACCTCGTGGTCTACCCGTTCGTGAAGATTCGACCGTGGTATTCGCTGTCGGTCGAGGATCGTCAGCGCGCAATGGACGAGCACATCCGCATCGGCCGCGAGGAGTTCCCCGGGATCCACAACCACACGACGTACTCGTTCGGCATCGACGACCAGGAATTCATGACGGCGTTCGAGTGCGACGAGCCCGCCGACTTCATGCATCTCATGCTTCGCCTCCGAGAAACCGAGGCGTCGCGCTACACCGAGCGCGACACGCCGATCTTCGTCGGGCAGCACGTGCCGCTACGCGAAGCGCTCGACCGCCTGGACGGAATGGCGGTCAGAGAACCGAGCGCTGCTCGCGCCACGTCGTAACGCCGACGTAACCGCAGATCGCGGCGACGACGATCGCCGCGAGGACGTCGCGGCCGGTGATCCCGATCACGACCCACCAGCCGACGTCGACCACGAACAACGCGACGGCCGCGTAGAACACGCGCGACGACCGGGCAGGCCAGGTGTCGATCTCGTGGCGCCCGACATCGCGCCAGAAGAAGTAGGCGACCACCCCGATCACGATGAAAAATGCGAACCTGAGCAGCGTCGCCGCCGTCACGAGCGCGGTCTCCTGGTTCAGCAGCACGATCAGGAGCGCGACGAGCGCCAGGATCGCGAGGTTGCGGACGAAGGGGCTGATCCGACTCATGCCGTCATGAAAGCGCGAACGCCGAGGGCGGCGGCGACGAGGGTCGCGACGGCGAACCACAGGAGGCGCGCCCGCGGCTCGGTCGGAGCGTAGAGCCAGGGCGACAGCACCGCGAGCAGCGCGAATGTCCCGTAGGCGTAGTGAAGGTGATCCTTCGCCCGGTGGTGGTCGGACAGGAGCAGGAGCCCCAGCGCGACCTGCCCGACGAGCAGCGTCTGCGCGAGGGCGAGCAACTGCGCGACCGCCGAGCCGGCGTGCGACCGGCGAGCCCAGAACGCCGCGGCCGACGCGAGGACGCAGACACCGATCAGCAGGAATGCGTTTACATGGTGCGCCGTTAGCACGCCCAGGAACGCTACCGGGAGGTCGACGTGATCGAAGAAGGAACACTTGCACCTGACTTCGCCCTGCAGAGCGACGCCGGCGAGACGATCCGGCTCTCGGAGCTTCGCGGCAAGCCGGTCGTCCTCTACTTCTATCCCAAGGACGACACGACGGGCTGCACGACCCAGGCGTGCGGCATCCGCGACGCGTACGGCGAGTTCGAGCGGGCGGGTGCGGTCGTGCTCGGGGTGTCGCCCGACGACGAGTCGTCGCACGTCAAGTTTCGGAAAAAGTACGACCTGCCGTTCACTCTGCTCGCGGACACGGACCACGAGGTCGCCGAGCTCTACGGCGTCTGGGGCGAGAAGAAGTACATGGGCCGCACCTACGAAGGCGTGTTCCGGTCGACGTTCGTGATCGGTGAGGACGGCAACGTCAAGCGGGCCATGCACAACGTCAAGCCGGCCACGCACGCCGCCGACGTACTCGCAGTGCTGGCCGCCTAGGAGCTACGCGAGAGCGACGGTCGTCTCGTCACGGGCGGCGGCGTACTCGTTACCCAGCTTCTCGCGCAGTGTCTTGGCGAG
Organism: Gaiellaceae bacterium; assembly: GCA_035474195.1. Classification (GTDB taxonomy): domain Bacteria; phylum Actinomycetota; class Thermoleophilia; order Gaiellales; family Gaiellaceae; genus PALSA-600. Next base: position 6,110 of record DATINO010000110.1, read on the forward strand.
CTCTCCGCTCTGCTCGAGCTCCTCGACGATGTCGGCGCCGCCGACCAGCTCACCTTTGACGAACACCTGCGGGATCGTCGGCCAGCCGGAGATCGCCGACAGCTCCTGCCGGATCTGCGGGTCCGGGAGGATGTCGATCGCCGTCACGGGTGCGCCGGCCCTGCGGAGCGCCTGGAGCGCCCGGTCCGAGTTCCCGCACATGGCGAACGCGGGCGTCCCTTTCATGAACAGCGCCACGTCCGAGCTCTCGATGACGTCCTTGATCCGGTCGCTGTAGCTCATGGTCAGGATGCTCCTTTCGTCTTGATGCGCAACTCGTGGATGGTTCCGTCGCCGAGGGGTGCCGACAGCGCCTCGTAGACGCGCCGATGCTGCTCGACGAGCGACAGGCCGGAGAGCGACGGCGCGGTGACCACCACCTGGAAGTGGTCGCCGCCGCCGGTGCGATCGACGACGTCGAGCTCGGTCGCGTCCGGGAAGGCGCGCTCGAGCAGTTCGCGCAGCGGTTGCGTGCTCACGCGTCGATCGTAGCTAGCGACCCCCGCTAGACTGCGGTTCCGCGCGGATGTGGCGGAATTGGTAGACGCGCACGGTTCAGGTCCGTGTGCCCTTATGGGCGTGGAGGTTCAAGTCCTCTCATCCGCATAGTCGCAACTCGCCTTCACCAGCGGTGTGGGAGCAGCTGTGCCTCGAGCTCGGCGATGCGGACGGCCATGGCTTCGATCTCGGCTGCGAGCGACCTCGCCCAGGCGATGCCGAAGTCGTTCGGGAACTCGAGCATCCGCTCGGTGAGCTTGTCGTGCTGGCGCAACAGATCGCGCTGACGGTGCTGCAGATGGGCGAGCTCGGTCGCGAGCGCATCGAGGTCAGGGAGCTTTTCGACGGCCACCGCTCCTCGTATCGGCACCGCTTCCCAGGCACGTGAGCGCCGACCAGGTAGGACGACGCCGCTCGGACGCGAAGTCAGTCCCCGGCATCCGCTGCTCGCGTCCGAGGGGGAGCCGGATGCCGGCCGCGGCGGCGGCGGCGGCCGAACTCTCCCCCGGTCCGCCGCCCCGCCGCGTTTGAGCACCTCACGGGCTACGATGCGGCACTCTGAGACGCCTTCTCACGATCATCGTGGTGTCGGCGGCGTCTGCGATCGCGCTGTCGGGGGACGGGTTCGGGCGGACGCCCGCGCCCACGACCGAGGTCGTCGTGACGCTGAAGTCGCCGCCGCTTGCGTCCTTCGGGCGGGCGCTGCTCTCGGCACGGCACGTCAGCTATCTGCACAAGCTCGAGTTGCAGCAGGCGGTGGTCTCCACACGAATCGAACAGACGATCCCGTCGTCGCGGATCCGCTGGCGCTACCGGCTCGTCGCGAACGGCCTCGCCGTGGTCCTCCCCCGTTCGGAGGTCTCGAGACTCGCACACGTCCCGGGTGTCGCAGAGGTGTGGCCGAACGTCCGCTACCACTCGCTCGCGGTCAAGCTCGGCCCGCAGCAGGTCGGCGCCGACAAGCTCTGGGGACCGAACTTCGACACCGCCGGCAACGGGATGAAGATCGGGATCATCGACGACGGCGTGGAAGCCGACCACCCGTACTTCGACCCGAACGGCTTCCAGTACCCGCCCGGGTTCCCGAAGGGGCAGACGCAGCTCGCGACGCCGAAGGTGATCGTGCAGCGCACCTTCACGCCGCCGTCGCCGACCTGGAAGTACGCGACGACGCCGTTCGACCCGTCCAACTCGTTCCATGCAACCCATGTCGCCGGGATCGCCGCCGGCGTGAACGGCGTGCAGGCAGGGCCTGCGCTGCTCTCCGGCGTCGCGCCGAACGCGTACATCGGCAACTACAAGGCACTGACGATCCCGACCCCCGGCTTCGGGCTCGACGGCAACAGCGCCGAGATCGCGGCTGCGATCGAAGCTGCTGTCGCCGACGGCATGGACGTGATCAACCTTTCACTCGGGGAGCCCGAGGTCGAGCCCTCGCGCGATCTCGTCGTGAAGGCGCTCGAGGGCGCAGCCGCAGCCGGCGTCGTGCCGGTGATCGCGGCCGGCAACGATTTCGACGATTTCCGCTACGGCTCCGTGTCGTCGCCCGCCAACGCGCCCTCGGCGATCACCGTTGCCGCAGTCACGTCGTCCAACGCGATCGCCGACTTCTCCTCGGCAGGCCCGACGCCGCTCTCGCTCCAGATGAAGCCCGACGTCGCGGCGCCCGGTGTCGACGTCCTCTCGTCCCTGCCCGCGAACCAGGGCGGCTTGTTCGGCACGCTCAGCGGAACGAGCATGGCGGCACCGGTCGTCTCTGCGGCGGCGGCGCTGCTGAAGGAGCGCCACCCCACCTGGACGGTCGCGCAGATCAAGTCGGCGCTCGAACAGACGGGCGATCCCGTCGCCGGCGTGCCCGTGACGCGCGACGGCGGCGGCGTCATCGACCTGCCGCGCGCCGACGTCCCGCTGCTCTTCGCGGCGCCGACCGGGCTGTCGTTCGGCGCCCTGCGACCCGGGGCGACGGCGAGCCGCACAGTGGCGCTCTCCGACGCCGGCGGGGGCGCGGGCGACTGGGCGGTAACCGTCGTCGGGGCCGGACTGAGCGCGCCCGCGACCGCAACCGTCCCAGGGCAACTCGCGGTGACCGCCACCGGCGCGCAAATCACGGGCGACGTCAGCGGCTACGTCGTCCTCACGCGCGGCGCGGATGTGCGGCGTATTCCCTTCTGGTTCCTGACGACCGCGCCGAAGCTCGCGCGGGAGAAGACGCTGCCGCTGACGCCGGGCACGTACAAGGGAACGACCGCGGGCGCCCCCGCGCTCGTGACGCACTACCGCTACCCGACCGGCGGCGATGACAACTACCCGGGCCCGGAGCGCGTCTACCGGATTCGCGTTCCAGCCGGCGCTGCGAACGCCGGCGTCGCGGTACTCGCCGGGAACGTCTATCCGCACATCACACTCGACGGCTCTGAGGACCGGCTTGCGGGCTACACGGCGATGCCGCTCGACTTCAACCCGTACCGCAGGAGCTACGGCCTGCGACGCCGCGTCGCAGCGGTCGTCCTCCCGGCCGGCGGCATCTACGACGTCGTCTTCGACAGCACGACCGCGGGCGGCAGGCCGTTCAGGTTCCGCTACTGGGTGAACGACGTCACCCCGCCGAGCCTCAAGGTTCGCTCGGCGCGCGGGTCGATTGTCGTCGCGGCCACCGACGCGGGGTCCGGCGTCGATTCCAGCTCGATCGTCGCAACCCTCGACGGAAAGCGAGTGGCAACCCGTTTCGGCTCGGGCACGGTCCGTATCGGAGCGACGAAGGGGCGCCACAGCCTCGTGCTCTCCGTCGCCGACTATCAGGAGACGAAGAACACGGAGGACGTCGCGAAGATCCTCCCGAACACGGCGACGCTGCGTGCCAGTGTCGTCGTGCGGTGATGCGGCTGCATCACGAGTCGCGGTTCGCGCGCGGATCGTAGGTCGGGAGGTTCGCGAGGTCCCGTTCCACCGACCGCTGGAACTCGTCGGGATCGTGCTCGGGCTCGACCACGCGGAGGTGACGCTTCTTCGGGCGGGGCTTCCGTTGTGGCAGCACCCCGCGACGTGCGAGGCGCGGCCACTCGGCCGCCGCGAGCAGCAAGACGGCCGCTGCGAGCAGGACGAGGGCGATCACGCTCACTGCCGCACAGGATAGACGGCCCTTCGCGAGAATCGGCAGACGTGAAGACATGCGCCCTCATCCTCGTCGCCGGAGCCCTCGTGGCGACCGGCTGCGGGGGTTCGTCGAAGCTCCCCAGGGCCGTGGCTCTGCCGATCGACGTCGAGCGCCCGTCGCCGGACGAGCACGTCTCCCCCACCTTTCACGTCAGCGGGACGGCCAGCGTCTTCGAGGCGACGTTCGTCGTGGAGATCCTGCGGGACGGCAGAATCGTCGAGCGGAAGACGGTGACCGCGTCGGAGGGCGCACCGAGCCGCGGGACGTTCGACGTGACGATGCATGCCACGCCCGGCCAGCTCGTCGTGCGTGCGTTCTCGTCTTCGGCGAAGGACGGCTCACCTCAGCACGAGGTGAAGGTGCACGTCGTCGTCACGCCTTGATCTGCTGCGCGAGCACCCAGAGCCCGGCCACCGTATAGGCGACCATCAGGGCGACGAGCGGCAGCTGCATGGCGAGTGCGCGCGCCCGAGTGGACGAGCGCAACGCCAGGCGATGCGCAGCGAAGACCGCAGCGACGTGACCGAACACGATCAGCAGCACCTGGATCCACCACACGACGCCCGCCGGCGCCACGGCTGTCGTCGTCGCGTACTCGCCCCACCCGAGCGGGTTCCAGCTGTGGCCGAACGGGTCGACGATCACCGCCGGTGTGTTCTGGCCGGCGATCAGCAGGTACGCGAAGTAGTGCGCCGCGAAGTAGACGCCCGCGATCGGGATCAACGTCGTCGCGAACGCCTCGGCGTTACGCCGCGTGATCAGGAGATACGCCGAGACGAAGATCGCGACGACGGCGACCATCGACAGCGTCTGCAGCACGTCGACGTGATGCGCGAGAAACGACCAGCGCTCCCAGAACCACTGCTGGAAGCCGCCGAAGCGGTCGGTCTGCGACCAGCCGTCGAAGACCACGGTCGCGAGCGCGGCGAGAACGAACGCACCGCCGCCCACCGGCAGGGCGGGATCGGTGCGCAGCCCTGCGCCGTACGGGCGCAGCCGCGCCGAGCGCTCCGACGGCGGCGTCGCCGACCAGTCCTCGGGCGAGAACGGCCGCAGCTCGAGCGGCGAGAAGCGCGAGAGCGTGCGCGCGAACACGCTGAAGAGCTCCACGTTCCCGAACCACGCCTCCGCGCCGTAGACGGCGCAGCCGACAAGCGTTGCGATCATGTAGACGAGCAGGATGGCGGCGAACGGGCGCGGCTCCTTCGCCGGTCCCCAGATCAACTCCATCCACGACCACACGAGAAGCAGCGCGACCGCGGGCCACTGACCGAGCCACGCCGGATAGCGAAGCGGCTCGACGCCGTTGCGCGCCAGCACGCGGTCGAGCGCACGGCCCGCGACGTTGAGCGGCGACACGCGCTCCCAGACGTTGCCGACGAGCCACGAGACGATGCCGAGCCCAACCCAGAAGTCGACCCAGGTGAGGACGAGTACCGGGTTCTCGAAGAACTCCTGCGACTCGTCGGTCGTGGAGAAGAGCCCACCGACGAGTGCGACCAGGATCAGCGCGACGCCGAGGACAGTGAGGATCGGCCCGATGCGACGCATGAACCGGTAGATGTCCGACCCGCGCCGCTCGACGACGGTGCTGTCGGTGACCGCGAGCGCGGCCGCAGGTGCCGAGAGAAGCACCGCCGCCCCACCGGCTGTGACGTACAGCCAGATCGGAAGCGGGAACTTATAGTTGATCGGAGCTGCGTGGGCCAGCAGACCAATCATCGACGAACACGGTAGCTACAATGCCGCCCGCCGATTGGTCCCCGGTAGCTCAATTGGCAGAGCATTCGGCTGTTAACCGAAGGGTTGTTGGTTCGAGTCCAACCCGGGGAGCTGTGTCCGTGCGATCGGAACGTGCCCACGACGCCTGTCCGACCCACCTCTGGAACAATCCATGCCGATGACCTACGAACAGGCCCAAGAAGCATTGCTCGCACTCGCCCGGGGCCACGACGGCCTGATCACCGCTGCCGACGTCGAATCCGACGACGAGCTCGCAGCCGATCAGCCCACCGTCTCCGCTGCCGCCCGCGCGTTCGCCGGCTCGACGAATGTGTTCGCCGTGCCGCGAGACGACGAGGGTTGGTTCCCGTACAGCGAGATTCGCATCACGGTCCTGTAGGACCTCCGGCCAGGACGACACCCGCAGGTCAGTGGGGGCGTTGCCCAGCGCGGCTTCGCACACTACGCCGGTGAGATTCGCGATCGTGCTCTCCGTCGTCGCTTCGGCGCTTCTGTGCGCGGTATCCGGCACTGCGGCCCCGACCCCCACGACGACCCTGCGGGCCGACGTCGCCGAATGGAGCATCGTTCCCTCCACGGGTGCGGTGCGCGCAGGCCTCGTGCGTGTGGTCGTGCGCAACCTCGGCGCATCGTCCCATCAGGTCACGGTGGTGCGAACCGCGACGTTCGGCGCGCGACTGCGCGTCGTGGGGGCGCGCGCAGTCGTGCATCCGCTCGCCGCGAGTGTCGTCGTGCGGCCGGGAAGGACCGCAACGCTCGTCGTCTCGCTCCGGAGCGGCTCGTACATGCTGCTCGACAACCTTCCGTGGAGCTACTGGAAGGGAGCGTCGGTCGCGTTCAGCGTCCGCTGAGCGCCGACACGCGCTCGAACAGTTTCCGCAGCAGCTCCTGCAGTTCTCTCGTCCGCGCCACGTCCGCCCCCTGCAGCTCGCGCCGCAACTCCCGCTCGCGCAGCCGCCACAGCAGCTCCTCCCCGGTCGCGGCGTCGATGCCCTCGGCTTCTGCGCGGGCGTCGAGCTCCGCGAGCAGGCTGATGCCGTCGGGCTCGAGCGGTGTCGCGTCGACGAGGTGCTCGCGGATTCTTCGGTGCAGCGGGTCGTAGAAATGCTCCGGCGTCAGCTGGCCGAGCAGCGGGCGCAGGTCTTCGTGCGCGAGCGCCCCGGCGAGCGCGTTCCGTTCGAGTCGCGTGCCGGCGTCGAGAACACGCGGCGCGTTCGCCGCGGCACGCGCCGACGGAATCGCTCCCGTGCGGAACTGGACGGTCGTGCCGATCCGGTCGGTGACGAGCCGCTGCGCGGCGAGCTTGTCCGGCCCCTCCGGGAACCCGTCGAGAATCTCCTTCGCCTTCCGGAATCCGGCCTCACGGTCCTCGGCGTGCTCGAGCTCGAGCCGGACGCGGTACACGACATACGGCTCGGCATTACGCAGGTGCGCCTCGAAACCGCCCGGGTCGTCGGCCGGGTCGACGCCCGGCGGCAGCGCCACCACGTTCACGTCGAACCGCTGCGCGACGGCGAGCTCCATGCCGCGGAGCGCCGCCGACTCGCCCGCAGCGTCGCCGTCGAACGCGAGCCACAGCCGCGTCGTGAGCCGACCGAGCTCCCGCAGCTGCTGCTCGGTGAGCGAAGTGCCCATGCACGCGACGACCGGCTCGAACCCCGCCTGCCGAAGCGCGATCACGTCGGCGTTCCCCTCGACGACGCACGCGCGATCCTGCTTCGCGATCGCCGAACGAGCCTTGTCGAGGCCGTAGACGACGGCGCTCTTGTGGAAGAGCTCCGACTCCTGCGTGTTCACATACTTGCCGCTCAGCGGGTCGTCGTCGTAGAGCTTGCGCGCCTGAAAGCCGAGCACGCGGCCGCGCGCGTCTGTGAGCGGAAACATCAGCCGGCGCTGGAAGTAGTCGTCGCCGCGCGGGCGCATGAGACCGGCGGCGATCAGCTCGTCACGCGTGAATCCCTTCGCGAGCGCCTTGCGCGACAGCGAGTTGCCGCCGAGAGAGAGCCCGAGCCGGAACTCACGCGCGATCTCTTCGGAGAACGCGCGGCCCTTGAGATAGTCGCGCGCGAACGAGCCGACCTCGGTCTCCCACAGTGCGCGTTCGTAGAACGACGCCGCATCGTCGAGCAGCTCCTGCAGCCGCGCGCGACGGTTGCGCTTGGCCGCTTGCTCGGGCGAGACGTCCTCGTACTCGAGGTCGATGCGAAAGCGTTCGGCGAGCCATTCGATCGCGCCCGCGAAGTCGAGGCCCTGCGTGTCGCGAACGAACTTGATCACGTCGCCGCCCTGGTGGCAGCCGAAGCAGTGATAGAGCCCGAGGCTCGGGTTCACGGAGAAGCTCGGAGTACGCTCCTCGTGGAAGGGGCAGCGGCCGACGAGCCGCGCCCCCTGCTTGCGCAGCGACGTGCGTTCCTCCACGACGGCGACGAGGTCGGCAGCCGCTTTCACGGCCTCGACCGAGGTGTCCTTGATCCTGGCCACTACAACCGCTCAGCGTATGACAGTGCGAAGCGGTCGGTCATCCCGGCAATGAACTCGACGGACGCACCGTGCTCGAAAATCCGGCGGATCGTCTGGCGGGCGCGCTCGTGCTCGGGGCGTGTCTCCGGCCCGAGATAGACGCGCTCGAACATGAACCCACGCAGCGAAAGCATTGCCTCGCCGATCTCGTCGCTCTGGACGATGTCGCCGGCCGCGGACGACTGCTCGACCAGGTCGTGCACGAGCGTGTCGATCCGCTTCCCACCCGTCGGCCCGAGCAGCGCGATCTCGTCCCGCGGGAGGTCGCCGTCCTCGAGGATCCCGTAGCGGATCGCGTCGTCGATGTCGTGGTTGATGTACGCGACACGGTCGACGATGCGCACGATCTTTCCCTCGAGCGTCGTCGGCTCTCGTGACCCTGTATGGGTGAGGATCCCGTCGACCACCTCGCGCGTCAGGTTGAGCTGCTCGGCGATGTGCGCCGACTGCTCGTTGTGCCGGAAGCCGCCCTGGTCGTGCAGCAGCTCGTCGAGCGCCGTCTCCCCGGCGTGCCCGAACGGCGGGTGGCCGGTGTCGTGACCGAGCCCGATCGCCTCCGTCAGGTCTTCGTTCAGCCCGAGTGCGCGCGCGACGACGCGCGCGATGCCGGTCGTCTCGAGCGTGTGGGTCATGCGCGTCCGGTAGTGGTCGCCCGCGGGGTCGATGAAGACCTGCGTCTTGCCCTTCAGGCGACGAAACGGCTTCGAGTGAAGGATGCGGTCGCGGTCGCGCTGGAACGGCGTGCGGACGCCGCACTCGTCCTCTTCCCGCGGCCGCCCCGCAGTCTCGTACGAGCGAACCGCGAGCGGTGAGAGCGCACGCTCCTCCTGCTCGCGCATGCGCGCAGCAAAGGCGTCGGCGACTCTCCCGGCAACGTCGGGCACGAGGCCACGGTAGCTGCAGCGTCAGATGATGATTGGAACGGTTCCACCGTCGACCGACCAGGCCGCGCCCGTCACGTACGCGGCCCGCGGGGACAGGAGGAACACGATCACGTCGGCGATCTCACCGGGCTCGGCAAGACGCCCGAGGGGACGGCCTGCGGCGACCTTTGCGAGCACCTCGTCGCGGTTGCCCTGCTGCTCGGCGAGGCCGCCCGCGCCGAGCCAGGCGTCCGTCGCGGTCGGCCCCGGTGTCACGGCGTTGCAGCGGATACCGCCGGCGGCGTGCACGTCGGCGACGAGCCGCGAGTACGAGAGCAGTGCGGCCTTCAGCACCGAATAGTCCGGCATGCCGAGCGACGGGCGCTTCGCCGCCGTCGACGAGACGTTGACAATCGCCGCACCGCGCTGCATGTGCGGGAGCGCGGCGCGCGTCGTGCGCACGGCGGTCATCAGGTTCAGCTCGAAGGACCGCTGCCAGTCCTCGTCGGTGAGCTCGGCGAGCTTGCGGATCTCGGTGCCACCGGTGTTGTTGACGAGGCAGTCGATGCGGCCGAAGCGCTCGATCGCGGCGGCGACGACACGGTCGGCGGCGTCACCCACGGTCAGGTCGGCGGCGACGTGGAGCTCGCCAGGACCCTCCTCGCGGCGCCCCGTCGTGACGACATGCGCGCCTTCGGCCGCGAGCCGCGTCGCGACCTCGAACCCGATGCCGGCAGTCGAGCCGGTGACGAGACAGACCTTGCCTGCAAGACCCAGATCCACGGCTCGCTACGGTAGCGATCCGATGACCACGCTCCTCGTTGCACGGCACGGCGAGACCGATTGGAACCTCGAGGGCCGCTGGCAGGGCTGGGCCGATCCACCGCTCAACGACACCGGCCGAGCGCAGGCGCGACAGCTGGCAGAAACGCTGCGCGAGACCGCGTTCGACGCGGTGTACTCGTCGGACCTCCGCCGTGCGTTCGAGACGGCCGAGATCCTCGCCGCTCCCCACACCGTTCCCGTCGTCGCCGACTCCGGGCTGCGCGAGATCGACATCGGCTCGTGGTCCGGTCTGACGCGGGGCGAGATCGAGGCGCGGTTTCCCGACGGCAAGCGTCGCGACGGCGAGACGCACGACCAGCACGGCGCCCGCGTGCGCGCGGCGGTGATCCGGATCGCGCGCGAGCACCTCGGCGAGCGGATCCTCCTCGTCACGCACGGCGGCACGATCCGCTCGATTCATGACGTGATCAGCGAGCTGCCGTACCACCCGGTGCCGAACTGCCACGTGCTCGAGGTGCAGTTCCGCGACGACCGGCTCACCGCGCCCATCGGATAGGCTCGAACCGCGTGGAGGACTACACGAACAAGTACAAGGGCGAGCAAGTCGAGATCGCCCTGTTCGGCGGGGAGTACCAGGACGGTGTTCTCACCGCGTATTGCTACCTCGAGGACGTCGCCCACGTCGAGCTGAACGGCCACATCCTCATCCCCCTGCAGAACGTCGCCTCGCTGCACTGCTCGAGCCGGTGCGATGCGCCCGAGCCCGACTGGCCCCCGCGCGGGCTCGCCGAGGACGACACGGACACCTCCGAAGACGAGCCGTAAGGGGGTGCGGTGCGAGACCGCTTCCTGATCCTCCGGAACGTCGTCAAGTGCTGGGCCATCCCGCTGGTCGTCGGGGTGCTGCTCGGCGGCCTTGGCTGGAAGCTCGGCGGCTACCGGGTCTCCATCCTCTTCGCGGGATCGATCGTGCTGCTCGCCGCAGCGATCTACACGTACGCCGACCGGATCGTGATGGGGATGCTGGGCGCGCGCGAACTCGTGCAGGGCGAATCTCCGGCCCTGCACTCGACGGTCGAGCGCCTCGCGCTCTCGGCCGGGATCGTCAAGCCGAAGCTGTACGTGCTGCCCGACAGCTATCCGCGCGCGCTTTCGGCCGGCCGAGGTGCGGGAGGCGGCTCCGGGCTCGCCGTCTCGGTCGGGCTGATGGGCGTCGCCTCCCCGGCAGAGCTCGAGGGCATCGTCGCGCACGAGATCGCGCACATCCGTCATCGCGACGTCCTCCTGCAGACCGTCGTGGTGGTCGTCGCGATGTGCCTCGTCGAGCTGTCGCGGATCGGCGGCGTGTTGCAGCGCGCGCTCCTCTTCGTGCTGGCCCCCGTGGCCGCGTCGTTCGTGCACCTGATGCTGTCCCCGCGGCGTGAGTTCGCCGCCGACCGCACGGCCGCTGCGCTGTGCGCGTCACCGCACGGTCTCGCCGACGCGTTGCTACGACTCGAGCAGGCGATGGAGCTCGTCCCGTTCGAGGCGGCTCCCGCCACCGAGCCGCTCTACACGATGAACCCGTTCGCCGAGAACGGGCTCGGCGCGCTGTTCGACTCGCACCCTCCGCTCAGCGAGCGGGTCGCACGCTTGCGGGCACTTGATCCGGAGTGGAAGGAACGCCTCCGCGCTGCGTAAGAAGACAAGGTGTCTGACACCTGCTGGTGTCAGACACCCCGTGAAGAAAATGGGCGGCGTCCTACTCTCCCGGGGGCTTGCGCCCCGAGTACCATCGGCGCTAGCGGGCTTAACTTCTCTGTTCGGAATGGAAAGAGGTGTTTCCCCGCCGCTATGACCGCCCAATTGTCGAGGTCGTGCGCGCTTGAGCAGCGCACCCTCAAAACTCCATAGCTACGGACGAGCTCTTCAAATCAAGACCTCGAGCAATTAGTACGGGTCCGCTGAACACATTGCTGTGCTTGCACGTCCCGCCTATCAACGTGGTGGTCTCCCACGGCTCTTACTCTCTCTAGGAGATGGGAGGCCTCATCTTGAGGTGGGCTTCCCGC